>NZ_LMCL01000029.1:0-1152 GCF_001424795.1 Aminobacter sp. DSM 101952 | reverse complement strand
CTGGCGCCCGATATGGGTGCGCGCGCCATGCCGCGACAGCGCGAGTTCGAAGCGGCCGCTCCGCGCCCCTGCCGGGCGTGGCTGCGCCAGGGGTTGCGTCACACGCGGTTGGGGCCAATGGCTCGTCATCTGAACAATACGTCGGCAACGATACGGTCGGCGATCGCGTCGATGCCGTCATTGCTGCGGCAATTGGTGAGCGCCATCGGCCGACCGGCTCGTGCAGTGAAGGCCTGTGCCGCCATGGCCGCAAGATCGACGCCGACATAGGGGGCTAGATCGGTCTTGTTGACGACCAGAAGATCGCATTTGAGCACGCCGGGCCCGTTCTTGCGCGGAATGTCGTCGCCGCCGGCGACGTCGATGACGAACATCCACCAATCGACGAGGTCGAGCGAGAAGGTCGAGGCCAGGTTGTCACCACCGCTCTCGATCAGGATCAGCTCGACATCGGGAAACAGCACCTCGAGATCATCGGCGGCGGCGATGTTGAGGGTGGGGTCCTCGCGGATGACCGTGTGTGGGCAGGCGCCGGCCTCGACGGCAGCGACACGCGCCGGGTCGATCAGGCCCGAGCGGCGAATGCGCTCGGCATCCTCCGCCGTCACCAGATCGTTGGTGACGATTGCCAGCGACACGCCGCGCGCCGCGAAGGCCGGGATCAGCCGTTCGATCAGCGCTGTCTTGCCGGAGCCAACGGGACCGCCGATGCCGACACGGGCGGCGCCGACGCGCGAGTGGGACGGGCTAAGAGAAGACGTCCTGGTATCCATGATGTCACCTCAACATGTAGCGTTGGGTCAGCGGCAGTTCATAGGCCGGCTCGCAGGTTGCCAGTTCACCGTCGACAAAGACGTCGAAGGTCTGCGGATCGACGCGAATGTTGGGACAGGCGTCATTGTGCAGCATGTCCTTCTTCGACAGGGCGCGGTTGCCGCGAGACGCCAGCAGCGGCTTCTTCAGGTCGAGCGTTGCGGCAAGTCCCCGCTCGATCGCCAGCGGGTTGACGAAGCAGGCCGACAGCGCCTGCTTCGCGCGGCCGAACGCACCCCATTGCGGGCGCAAGAGCAGCGGCTCGCAGGTCATCAGCGACGCGTCGACGATGGTCGCGTCGTTGACCAGCTGGTTGCCGCCCGTCGTGATCGTCCATTC
>NZ_LMCL01000028.1:0-1904 GCF_001424795.1 Aminobacter sp. DSM 101952 | reverse complement strand
TATTCACATTCTCAAAACGTGCCGTGCCCCGGCTCTTCCTCGAAGAGGATGGTGAAAGGCACCATGGCGACCATGGCATCCCCGGCCATGTCCGTTGCGACGACATCGACCGGCCCCGCCGCAGCCTCGACGCTGGGCGCCAGCAAATGCGGGATCAGGTCGGAGATCTCGATAACCTCGCCGAACAGCGCATCGGCGAGGATCTCGCCGAGCGCCGCCTGGTCGGTCGCCGGCAGCGGAGACGGCGCGAGCATGGGCAGGTCCGGGAAATCCGGCTCCGCCCGCCACTCCGCGATCCCCGCGACGTCAAGGGCGAGCAGCCGCAGCACCCGCCCCTTCGTCAGTTGCTTCAGGTCTGTCGACCGTCATCGAAAACTGCAGTCCCTCTCAATCAACCCAGGCGCCATTCTATACGTTATCCGGGTTCTTGTTACCCGAATTGTCTTCGTACAGCACCTTCACAATGTCGTTCGACGAGCTGTTGTAGCTGAAGTCCTGGAGCACCGCGACCTCTTGATAGGCGTCGCCGCCACCGGTTTGGTCAACGCTCACGACTGAGTCAGTGCCGCTCTGTTCGATTTTCACATAGCCTCCGGCCTCGAGGTCGGTGGTTGAAGAAAGGCCCTTCAACAATTCGCTGAGATCGATCTGATCGCCCTCGACCGGATTGAAATCGGTGATGATGTCGTTGATCGAACCATCAATGGCGTCAGCACTGATTATGAAAGTCTCTGCCCCTTCGCCTCCAGCAAGGGCAAATAGCGAAGCGTCGTCGTCAAGCGATAGAATGTTGGCCAAATGGAATGGCGACGCGTCGACGACATCGTTAGTTACCGTGACCGTCAACGGGTCTCCAAGGGTTGACGTATCTCCATCCGTGTCTGCAGCGCCTAGCTGGAAATTCAATGTCAGGTCATCAACGGTGACCACTTCATTGTAGCTGATGTTGTCGATATTGAAGCCCGCTCCGCCCAGATGGGAAACCTTTACATCCTGAAATTCGTCCGCGACGTAGAGGGTGTATGTATTCCCAGAGTGCAGCACTTCCCCTGCTTTTGCGACGTTGACCTCAACATTTATCGTGATTGGAGCTTTGGTCGGGCTGGCAATCGCAATCGTATCGGGAGCGCTTTTGACGTCGAAAAGCACGCCATCAATGTAGACTTGAACGTTTGCGCTGGTTCCCCCTGTCCACTGCTGCATCGTAAAGCTGATATGGCCTGTCTGTTCTTCGGAAAAGGCCAGATTGATATATTCGCCGTTCGTTATGCTAGGATTTCCTCCAGCTCCGATGCCGTTCTGGGACGCATTGATGGCTCCAGTGCCAGATATAACCAGTGACCCGTCATCGGTTGCAACCGTGCCAGTCGGTCCGAACGCACCGAAGTCGTCACCCGTCGCCGTCGTTTCGGACAACACCTCATTTTGGTGAATGGTAAAGTCATAAGTTCCGTCGGGATTGACGATCAGCGTAAAGAACTGGCTGGAACCCGGATTTTGTGGGTTCGAGTATGCATTGATCGCAACTCCTCCGTCACCACCTTGCGACACGGCACTGGAAGTCGCCGTGTAATAGAAGGTAAAGACATCGCTGCCGGCTTGCTGGACGACAACCTTCGTGACCCCATTCGTCGGATCGTTTGTGGTTTGTACGAGATCTATCGCGTCGCCGCCCAGAGCGCCGTTGTTCTGCAAGAGAGCATGCAAGACATCGAGGCCGTCAGCGCCGAATGAAGCCTGATAGAATCCCGTAGTGCTAGTCTCAGGTTGATTGAGGACCACAGCATCCGTCACCGAGTGGAAGAGCGGAACGTCGTCGACGACCGTCACATTGACCGTGCCGGGCGTGACTTCGCCGTCGGTGTCGGTGGCGTTCACCACCAGCCCCGTCACCGTCACCGTGC
>NZ_LMCL01000027.1:0-3331 GCF_001424795.1 Aminobacter sp. DSM 101952 | reverse complement strand
TATCCAGCGGCGTCGAGCCCGTCCCGTTGAGGTCCGATTCCTCAACCATCAGGTTCGCCGAACCGGAAGCTGTCGCGTCCGCGCCGTCCGTCACCGTGATCGTGAAGCTGTCGCTGTCGCTGTCGCCGTCCCCGTCGGTCGCCGACACCGTGAAGCCGACCGTCGGCACCGGCGTCGAATCCAGGTTGGTGTTGGCGACAAAGCTCCACGTGCCGCCGGCATTCACTGTCAGCGTGCCCTCGGCGAGAGCAAACACCGCAGCAGCCCCGCCAGGCAGGGTCACCGTCTGCGCAGGCTGGCCCGCAACCGTCACCGTGATCGAGCCGACGTCGTCGGCGCCGTCGCTCAGCGTCCAGCTGCCGTCCAGCGTCGCACTTTCCGCAACCGTGTTCGGCCCGTCGACGATGTCGACAGCCGGAACGTCGTCGACGACCGTCACATTGACCGTGCCGGGCGTGACTTCGCCGTCGGTGTCGGTGGCGTTCACCACCAGCCCCGTCACCGTCACCGTGCCGGCATTCGGCTGGTTCTGGTGCGGGAAGTTGNCGGAACGTCGTCGACGACCGTCACATTGACCGTGCCGGGCGTGACTTCGCCGTCGGTGTCGGTGGCGTTCACCACCAGCCCCGTCACCGTCACCGTGCCGGCATTCGGCTGGTTCTGGTGCGGGAAGTTGTCCGAGAGCACCGCCGTCACCGTCGGGCTGATCGTCGCGCCGGAAGCACCCGTCACCGCGCCCGAAAGCGTCAGCGTGATCACCGTCGCTCCGCCGATCTGGCCAAGCAGCGTCCGCCCCGTCGCATCACCGGCATCCAGGACCCAGGTCAGCGAGGCCGTCTCGTCGAGACCCGCCACCGTCGGCGCCTGGCCCGCCGCAAAGCTCAGCGAGATCGCATCCGAACCCGCCGTGAACGAAAGCCCCGTGTCGGTGTCGCTCTCGCCCRTATCCAGCGGCGTCGAGCCCGTCCCGTTGAGGTCCGATTCCTCAACCATCAGGTTCGCCGAACCGGAAGCTGTCGCGTCCGCGCCGTCCGTCACCGTGATCGTCAGCGGCGTCGAGCCCGTCCCGTTGAGGTCCGATTCCTCAACCATCAGGTTCGCCGAACCGGAAGCTGTCGCGTCCGCGCCGTCCGTCACCGTGATCGGCTGAATCGCTGTATCGACGTCGCCATCACCATCAGTGATTTCGTAGCTAAACGATGCGTCTATACCGCTTGCATTGTTGAGATTGATGTTCGGGGCAAACGTCCAGGCACCGGTCGATTCAAATGTGTAGATGCCGTTTGTTGTTATGACGGTGGTGGTGCCTACCAATGCGACTGGCGTCATGCCCCCGGCAATCGTAACGGATGAGAGCACGGCGCCATCTGCCCCCACCGTGTCGTTGCCTATTACATTACCTTCCACCGCGGCTGGGGCATCTTCCGCAACTGACACAAGAATATCGTCAATCGCGTCAGGCTCGTCATCGAGGATCTCGATGGTCAGCGTGGCAGGCACGGAGGAGATATTTCCATCCGACACGACAAGGATGAATACTTCGGCCTCGAGCCCCGCGCCGTCCAGCGTTGGCTCGGTGAGCTCATACTTGTATGAGACCACGCCCGTAACAGGGTCGTAACTGATGATCGTCAGCGTGCCATGCTGGCCTTCAAACGTTGCGCCCACCAGGCCGGAAATGGGGACGACCTTGAGATTACTGTCGTCGCCAGTACCAATCGCCAGGCTCGTCAGATCGCTCAGCCCATCCGGATCGGAAAGCGTGAAGGAGCCCCAGTGGATCTCCCTATCCGAGTTGGGGTCGGAGCCGATAGCGCCGTTGCTGCTTAGACCTGCCTCGTCAACAACGCCATGGCCGATGGTCGTGCCCGGCTCGAAATTGATGGCGGGCGCACCATTGCGGCGAGCTGCCGGAAAAAGTTCCTTTCTCTCGAATTCAGGAAAACGCAACTCTGTTGGTGGAAGCAAGGCCGAAAGATCAAAGCCCTCGCCAATGCCGCCGGCCGGCAGCTCGAAATTGCCGCCGGAGCTGCTGGTCGAGCCAGTGGCTGCGGAGATCGAGCCATCGGCACCGAAGGCGACGTTGATGCCGCCGGCCTCGAGCGCTGCGATCAGGGCAACGCGCGGAACCTCGACATCGCCGAGCAGGAAGGTCGGTACGTTGGCTGCGGCGTACTTGATGACAATGACGCTGCCGTCGGCCTGTTCGAGAACCAGGTTGTCGCCGTCGACCTTGATGTTGTCGATCGAGACATTGGCCGGCAGGTGCACGACATTGGAAGAGTCGGCGACATATTCGGCCTGGGCCTGAGCCGGGGCCGCCGCGGTCGGCTGGGTCTGCTGAAGCGGCTGGCCGGAGCCTGCATCGACGGGAACGGGATCGCCTGCAGGCTGCTGGGCCGCCTGCGCGATTGTCTGCTCAGCAGCGACTGTATGAGGATTTTTGCCTGACGCTGCTGAAGCGCCTTCGGGCATGCCCTTGACATCACCGAACTCAACACTAGTCGCCATCATCCTGTCCCCTTGCCTCGGTATCCAGACAGAACAAGGTGCTAGTACGAATTTCAACCGTTGCCAGTCCCAGGATGCATATTAGAATATGCGAATCTTCTAAATTTAAGAGTATGGTGAATGTATGCTCATATACTTCTTTATAATCTAACCTTGAGAAGTTGGGAGTTGGCAAGGCCTGGTGGTGGCAGGCCCTACGCTCTTGTCATGAGTTCGTGGTTCACATGGTGGACATGGCAAGCGCGAAGCAAATGATCACCACCGGCATCAACTTCCCTAGCGATGTGGATGAGATTAAATTCGCGGGCCTGACCGGCATTCCGTCGATCAAGGTGGGCGCATCTCAAGGCCTCGCCTTGCGCCATGGAATGCCGCGCATCTCGGATTCTGGGTTACGGCCGCTGCGTCATCGTGATCGGCGAGGTCGTGCAGATGCATGTCCATGACGACTGTATAGATGAAAACGGCCGCTACGTGCGCCCGGAGCTATCGGGGCAATGTCCCAGGAAACGCGACTGAAGATCGTTCGGCTCCTAGTGAAGGCCGGCCAGAAGGCATGGCCGCAGGCTTCATTGCGGAGCCGCAGGGGTCTCCGCATCGAACGTCTCGTTCCACCTCAAGGAACTGGAGCGGGGCGGCCTGGTCACCGCCCGCCGGGCCGCGGTCCATTGTCTACTCGGCAGACTACCAGGCCTTGGGCGGCTTGATCCGCTTTCTTATGGAGGACTGCTGCGCAGGCAATCCGGCCATCTGCCAGCCAGCCCTTGCGACGGCCTGCTGTTAAATTGGACGACGGAAATCATGTCGGCATTCGAACGCT
>NZ_LMCL01000026.1:0-3785 GCF_001424795.1 Aminobacter sp. DSM 101952 | reverse complement strand
GTTCGAATGCCGACATGATTTCCGTCGTCCAATTTAACAGCAGGCCGTCGCAAGGGCTGGCTGGCAGATGGCCGGATTGCCTGCGCAGCAGTCCTCCAACAGAAAGCGGATCAAGCCACTCAAGGCCTGGTAGTCTGCCGAGTAGACAATGGAGCGCGCGTCCCAGCGGGCGGTGACCAGGCCGCCCCGCTCCAGTTCCTTGAGGTGGAACGAGACGTTCGACGCGGAGACCCCTGCGGCTTCCGCAATGAAGCCTGCGGCCATGCCTTCCGGCCCGGCCTTCACCAGGAGCCGAACGATCTTCAATCGCGTTTTCTGGGACATTGCCCCGAACGCGATCAGCGCTTGACGTTCATCCATGACACCTATGGCAGACAGTATCCCCGCCGCACCTCTTGCATATTGTATCCCACCTGGTCCGACCAATCAGCGGAGTTTGCGATAGTAGCCATTGGAATTCACGATTTTTCGGATCCTACCGACGATGCCAGACTGCTCCCTAGGACCTATCCAATAATAGAGCCAGAGAGGAGTCCATGGTTTACATCAAGAACACTTGGTACGCGGCGGCTTGGTCACACGAAATTACTCGTGACATGCTTGCCAGGACGATCGCCAACGAGAAGATTGTATTTTATCGTACGGAGTCCGGGGAAGTCGCAGCGCTTGAAGACCGTTGCCCGCATCGCTTCGTACCGTTGCATCTTGGCAAGCTCAAGGGAGACATCGTTGAGTGCGCTTATCATGGTCTCTGCTTCGATGCGTCGGGCGCCTGCACCCTAAATCCTCATGGGGACGGCAAAATACCGCGCGCAGCCCGCGTTAAGGCTTACAAGGTGGTTGAAAAACATAGTATCGCCTGGCTCTGGCTTGGTGAGGCCGAGCGTGCAGACGAAAGCCTCATCGCTGACTTCAGCGTGTTGACAGACCCCAGTTTCCAGACCGTCTCCAGCTACCTGCATGTCAGAGCCAACTATCAGCTGATCTCCGATAACCTGCTCGATCTCAGCCACGGCCAGTATATCCACCCTATGTTTGCCAACGCTGAGGGGCCGCCACGTTTCGAGCCGGAGAAAGAGCCAGCCGATCACGAAGTCTGGGCAAAGTTCTCTCGTCCCAACCAATACCCCAACAAATACTTCCAGATGCTCGGCTACCCCTCGGATCAGCGCGGTGACCATCGGAACTTTATGCGTTGGTCATCGCCTTCGCTGCTTCTTCTCGATGTCGGCATGACCGGTGTCGGACGCCCAGTTGAAGAGGGATTGTCAATACCAACGTCGCACCTGCTCACGCCCGAAACCGATTGCACCACACATTATTTTTGGGCGATGTCGCGCGATTTTCGGCAGGAAGATGTGGCATTGAGCGAACAACTCCTCCGCGTGGGAGTCGCCGTTTTCGACGACGAGGACAAGCCGGTCATCGAAGCCCAGCAGCGCATGATCGACAACAGCGAGCTAATGTCACTCAATCCTGTGTTGCTACAGACGGATGGCCCTGCTGTTCGAGCCAGACGCGTCGTGGAGGCCCGGCTGCAGGCAGAACAAGCGAGCTGAACGGTCCTGTTACACATGCGGTGCCGCGGACTTGGTCTGCGGCGCCGCTTGGCGTTTTGTGGCCTGCGTCAAGGAGATGAGTTATGGTGTCGCAAACCTCAACCTCATTGGAGCGGACTTTGCGATTCCGGCACCTGGACATGAACCTGCTGGTTGCCTTGGACGCAATCCTTACGCATCAGAATATTACCCGTGCATCGGAGCGGCTTTGCCTCAGTCAATCTGCTACCAGCGGTATTCTCTCTCGTCTACGTGAGCACTTCGACGATGAGCTGGTTGTCAGAAGCGGTCGTAGCATGGCGCTTACGCCGCTTGCAGAAGAACTCATCGTGCCTTTACGCGCTATCCTTTCGGATACAGAGCGCCTCTTGTCGATGAGAAGCGCCTTCGATCCCGCGACTTCGGATCGTCAATTTACTATAGCCTGTTCAGATTACGTCTGGGCGACCTTGATTCTTGATATCATCTCTGCACTTCGGGAAAATGCGCCGTCCGTGGATATATTCTACCGCGGGCCGAGCACCCGATTTTTCAAGACCGATATCGACCTGTTGATCATCCCCGACCGTTTCATGCTTGAGGATTGCCACTTCGAGCCTTTGCCTCCCAATTCTTACACTTGCATCGTCTGGAAGGGCAACGAACGCATAGGTAAGTCGATTTCCTTGGAGGAGTTTCTGGAAGCCCGCCATGCCCAAGCCTTTAGCGAGAGAACAACGTTCATCGAATCCTGGTTCTTGAAACAATTTGGACGGGCACCGAGAGCGGGGATCACCGCTCCAAGCTTCACATTGTTGCCTGATGCATTGGTGGGAACCGAGTTTCTCGCTCTTGTGCCAAAGGATCTGGCAAATCGCGCGACTTCGTATCTTCCCATCAGAACGGTCAGTGTTCCGTTTGAACTGCCCATAATGACAGACGTATTGCAGTGGCGCCGCTCACATGATCGCGATCCTGGTCTTCACTGGCTGCGAGAACAGGTGGTTGCAGTCGCCAATCAAAGATACACAGCTGCGAGCTGACCTATCGGCCTCATAGATATCTGGCCTCCAAAATTCCAATTTCCGAAATTCATAAGCCCCACCTACCATTTCCAGATGAGCGACCCGCGACGCCGGGGTCTTGGACCTGGAAACTGCTTCTGATGAAAATCGCACATATAGGTACTTCGTTTGCCCTCATCCGTCGCATGACGGTGATTGCGCAGGATATCGTATGCTTGGAGTTGTCGCCAACACGCACTGACGCCTTCCAGCCGTTCACCGCAGGCGCGCACATCGACGTTTTCGTGAACGGCGACGTTATTCGACAGTATTCTCTGTCGAATGATCCGGCCGACAGCTCGATCTACCGTCTCGCGATTCAGAAGGATCCTCAATCACGGGGTGGTTCCGCAGCCATACACGCCACGTTCCAGGCCGGGGACGTCATCCGAATTGGCGTACCTAGAAACAACTTTGAGCTCGCTGAAGACGATACCCATGTGGTCTTGGTTGCTGGCGGCATAGGTATCACCCCAATACTGAGCATGGCCTATCGTCTGTCGGCCAAGGGTACCAGTTTTGCTCTTCATCTGTGCGCGCGCTCGATTGAAAGGGCCGCCTTCATTGACGAAATCGCGTCAAGTTCATTCGCTTCGAAACTGCATCTCCATCTTGATGATGGTGGCCCCGAACAGCGCTTCGATCCAACGAAAGCCTTTTCGTCGGTTACGCAAAAATCGGCGGTGTATGTGTGCGGCCCCCGGGGGTTCATGGATTTTGTGACAGAAGCAGCCCGGCGCGGTGGGGTTGATCCGGACCGCATTCACACCGAAAGCTTCAGCGCGGCGCTTGTTCGAGGCGAAGACGAATTCGAAGTGATTGCTGCGCGAAGTGGAAAAGTCCTGCTTGTAAAGCACGACAAATCCATCGCTGAGACGCTCGAGGAAGCAGGCTTGCGCCCTCTCCTCTCATGCGAACAGGGTATATGTGGCACCTGTCTGATCAAGGTAATCAGTGGTGAGGTCGACCACAGGGACACGTTCCAGACTGCTCAGGAAAAATGCGCAGGCAACCAGATAGCCATCTGCTGCTCGCGCGCCAAATCGACACAACTCGTCCTCGATATCTGACCCTGGAGAAGAGAATGAAAACCCGCGCCGCAGTTGCCGTCGGAGCCGGAAAGCCGCTCGAGATCATGGAGGTGGACCTCGAGGGTCCGCGCGAGGGCGAGGTGCTCGTCGAG
>NZ_LMCL01000025.1:0-7494 GCF_001424795.1 Aminobacter sp. DSM 101952 | reverse complement strand
CATCCCGTCAACAGCCTCGACGACCTCCTGCCGTGGGCCTGGAAAGCGGCAAATCCTGTCAATGCCTGACATCACGTGCAGCCCCCGGACGCTTACGTACCTTGCCCAGCGCTGCCGGATGCCCGCCACACAACGCCCTTCTGCGACGACCGTCAAAACTGCTCTCCCATGCCGGTGCGCGCGGTGAAGAGGCCGTTCGAGCGCGGCGTGACGGCAACGTCATCGGGCATAACGGAGCGCTCCTCCGCTGCACGATTATCGCGCTCGGACGACGTCGGCTCAGTGCCGGCGGGGGCTCGAACGAAGAGCGGCGAGCGGCGCCACGGCAGCGTTTCCGCGTCACCAGGTGCCACCGGCGTCGACGCCCGCTCCGTGAGTGAATCGCCGTTGATCAGAGTGGAAAGTGTAGCGACATAGGCAAAGGTTTCGGCCGGTAAAGGGTGGCCGGCGAGATAGCCTTCATAGCGTGCCGGGCCCGCATTATACGCCGCGAGGAAACCCGGCGATCCGAAGCGATCGTGCATCTCCCGCAGATAGGCGGTGCCCGCCAGGATGTTGTCGCGCGGATCGAACGGGTCCTGTCCGAGCGGCCATCGACCGCGTAGCTCCTCCCAGGTACCAGGCATGATCTGCATCAGTCCAAGCGCGCCGGCGCTGGACACGGCGCGCGCGTCGCCTGCACTTTCCTTGCGTATGACGGCGCGTATCCAGGCAGCCGGAATTGCGAAGCGTCGAGAAGCTTCGGCGATGTGGGTGGCATAATTATCACTGGGCTCCGATTGATGTACCGCATTGGCTTGCGCAATGGACGGGCCGACCGAGCAGGCCGACAAAAGGAGGCCGGAAAGAAGACGAAGCGCGAACCGGCGAACCGGGTGTCGCTGTCGGGCGACCGATCGGCTGCGCGTTGGGCGCAGCCGAGAAGCGATGGGAACGTCGCGGCAGGGCATGACTCAAGCCGTCTCGCTGCGGTCGCGTGGACGGCTCCAATGCAACGACCATGAGGTCGCGTCGTCACCCTTCCGGAACAGGCGTGCGCGGATCGGTTCGTGGAAGGTCGGGTCGTCGATCTGCAACGAAACATACTCCCCGGCCTTCTCGCTGGTGCGTGTCCAGCCTGCTCCGACGTCCTGTCCGTCATCGATGCCGCGCAGCACGCGATAGTCGGGTGTGTTGTCACCGTCGCCGGGTTCGACCGGTACGATGGTGAGTTCGAGGTCGAGCGTGAATGTGTGGATGCGGCCCGAGAAGCTGTCTCCTTCGCGCGTGAACAGTCCGATCTGTGGCATGGCTAACTCCTTTTCTGGTTCGGCAGTGATGGGGGCGGCAGCGAGACCTGCGCTGCCGCTGGCGCGCTCACCGCGTTGTCGCGCGCCATTCGAAGCGGCCGTCACCCTCCTCGTCGGTCCAAAGAGGGATGGCGCGGCCAATGATGCGGTCGATGGAAATGGGGCCGAAGTAGCGACCGTCGAGGCTGTCGCGGACTTCCCAGTTCATAAGGAAGATTTCGTCAGCGGGGATGCGCAGGCATCCACTCCAGGTCGGCAGTGTACGGCCCGCGCGATCGTGCTCGAGCGCGGTGCCAGCCTCGATGCCGTCGACTGTGATGAGAACGTTTGAACGGCAGACGGTTTGCCCGGAGACCGCGCGAACGCGCTTCACGAGCGGGACACCTTTGGCCAGATAGTTGCGCGCGGCGAAGAATATCGCGAGCGGCTCCGGCGCGTCGACGGCGACAAGATCAGTGACTTCGAGGGGACTGTCGAAGTCGATCCAGTAAAGGCCGATCGGTGCACTGGCCGAAACATTCCAGATCAGCCTGATCGGCATCGGTGTGAGCGCCGGATAGCCGACGCCCGTCGCAGCGAGTACCGTCGTCAGGACGGTGCTGAGGCGGCTCATGGCTTCGCCTTCAGGCGCAAAAGGAAGCCGCGATGCTGGTCGAGCGTGTACGCCCGTGGCTCTTGGCCAGCTGTCATTCGGTTGTGGATGTGTCGCCAGTGATCGGGCGATACGGTTTCGGGATCGATACCGAGACGTTCAATCGCATCGATCACCTGAAGCACGCGCTCGACTTTGGGCCAGCTATCGATCTTGAGCAGGATGTCGCCACCCGGACGCACGAATGGCAGCGTCTGATAGGCTTCGCCGCGGGCGACCGCACGCACAATGTCGATCCGTGAGATCACTGTGCCGAAGTCATTGGAGGCCCAGCGGACAAAGGCGAAGATCGTGCCGGGCTGGAAGGAGAGGATGCGACGGCGGCGATCGATACGTTGTTCGTGCGCTGCCCGACCGAAGCGGATCCAGTGCTCGATCCTCTTTTCGACAAAGGTCAGTTCGACATGGGTGAGGAGTGCTGCGTTCATGACGAGCTCTCCGCAATTATGGGGCAGTCATCCTCATGCCGGCGAAGGCAGGGGTGCGTTAGAAAGATTCTGAAAGAATCTGGGTTAGAGACGTTACGGTGGCCGCAAGGCACTGGAATCCGACGAGGAATCGTCAATTCCGGTCCCCGATAGCACGAAGGTCGGGTCCCCGATGGCACGACAGGGGTGGTCCCCGATAGCACGAACGTATTCACAGCTTATCCCCGAATCGCGTGGATGGTTTCCGCTCCAGGCGTGGCGAAGTGAAAGCGGCCGGATTGGTGGTGACGAAGGTGAGGACATCAGGACCGTCGACCTGGTGTTCGATACCGAGGCGGTAGCCAGGCAGGGGTTGTCGTCGGGCGATGTCGCGCAGGTCGTATGCAAAGTGCTTGAGCGGCGAGAGGCTGCCGGACTTGTGGTGCAGATGGACGAAGTCGAACCTCCAGCCGAATTGCTGGTGTCCGCCATGCTTGCGCACGATGCGGTAAAGCCAACGCTCAAGGCCCCCGGTCAGTTCGAAATATGTCCGGTCGATGGTCAGCACGAGCGCGTCATCGAGGACCGCGCGATAGAACCAATCCGGCAGGATCAGTTCGACGCCGACTGGCCGTCCATCGCGGTCGGTCCGCTCTTGCCATTCATTGAGCCAGGAGAAGCGATGGCGCCGGCCCTCGGCTGGCTGGCGGATGGAGGTCGCGATCGTGGTCGACTGGAGACGATCGAGCGCGGCTTTCAGGCGCTGATAGTCGCGTGAGCTGACCCCGCGCCCGGTAAAGGTCAGGATCTCGTAGGGCGTCGCAGCCATCAGCCTTGATGTCCGTAGTCCGGCATCGCGGGCGTTGACGATCTGACTGGCGGCCCAGATCAGAATGTCTGCGTCCCAGATCGTTGCCATGCCATGGTCCGGCACAGCTTCGACCCGGATGGTTACGCCTCCGGCCTTGAAATCGATCGGTGCCGTGCGTCTGGACTTTGCGAGGGAAAAGAATGGATAGGCCATGAGGTCCTGTGCATCGCGAGGAGCGAAGTCGCCGGGGAGCGCATGGAACAGATCGAGCTGTCCGCGCTCTGAAAGTAGGCGAGTCCGCGCCGACAAGGGGAACAGCCGAGCGATCAGCGGGCCAAGCGGTCGGCATGTGCCGCAGGCATAAGGGAATGGCGTTTGGCCGGAAGCACGGTGCCCCGTGGGTCGGACGTTGACGTCATGGCTCCGCGATTGGCCCAGGCCTGGAGATCGTCAATGGCATAGACGACCCGGCCGCCGAGCTTGCGATAGTCGGGGCCTGTCCCGTAGGTGCGGTGTTTTTCGAGCGTCCTGGCCGACAGGCTTAGAAATGTAGCCGCTTCCTTGGTGCGCAGAAAGCGTGGCGGCAAGCCGGCGTTTCGACCGTTCATCGGGTCATCTCCATCACTTTTGAGAAAGCCGCTGAGATCGAGCGGCGGACATGGGCTATGATGGAGAAGGGCTCCGGCGTTGTTCAGGTGCGGAATGGATGGAGCCTATTTCGCACGGACAGGCACATTGCCACCGGGCTTTGGCAACGAGCAGTCAGGCTTCGCGCCGCCGGAACCGCAGGAGCTGGCGGTAGCCGCCGGCAATCATTCTGTGGCCATCGCGAACGAGGCGCAGCGTTGTGTAACGAAATGGCGAATCCTGCCATTCTTCAGCGACAATGAAGCGAGGACCGAACAGGGCGTGGGCTATTTCGAAATGGGAAGCCCCTTCGATTCGGCCGTCGAGAGCGCGAAGCATATGGCCGAGGCGAGTGCGTTGCGATGATGTCAGGCGTTTATCGGGCACGCCGCTTCCCTTGGACGATCTGAGAAATCTATCCAGGGACGACAGTCGTTCGGGCGCCTTGGCGTCGAGAGGTACTATCGCGGCGAGGGGACGCGCGCTATCGGTGCCGTAAAGCAGCGCAATCTGACAGCTATTTGCCGCCGACAGGGGTCGCAGGTGCTCGCCGAGCTCGTCACGCATTGAAACCGCCGGCGGCAAAGCGGCGACGACGTCCGCGTCGTCTGCCAGCAGCGGCGGCGTGTTGATGAGCAGGATAACACCCGGATCGACCTCGGGTGTCCAGTAAACCGGCTGCTTGGTTGCCGGGCGATCAGGATTTGCTGGAAAATCGAAGCCCCCACTGCGACCGCAGTTCATTCGGGGACAGGGAGTTCGGCGTGGGGTTGATTTGCTGCATGTCTGCGAATTCGCGCTGGTAGGCTGGATTGCGGCGGAGGAATTCCCAGGCGAGGGCATCCGGAGTTACGTCGCTTATGAAATCGTAGGCCTGCGAGCTACGCCACTCAGACGAATCCGGCTTCATGCATCCTCCTGCGATTTGCGGACCATCCCCGTAAAGCAGTGGAAAAGCAGAGAGAATCCCAAAAAACCGGGATTGACCGGAAGTGATTGATGGGCCGTGCGCTTATTCAGGCCGTGAAACGAGGCCGGCGCCCAACCATCATTTTTGCTCTCATGTGCTGGTTACTCACATCGCTCCGACATCGGTCACGAGCTTGAAAAGGCAGTCTCCGGGAGCAGCAAGGGCTGGCGCTCGCCGGCAGGCTACGAGGCCTGGCTGAGAAAAGCAGACTTCTTCGGGCGGCTTCTGGGAGCCTTCTACAGGAAAAATGAAGCCTGCGGTCTGACCGGTGTCCACAGAGTCGCCGAGTTCGACAGCAGGTTCGAAGATGCCATGAATGGGGGCATAGGTGAACGCGCCCCTCCCGGCGACCCGCATCAATCGGACAGGCGGTGCCGGTTTGGTTTCGGCATTGGGCAAGACGCCGATGTGCTTGAGGACGCGGTAGATGCCCTGGCTGGCGATGGCCTCGCCAGCACTTGAGAAGGTGCCGCCTCCTCCCAGCTCTGTTGTGAGGGTTGGAACGCCAAGAGCCTGGGCAACTGCAGAAAGAGTGGTTGCCCCTCCGCCACCGCTGCCGTCGCTGATGGATCCGATGGGAGCGCCGAAGACATGTATGAGTTCCATGAGTCTTGCGGTTTCGGCTCCCGTCTTACCAACGCGGATCAGACAGCAGGGTAGATAGGACAGGGACCTGCCGCCCGAATGCAAATCAATGACGATGTCAGCCATCGAAAGCAGAACCGAGCTGACATAGTGCGCGATCATCTGGGTTGGGGTGCCGTTCGCCTCGCCCGGGAATACCCGGTTGAGATTGCCTTCGTCGAGCGGGGAGAGGCGTCGCCCCGCAAGTACGGCGGGGTAGTTGAGCGCAGGTAGAATGATGATGCGGCCGCGCAGATCCTGGGGTTCGACCTGACGAGCCAGTTTGCTCAAAGCGACTTGGCCCTCATATTCGTCGCCATGATTACCGGCAATCAGCAGTGCGGTCGGCCCCTTGTCATTTCTGATGCATGTGATCGGGATCGGAATGACGCCATAGGCGGATTGGTCTGTCGAGAACGGCAGTCTCAGCCAATCGTGCTGCTTGCCGTCCCGGTCAAAATCAAGAGGTGTCCAGATGCGCGTCTCGCCCGCCGGCGACATCTTCATGTCAATGCAGCAGCGTGTTGAGGAAAGACTGGGCGCGGGGATGACTGGGCGTCGAAAAGAACGTCATCGGCGACGCCTGCTCGACAATGCTGCCCTGATCCATGAACACGACCTGGTCGGCAACCTCGCGCGCAAAGCCCATCTCATGGGTGACGCAGATCATCGTCATGCCCTCGTGGGCCAGCCCGGTCATGACATCGAGCACCTCCTTGACCATTTCGGGGTCGAGTGCGGAGGTTGGCTCGTCGAACAGCATCAGCCGCGGGTTCATGCAGAGCGCCCGCGCAATCGCCACCCGCTGCTGCTGTCCACCTGAGAGCTGTGCAGGATATTTGTCGGCCTGTTCGGGAATGCGGACCTTTTCCAGGAAATGCCGCGCCAGGCTCTCGGCCTCCTTGCGCGGCATGGAAAGAACCCGGCGCAGTGCCAGCGTGCAGTTCGACAAAACAGTCAGATGCGGAAACAGGTTGAAGCTCTGGAACACCATTCCGGTCTGCCGGCGGGCGAGGGCTGTCTCCCTGGCATTGTCACCCAGCCGGATCGTGCCAAGTGTGACAGTTCCCTGCTGGTAGGCTTCAAGTCCGTTGAGGCAGCGGATCAGCGTTGATTTGCCTGAACCGGAAGGTCCGCAGATCACGACGCGGGAACCGCTTGGGATGGTGAGGTTGACCTCCTTCAACACATGGAAGGCGCCATACCACTTGTTGAGTGAGGCGATCTGGACGGCGGCTTTGTCGTCTGGATGGGTCATGGAGTATCTCTATATCAGCTTGAAGATAGCGAGCTAAGTGTCTGGATTTGTGAGGGTGTGTTCAGCCGTTGGGGTAAGCGCCGGACGCCTACCTCGCTGTCGGCCGCAGCAGCCTGTTTTCGAGGTGTTTGATGGCCGACGAGATGAGGAGTGCGAGGCCGAGGAAGATCAGGCCGGCGACCGTCAAAGGCTCGGCATAGCGGTAGGTCTCGGAGGCAATGTCGAAGGCCCGTCCCAGCATCTCCGGCACCGCAAGCACGGCCAGATAGGGCGTCGCCTTGAGGATCGAGACGAAGTAGTTGCCCATGGGTGCTGCGATGTTGCGCAGCATCTGCGGGGCGATGACAAAGATGATCATGTCCATCCTGCCAAGGCCAAGCGCCCTTGCAGCTTCCGCCTGGCCACTGGGGATGGCATCGATGCCGGCCTTGAACACCTCCGCGAGATAACCGCTGTAATAGAGGCTGAGCCCGATCATGCCTGTGGCAAGCGCACCAAGGCGAATGCCGTAAAACGGCAGGATGAAATACAGGCAGTAAAGCCAGACCAGCACCGGCGTCGCCCGGATGAAGTCGATCAGGAAGCCAACGAACAGACCGCCCCAGCCACCAGAGCGGCGGATGAGTTCAAGGCCAAACCCGACTGCCGAGGCACCGAGGCAGCTGACTGTTGCCACCAGCAGCGTCATGCCGATGGCGCCAAGGATGGTTGGCACCGTCGAAAGTGCAAAGGCCACATCAAACTGCACAACGAGCCTCCCTTGATGAGGTGGAACGGCCCGCTCCGACAGCATCAAAGTGCTAACGTGGTCGTTGTTGCAAACGCCACAAGGAGGGACCGTTCCGTGAAAGATGTT
>NZ_LMCL01000024.1:0-10236 GCF_001424795.1 Aminobacter sp. DSM 101952 | reverse complement strand
CTGATGGTACTTCGTCTCAAGACGCGGGAGAGTAAGTCGCTGCCAGGTCTGCCAAGGGCATGTAATATGGACATCGCAAAACGCGGTGTCGGTCACCAACATCTTCTCTTTGCGAAAATGGCCCGCCAACGGGATCAAGGGGCCGCGTAAGCGGCGCTTTCCATTGGCCAGAACACGAAATCCCTCGCATTCGCGTAGGCAAATGCCTACATGAAGGCAAGGAGACCGGAATACATGCAGGAAATTCCTGCATATGGTGGCGCGGGGTGGAGCAGCCCGGTAGCTCGTCAGGCTCATAACCTGAAGGTCACAGGTTCAAATCCTGTCCCCGCAACCATTGATAACGACACTCCCGTGAGCCTTGCTCCGGGAGTGTTTTTGTTTGCAGGCCCAACAGCCTGCCGCTCGGTCCAGTTCAGGATCGTGCCGAGTTCTCCATACAGCGTAGCTTCGATCTCGCCGCGCTTCGCACCAGGTGTCAGAACGATCTTCTCGATCAACGACCGCAGCGTTGCTGCGGCTTGCGGCCGGTCGTCAGGATGGTTGAGCGCCTCGGTTAGCTGCGCGACCTTCCGCGCATAGAGTGACGATATGCTCGGCAGCAGGTCCGGCTTGTCCTGGGGAGCGGCGGCAAGCTGGTTCGTGAGATCGACCTTGCGCATCTCGAGCGCGTCCATCTCGGCCTTCATGCTCACCTGAAACATGCCGGCCTTGATGGCCTCGATGATGCTGCGGATCTGCTTCTCGACTTTCACCAGTTCAGCGTTCCAGCCATCGGCATTGGCGCGGCGTTCGCGGTTGAGACGGTTGGTCTCCTCGGCGTAGGCCCTCATTGCAACTGCGGCTGCCTCCGGCGCCATCATCCTGTTCTTCAGGCCGGCGAGCACCCGCTGTTCCAGTTCGCTCCGCACTATAGTGCGCTTGTTCGGGCATGAACCATTGCTGGTGTGGCTGGAGCAGGCGAAGCGGTCGACGCTGCGCAAGGAGTAGGGCCCCCCGCAGCACCCGCAAAACACAAGCCCCGACAACAGTGACTTCGGCCGGCGGGCGCTGCTCAGCCGATTGCGCATGTGGTGAGCGCGAACAGCCGTGGTCAGGTTGACGGACCTGTCGGCGATCTCGCTCTGGCGTGCCTTGACTGCTTGCCAGAGTTCGTCGCCTACGATGGGCAACTCCGGCACGTCGGTGACGATCCATTCGCTCTCCGGATTGAGGCGCGAGACACGCTTGCCGGTGGCAGGATCCTTCACATAGCGCTGGCGGTTCCACACCAGGCGACCGATGTAGAGTTCATTGTTGATGATGCCGGTGCCGCGCCTGACATGACCGCGGATCGTGGTGTCGTTCCACAGCTTGCCGGCAGGTCCTGATATACCCTGGTCGTTGAGGTTCTTGGCGATCGCGCGTGGACTGATGCCTGTGGCAAACTCCCGGAAGATGCGGCGCACAACCTCTGCCTGAGCAGTGTCGATCTCGCGGTCACCCTTAACCTGTTCGCCGCGCTCGCCGAGGCGCCTGACGACACGATAGCCGTAACACAGCCCGCCGCCGGACTTGCCGAGTTCGACGCGGCCGCGCAATCCGCGCCGGGTCCGCATGGCGAGATCCCCTAGAAACAGGGCATTCATCGTGCCCTTGAGGCCGACATGCAGTTCGGAGATCGCTCCCTCTGCGAGGGTGACGATCGGCACGCCGGCGAACTTCAAATGTTTGTAGAGTGTTGCGATGTCGGCCTGGTCGCGGGAAATGCGGTCAAGGGCCTCGGCCAGCACCAGCTGGAACAACCCGCATTGGGCGTCGCGGACGAGTTTCTGGATGCCGGGCCGCAGGATCTGGCTTGCTCCGGAGATCCCGGCATCCTGGTAGATGCCGGCGATCTCCCAGTCTTCGCGCGCCGCATGTTCGCGGCAGAGCCGGAACTGGTCCTCGATCGAGGCTGCCCGCTGCTGGTCGGAAGAGTAGCGGGCATAGAGTGCTACGCGCATGGTCATGATCACTGCTCTCGGTCTAGCTGGTGTCGGAATTGCCGTCGCCGGCTCTTTCGCCCGGTGGTTCTGCATTGGCCGCGTGAGAGTTGGGGGCGGCTTTGGCGTCCGTTGCGTGTGCGAATTGCTCTCTTGCCATGCCGCGGCCGATCAGCCAGGCGAGAGCCAGGATCGCCGGATGGGTTTTGGGCCTGTCGGGGAGCTCGCTCGGGTAGTGCCACGCGTCGGTGGCCGTCATGTTGTCTTCTGCCATAGGCTTCCTCGCTTCGTGGTGTCGAAGCGGGGATGAAGCTGCCAGATTGACCGGCCGGGAAGGGGGAAAATGCGGTCGTAGCAACGTGGAGCACAATGACCTGCGTTCGGCGCGTTCTCCGAAGGAGACGCAGCATGCTCCCTGTCGCGACGCTGGAAACGCCGGTCAAGGCCTTGGCGCCAACCCGCCTTGACCGTGACCGGCTCCGCCGTGAAGCCACATGCAATGAAGCCACCCGGCGAATTGTCCGGTAGGGCAGGGGAGAGGCAAA
Source organism: Aminobacter sp. DSM 101952 (assembly GCF_001424795.1). Classification (NCBI taxonomy): domain Bacteria; kingdom Pseudomonadati; phylum Pseudomonadota; class Alphaproteobacteria; order Hyphomicrobiales; family Phyllobacteriaceae; genus Aminobacter; species Aminobacter sp. DSM 101952. Next base: position 7,727 of record NZ_LMCL01000024.1, on the reverse strand, counting down.
CCTCACCGTCTACCCGCCCGGGAAAAACGCATGCGGTGTCAGCTGGCGCCCGATCCGCATCAGATCCTCGCGCGCCGAGCGGATTTGTGGCCAGGGAAAGGCCGAACGATCTTCCCAGTCCGCGCCGTTGCGCAACACCGCATCGAGCTTGCCCACTACGCCTGCAAGCGAGACGGCGGGCGTCCCGGAAAGCGCGTCCATCAGCGCCGCGACCCTTGCAAAGCCTGCCTGCTCAGCCCTCAGTCCCTCGAAATAGCCGATCTCCGTCGCAACCACCTCAAAATGTGCTTGTCGCGCGTCGAGTTCAGCTTCGGCCTTGGCGCGGATCTCCGCCATGTCCGTTCGCTCGCCGATAATCCGGTCCAGCGCTGCCTTCGAGCAAACAATGGTCTCCTCGCCGCCGGGGCTGCTCACAACCGTCCACAGCCCATCCACTCGCTCGGCAAGTGCTGCCTCGAGTTCCTGCAGCCGGTCACAGCGCCACATTGCTTGCTCATATGCGGCATTCCAATTGCGCCACACCCCCACCGCTGGGTCTGGTGCTGGAGTCGGCACAACGTCTGTCGCCGCTGTCGCCCGGGCCTGCGCATTCCCGCCAAAAGTCCACCCACCGCTGACGACAAACACCCCGCCAAGCGCCAGCCGCCGCGTGACGCGCCGAAAACTCATGCTATGGTCGGAATCAGTCATGATCCGAGCTCCAAACAGCTTAGATTATGGTTAGGTCGCTAACGGCGGTTGAACACCCTTGGCGGCCGCTAAGGTATTAAATCGTATCAGGGTTACGATAATGGCAATTCGCCTGAAGATCAACAAAAATCGTATCTGCGTTACGAAATGAATGCAATTCAATGCAAAATGGCGCGCGTCGCGCTGGGGTGGGGAACGCGAGACCTTGCTCGAAACGCTGAGGTATCGCCTGATACGATCGCCCGTCTTGAACGGGGCGAGCAGCTAAAGAGTTCGACGATCGACGTAATTCGGCTAGCGTTCGAGACCGCCGGCATCGAGTTCATTCCGGCAAATGGCGGCGGCCCAGGTGTACGGCTGCCTCGTGCCTCAGGACCGAAGAGCACGTAAAGCCCGGAGAGGGTTCCTATTTAGGCATTGCTCCGCGCCAACACTGCGACCATTTTCTCAACCCAGCTCTCATTCATAACGGTGGGCAGCGTATGTCTGGCTCTGCCCCCGAAGGCAGAGGTAACAGGTTCGAACCTTGTCGGAAGCGCCAAGAATCGCCAAGAAAATCAAGTATTTACCAGTTGGTCTCTCTATGGCGCGTTGTCGGGACTTGGTTTCGTCGAATGACCTACTGCAGCACGCGCTGTGGAGAGGGTGGCAGCTTCCCGTCGATGATGCACCGCCGGAAGGCCACCTTGGCGAACTGGTAAGACTGGATCGCGTCCTCTGGTGCCACACGGCCCCCATTGTGGACTACGCTGCCGCGCATGCCATACATGTCGCGGATGACTTGAAAGGCCCGGTCCCTGTCGGAGGGGCCGTCGCTCACGTAGTCGGCCAGCGCCCGGCAGATGGCCTTGGTCTTCTCCCGCTCGCCTCCGAGGTCGAACAGTGCTTCGATCGCCGTCCAAACAAGGACGGTCCCCATTTCAAGCGTCGGACTCCATTGCGCCTGGTCGTAGACCGAGAAAGCCCTGAAGAATCGCTCCTCGTGGTAAAGGCGGGACGCGACTGGCAGCGCTGTGCGCAGCCATAAAAAATCCTCTTCGCTCGCAACCGTGCTGGGGGTGCGATATGGCCCGACCTGATGCGTCGCGCTCTCAAACGTTATGGGCCAAGGCTCATGCGTGACCTCCATTTTGTCGAAAGGCATAGCGGCGAGCACGGCCATCCTGACGGGTGAGGGCAGCTGCAGGCGCAGCATCGCTGCAACCAGCCACGCGACTGCGGAAGGCGACAGGCTGTCGAAGGACGATACGTCGGTGATAGAAACCTGAACCCGGCTCTTGAACGTGTAGCCGCCGTTGATAGGAACCCACGGTCCGGGGTGCGGCGCTTTGGGGGTCGGAGGTGGAGCGAAGGCTAGCAGCGAGGTGCCGAACATGTCTACGAAGACGCTGCGAAGAGAAACTCCGGGGATGACTTCAAACCCGCTGTCAGGAAGCTCGATCCCGGTGAGGCAGCCATAAAGCGGGAGTTGGTCAGTCCAGTTCTTCATGAGGTCAGCCCGTCGTCCCAGCTTTCTTCGCCTTGAACTTCTTTACGATCCGCTTGGCGTTCTCGGCTCCCGTCATCCGCATCTCGTCTTCCTTCCGGAACGCGGCTTCAAGTGCGTCTCTCGGATCATAACGGCTATAATCGCGCTGAGGGAGCTCGTATCGATCCCTCAGGTCCCTCGCGATATCGAGTGCCAAAAGGCCTAATCCTGCCCATGCAAACCGCCGTTCCTCAAACCACTCCTCGTGATCTGGAGGTCCGGATTGCACCTCGGCAACGAACGATATGGTTTTCTCGGCTGACGCAATTTCGTTTGGCAAAGAGAGAACTCGGTCCATCAGAAGCGGGTCGATCGATCGCCAGTCTACGTCCTGGGGCAATTCGAGTGTTGGCGGCACCGAGTCGGGACAGAGTTCTCCCTGCTGATCACGATACCCGCGATCAGCGACCACCTCCACGCAGCTCATCACAAAGGGATCAAGTACAGCGGAAACGCGGACGGCTAGAAAGGTGGCGTGCCTCAGGCGTTCGACTTCGCTATCTCTTCGGACTGTAAGGCGGTACCCAAGGTACGTGACCAGGCCCGTTCCGACTGTCGTCACGAGTGCTGTTAGAAGAATCGTCTGCCAGTCTGTCATCAATCCAACTTTGCCTCGAGTTCCATCACGCCATAGTTCCATCGTTGGGCCTTCGGCGCAGGCATGTTGTAGAAGGATACGTAGGTATCAAAGGCTCGCACTTGCCCAGGTGGGACGTTGATGTAGGTCTCCCAGATTTCGTTCTCTCCGATCGTTTCGCATTTCCCTTCGGGACAATCCTGGACGATGATCCGCAGCTTAAATGACCCGAGAATGTGGCTGCTGCGGTTCCTGACGGTGCCCTTCACCGTGTGGCCACCGAGACCGTTCGACCCCATTGTCAAATCGTAGAAGTCGACATCTCGCTCGTTGATGAGCGTTTTTGCATAAGCCGTTCGCTTGGCCTGCCGTACCGAGTCCCAGTACGCATATGCGCCACCGACAGCTCCCAGAGCGACGATTCCGGCGAGGCACCAGAGAACCACTTTCCTGAAGCCCGGATAGTGAATTGCGAAGTAGATGACTGCTACACCGAACATCGCGGCCGCGACCCAAGCCATGTCCATTCCCCCTGACTATCCTGCGCTTGCTGCCAGTACGGCTTTCCGGAAAACGGGCCCATATGCTGCTTCGAGGCGAGCATCGTTCGCGGCAAGCTGCTGCCGTGTCATCGCAGCAAAGGGGAAGCCTGCCTCGACCCTCTGGAAGACCGGAGACATCGGGATCGGCTGATTGGCCGACACTCTGGCCATGGTCTGATCAAGCGCGAAGGTGCATTCGGCCGTTTCCTTCGCGGCCATCGTGAGAAGCTTGGCCTTCGCTTCGGGGCCTTCCATGCCAGGCACGCTCCTGAGGTGTTTCCGGAACTCGACCCCGGCGATGAGTCCGAGGGACTCAAATCTGTGACCCTTTCGGAAGCCAGGATATGCCTTCTCCAACGCCAGGGCGGTCGCGATCCAGGCGAGCTTGGCCGCGTGCAGACGTACGTTGTCTGCCATCATGATCGTGACTGTGTTCTTTTCTAAGCCAAGCTGGGCAGCTTCGAAGACAGGCATGAACTCCGCCTCGACAATCTCGTAGGCAGCACGGAATGCGCTGGCAGGGGCGATGTTTTTGGAGTTGGCGGATACGGTGGAACTGGCCGGAAATGTCTTTCCGGTTTCGCGCTTAGGTGCGAATGCCAGGAACAGCAGAGCAAGAATAACCAGAACACCGATCAGCCATGGTGTCTCGTCCAGCCCGACACTGTCTGCTTGCACCCACAGCAGGACGGCGACGACGGCCGCCGCGCCCATGGCCAATCGTCTTTGAATCGTAGTCAGATTTATTCCCATGCCCACCCCCAGTTGCCGAACATATCAGGGGTTCTGTTTCGGGCAAGAAATCTCCGCTCGAATCGTGTTTCGATGGGTCGGCGGCAAGATAATGTTTGGACCGAGAGGGGGGACCTGATGTCCAGAAAGCTTTGGGGCCGCCGGACCGAGGACCATCGGGAGCGCGAGGGCTCTGATCACCGGAAGACGATTATCTCCATGTGTGCGGCCAGGTTTGGGTTTCCTTCGCGGCCTCAAGCACTGGTCTACCTTCGGTAGAGGGTGGAGCCGTCGGGTCACCGAAGTCAGCGGGTGCTGTCGGCGAGTCAGCCAAGGCCAGCCTGTTGCGCTGCTTTCTCGGGAGAGCCTTCCACGGTCCACACCTTGCTCCCGTACCTCAGAAGGAAATCCGGTGGACAAGAGGGTCGATGGAGGTGCTGCGGCCGTCGACCTGGCCATGAACGGACGGACGCTTCGCTATACAGGCGGCTTGGGCATCAGCAGCGTCACGCGACAGCCAACCGCTAGATTTTCACGAGTTATCGTCCCGCCCAGTTGGTGCGTCAACAGCGACAAGACGCGGGAGCCAACCCCTCCAGGCCGCTCCTCGTGTAGGCCCACGCCATTGTCAGTTACGGAGAGGACTACGTCACCGTTGACCCGTAGTGCAACTTGGATAAGACCGGCTTGCCCGTCTGGAAAAGCATATTTGAGGCTGTTGGTCACGAGTTCATTGACGATTATCGCAATGGGCACAGCCTGTTCGCTGTGAATATACAGCTCGTCAGCGTCGGCTTTGATGGCAACCGGGCTTGTTCCGCTGATCGATGCGCTGAGCCCCTGGCAGATGTCCGCCAAGTATTCCCTTGCGTCCACAACCTTTCGGTCTGCGCGTATCGTGAGGTGGTCGTAAACTTGCACCATGACCTGAATGCGCGCCGCCATATCGGTGAGCGCTTCTGATGAGCTCACACTGGAGTCCCTCGCCTGAAGTCGCATGATCGCGGATATCATTGCCAAGTTGTTCTTGGTGCGATGAGCGAGCTCCATCAGAAGCAGACCCTTAGCCTTTTCTGCCCGCACCACCTTTTCCATCTCTGTCCGGAGAGTTTCGGCGATGAGCCCGATGGCTGCGCCGGTTACCGCGAACAGCATACAGGGGGCCATATATCCGGGAAAGGGAGCCATCGGCCTGATGACGAAATAGGCGAATATGGTACCAAGAGCGGTCGCGAATAGAGCCGACCCGCGATCAAATAAGAGACCCGCTATGAAAATGCCAAGCAGAAGGAAAAACAAACCAACAAAGCCCGTTTGACTTTGAAGTTCGATATGGACCGCGATGCAGAACGCCATCAGGGCAGTAGTTGTCGCGTACCTCACCCAAAGCGGCTGCGGCTTCTCGGGGAGGAGAAAAAGAAGTCGTTCCATCTTTGGCGCACAACCCCTGCCGGCTTGTCCCAAAAAGCTACCATGACGTAAATGGCGACGGAGTGAAGGTGTCGGTGGCCGCGGTTGGCATCGGTGCGGTTGGTCGACGCCTCCAGCACCGGCAGCTAACGTTTCTTCGCCAAAATCTGTGCCTCTCGTAACAGCGATGACCAGTTATAGCCGAGATCAGCGACAGCCGCCGAGCTTGTTGTTCCGTGATGCCGGTTTCTTCCATCAAGCGCCCCACCAAGAAGTCTTCCGTGCTGAGCGGTTCTCTAGGTTCGTCGGTCATTTCCCCAACCTGTTCTCACGGAAAGGCCCACCGCCCCCGGTTGGACGCGGAAGCGATAGGCCCGCTGCTGGAGCGACCGTACTGAGGGGAGTGCGGATCGCTCCGGTCTCGAAACAAAACACCGGCTGGATAGTTCCCCAACGCAAAAAAGCCCCGCGACCTTGCGGCGGCGGGGCTTGAGGATGCCGAAATTTCGTTATGCAGAAGATCATTCTGGCGGCGGCCGGAGCCAGGCGACAATTCGCGCAATGCTTTCCCCGAACATCACCACGCCCGCGAAAAGGCCGAGTATGCCAACGATCAGCCATTTGACGGCGTTTCCTACCGTCATTGTCGCTACTACGAGCTTCAGGCCGGCGTTCGGCGTGTCGATGTCCTCTTCCCGTAGTTGTGCAAGGAACTCTCGTGTCTTTACCGGCAGCTCGGCCATTCGAGCGTCGAGCACGCGAGGTCGACATCGTGCCGGGCGAATATCTGCGACTGCCTGTAGAGCGGCGTGTGGTCGCAATATTTGGAGAGCAGTACCTGCGCCAAAAGCGCCGGCGTCGCCAATCCGCCGGCGATCAGCCGGTCCGGCGCAGGCGCTTGCGCTGCCGTCTCGCAAGTCCGACAGGCGTATTTCGGGCGGGTGATGCGGACCACGCGAAGCTGGGCAGGAACCCAGTCGAGCATCTCGCTGACGCTCTCGCCGATCGCATGGAGCGCGCCACCACAGCACGGATAAGTCGCCTCGCCGATGTCGAGCCGCACGTCCTCGCGCGGCAGATGATCGGGCAGCGGCTTGCGGTGGGCTGGCCGCCCCGATGGTGGAGTCTGGATGCTCGGTATGCTTTCCCGGATGGGGCGATGTCGGCATCGAGGTCTTCCAGTGCGAGCGCCAACTGATCGGGATCAGCAGGATCACTGCCTGCAGGTGCAAAAACACGCCGACCGTCCGGCAGTTCGATTGCCATCGTCCCGTCAGGGCGGCTGCATGAGCCTCTGCAGTGCCACCGCCGCCGGCGTGTCGTCAGGTAGCGCCACGGATGCGAGTTTTGCGCGCTTCCTTTGCGCCACGTCGAACTGCACGCGCCAGCGGAACAGCATCTCCGTGACGATCCCGTGCTTCCGCGCAACAGCCGAGACGCTCACGCCTGGCTGGTCACTCTCCAGCGCGATGGCACGCTTTTCCGCGTCGCTGAAGAAGCGCCGGGCAGGTTGCCGGGGCGGCGTCGGCCCGTCCGTCGCGGCATCTGTCAAGCCGCCTTCGGGCCTCGTTTCGTTAGCACTAGTGCTAACGGCCGGGCGAACGGAGGGATGAAGATGCGCGCGCCAGTCGATCACCACCTCGCCGTCGTCCAAGCGGTCGCGCCAACGGCGCAATGCATAGGGCGAAAGATGCAGCGCCGCGGCGTATTCGCGAACGCCCACCCCGCTCCAGTTCTTCGCCTCAACATGCATCGCCCAGAACGCCTGGAGCGCACGATTGCGCACATCCGTGCTCGCGCCAAAGCGGCGTTTCTGGCGCCGCCGCGGCTTCTTCTCCCGCCCTTTCTGCCGCCGCTCACGGCGCACTTGTGCCTGCGATTCCGCATGTTTACGCGCCGCCTCCTTGCCCATCAGCTAGTCAAGCCAGCGCTCGAACGTACGCTGGTTGAGATGGTGACGACGGCAATAGGTTGTGCGCGCCAACCCGCTCTGACGCCATGCTTCGACGTGAACCACCCAGAAGGACTGACGTGCCGTGTTCTCGAAATGTTTCAGATTCACCGGAGATCCTCCACGTTGCGAAGGAACTCCACATGCTGCGATTTTGCACTACGCCAACGAGGTGCCAGGACGGGAAGCTTACGAAACGACGTAAGCGTCCGGGGGCTGCACGTGATGTCAGGCATTGACAGGATTTGCCGCTTTCCAGGCCCACGGCAGGAGGTCGTCGAGGCTGTTGACGGGATG
>NZ_LMCL01000023.1:0-467862 GCF_001424795.1 Aminobacter sp. DSM 101952 | reverse complement strand
TCTCCCTTGATGAGGTGGAACGGCCCGCTCCGACAGCATCAAAGTGCTAACGTGGTCGTTGTTGCAAACGCCACAAGGAGGGACCGTTCCGTGAAAGATGTTACCACTATCGGGCTGGACTTGGCCAAACAGGTTTTTCAGGTTCATGGCGCCGACGCTGACGGCGCGCCGCTGTTCAACCGGAAGCTACGCCGCGCCGAGGTTTTGCGCTTTTTCGAGAAATTGCCGCCGTGCCTGGTTGGGATGGAGGCATGCGCGAGTGCGCATTACTGGGCGCGAGAGATCGCGGTCTTCGGTCACAACGTCAAACTGCTGCCACCTCAATACGTGAAGCCGTTCGTCAAACGCGGCAAGACGGATGCCGCCGATGCGGAGGCCATCAGCGAGGCCGTAACGCGAAAGACCATGCGGTTCGTCCCGGTCAAGACGGCTGAGCAGCAGGCAGCCGTGATGGTGCTCAAGACGCGTGCATTGCTCGTCCGTCAGAGAACTCAGACGATCAACGCCCTGCGCGCTCATATGGGCGAGTTGGGCATCATCGCTCCAATCGGGATTGCCAACGTCAAGGCATTGGCCGTCATCATCCGGGATGAGGCTGATAGCCGCTTGCCGCCGGCTGCGCGATTTGCTCTCACAGAGATGGTCGACCAGATTGAACTCCTGGCTTCGCGGATCGAAAGACTTGAACGTGAGATCGTTGTTCAAGCAAGGCGAGATGCCGATATGCGTCGGCTCGCGACCATCCCCGGCGTGGGGGCCATTATTGCCATGGCCATCAAAGCGCTCGTTCCTGATCCCGGCGGCTTCAAATCGGCTCGGCACTTTGCTGCCTGGATAGGCCTGACACCAAAGGCCCATTCGAGCGGCGGCAAGGATCGCCTGGGGCGCATTTCCAAGATGGGCAATTCAGAATTGCGATCGCTGCTTGTGACGGGGGCCGCATCCGTCCTTCGCCATGTGCGAACTGACGACAAGGCGCGGCCGTGGCTGAAGGACTTGCTTGGCAGACGCCCTTTCAAGGTCGTGGCAGTTGCGCTGGCCAACAAGACGGCGCGGATCATCTGGGCTTTGTTGACCAGAGGTGGAGTATACCGCAACCCAATGGAAACAAGGGCGAACGAGATCCCCGCTTAAAGATCCCGACCGCCCATACGAGCTGACCGGCAAGGGCCGGCAGAGGCGAGGTGCAAAAGCAGACGATGAACCCACGGGACGAAATCCCGAAACAGGACAGGCCGAAACCCGTGACGCGCACAAAGCGCGCCCCCTTGATCCAGCCACCTGTTTCGCGGACTTCATCGAGGCCAGCGGTCATGTGCCGCGCAGAAAGGCCGGACATATGACCGCACCGTCCTCATGTGGGGAAATCGACTGAAAGCATCCTTGCACCGCGGGCCGTTCCACATATGGGTCATGTGCCGCGCAGAAAGGCCGGACATATGACCGCACCGTCCTCATGTGGGGAAATCGACTGAAAGCATCCTTGCACCGCGGGCCGTTCCACATATGCCGGGTTGATGCGTCGTTCCACCCAGCGTCCGAGCAGTGCGACCGGATAGCAGACGATGAAGTAGGCGAGCAGCAGCGAGCTGTAGATCGGCACCGGGTCGTACTCGATCTGCGAAATCTCCTTGGCGCGGAAGGTCATGTCGGTCAGCGTGACCAGCGAGACAAGCGATGTCGCCTTCACCAGTTGGATAAGCTGGTTGATGAAGGTCGGGCTCATGGCGACCAGTGCCTGCGGCAGTTCAATGCGCAACAGGATGGTGGAGCGCGACAGCCCAAGCGCCTGGCCAGCTTCCTTCTGGCCACGGTCCAGTGCCTGCAGGCCGGCTCTGACGGCCTGGCTGGCATAACCGCCGATGTTGAGCCCCAGCACCATGGCACTGACCGTCATAGCCGACAGCGCCAGTCCGGCGAGGGGCAGGGCGTAATAGAACACGAACAGCAGGATGATGACGGCGGAGCTGCGCCAGAACTCGATGATCGACGTCACGACGAACCGTGCCGGACCCGTCGTCATGTATTGGGCAACGCCGAAGATGAGGCCAAAGGGTATGGCAAAGACCAGGCCATAGAGCGTCACCAAAGCAGTGACGCGAAAGCCCTGCAGGATGCCGAGCCAGATCTCGAGGATGCTCATTTGCCGGCACCAGCCGTGCCACAGAGCTTCTCGACGGTGACGGTGCTGGGCACGACCTCGGACTCGCCAAAGCCATATCTGGCCATGACCGTAGTCACCGTTCCATCCTTTGTCAGTGCCAGAAGCCTTTCATCCCACAGTGCCCGCAGATCCTGGTCTTCGCTGCGGAACGCGACGGCTGCATAAGTTGCCTGCTCATCTGTCGTCACGAAGGGTGTCGCACTCTCCAGTCCCTTGAGCTTGCCGCTGGCAAGCAGCCCAATCACGGTCGGCGATGAAAGCACCGTCACATCGATGCGGCCGGAGCGCAGGGCCGAGATGTTGGCTTCGATGTCGGGGAACAGCAGCATGTTGCTTTCCGGCACGCCGGCTACAGTCGCATTCCTGACCGACACGCTGCCGCGGCCGGCACCCATGATGATCTGCTTGCTGACGATATCGTCGAAGCCATGGATTTGTTTTGGATTACCAGCGAGCACGATGGCTGCGTCATGGACCTTGAGATCAGGAGCACCGAAGGCGACCTGCCGGCAGCGCTCCGGCGTGATGGACAGACCGGACGCCACCGCATCGAAGCGGCCTGCCAGCAGCCCCGGGATCAGGGCGCCGAATTCGGTGACCCTGATGTCGATCTCCTTGACGCCAAGTTCGGCAAACGCGGCCTTGAGCAGATCAGGATGCCATCCCTTGGCCTCGCCGGTGGCTTCATCGCGAAAGCCCCATGGCGTCCGGTTGTGGATGCCGATGACGATCTTGCCTTCGCGTAGGATGCGCTCCTTGGTCGTCTCGGCAAAGGCCGGACCACCTGGCATGGCAACGATCAGCGCGAGCAAAACGCACCACATGAATGCAAGCCGCGGGCGTACAGAACTTCTGAAGGTCATTTCTCTCTCTCTCCCATTGTTGTAAGGTTTTGCCTGCGCCGACGACCGACAAAGGGACGTCTGGTGTGCGTGGCCTCGCGGGACCGAAGCCTCGCCTCCGCGATCCTGCAGTGCGCTCAGCTTCGCAGTGGATGGCTTACGACTTATCGATTGGTCTCTTCGTCCAGACCGCGATCGCTGCTGGGTGGCTTGTCGCCGTGCCCACTGCCGGAAGAACGCGGCAGGTCGGGCGCATCGCGTTCGGCCAGCCCTTTGAGATCCGCCAAAACCGACTGGATCTGCGGCCAGGGAAATGACGAGGCGTCCCCGACAGTCTCCCCGCAGCCGACAATGATCTTCAGCTTGGCGACCACCCCGGCAAATGACTGGGCGGGTGTGGCGGCAACGGCGTCGAGAATCTCTTCCTCAGCTTCAACGGCCTGCGCCTCGGCAGCGCGGGCTCTGGAGTAGCCGACCTCGTGATCAAGCTCGTCCCAACGCTTCTGCCGATCCGCCGGCGCTGATGCCTGCGGCGCGCTTCGCAGGTCGCTACCCAGTTCACAACTTGGATCGGAAAACCCAAGGGCGTTCCTGATCCGTGTTTCAAGACGCTGCTGCAGGCGGCACAAAACCACGGCCATGTGGTGTGCTTGTTCCCACTCCTGCAGCAAGACTACACATGGGTCGAGCGGCGCAAGTAAAGGCGCGGCAAAGCGCTCCGTGGGTGTAGCGCGAACTACAGCGCCGCCACCTCTCGCATCGTCATCCACAGCACAGCTCTTCCTTCGTCCCTCTTGGGTGACGAAAGGCAAAGCTGTGGTATTGTCGGAATCAGCCATGATCCGAGCTCCAACCAGCTTGGGTTTGGTCAGGCCGAGTAGGATGTTTCCCCATCCTGCACGGCCGCGTTGTAATAAGGTATTCTGATTACCTATGAAATTATGTCAAGGATATAATTTGATAACAGGGGATCAAATTAGGATGGCTCGCGCCGCTCTTAAATGGGGTGTCAGAGAATTGGCTAGCAGTGCTCAGGTCACCGCAGCAACGATAACCCGAATCGAAAGCGGAAAATCAGCTCATCCTTCAACTTTGCGGGCAATCTGTTCAGCGTTCGAAGCGAATGGAATTGAATTTATACCCGAGAACGGTGGTGGTGCGGGCGTACGTTTGGCACGCCGTTCAAGCAATGAATAAGCTGCACCTGTCAGGTGAAATTACACTAGACAATCTATAAGCCGGCAGACCCGCTATAATCAAAGCGATCACACGCTGCCGCAGATATGAATGGCAGCTTTGCGCCCATGCCGGTCATTGAAGTCAGATCTGCCCTTGCCTTAGAGCTACCGGTTTCGCTGATTTCGGCCTTCGTTTGACACGATCATGGGGCCTTGGTTCTTTATCCCTCAAGCACCTTTAGGTGCATTTTTCCTGCCTCATTTAAGCTGCGGCAGGGCCGGCGGCTTCCTCGTGATGAGAAGCTCGGCCGGATGCTTCAGCACGAACTGGTTGTCGGCGACGATGTAATTGTCGGCATGCAGCCGCGCGATCGGTTGATAGGCTTCCGGCCGGACATAGCGGCCGCGCTCGTCCCCGCGAAGAGCCCCACTACTTTAAATTTCTGCGGTTCTGCGCTCTTGGCGGTCACGCTAGGGTGGGCCTTCGTCAAAATGGCGCCAGCTGGCGCGCATACTCTTGAGGGCGCCCGGCCTAGCGGCGGCTCGTATACCATAACGTCATCGAGCAGCTTCATTGCAACCGTCCATTACAATCGTAGTGACCATGCGTGCTACCATCTCCCGCAGGATGCCGTCCGTCCAGTCCCACGGGCGAGAGAGATAACTCTACGCCACGTTCTCTTTCAGCACAGAAATTCCTTGAGATCGGCAACGCCGGAACTCGAATGTCCGCTTTCCATAGGTCATCTGCCAAAACCTACCGGTCCGCTCTCGGCCCCCCGAAGGACACAGCAATCTGGTCGCGTTGCCATCCACTGACTGGAAGACGAAACGGCGGGTAAGCCCTGTTCTGCGTCGACCCAAAAGGAAGCAGCGCATAAAGTGAAGACATCGGCACGTCTGACAGGACGACATTGCCGGGACGAAGTCGAAGCAAATTCGCGACCACTTCGATCGGCGAACAAGGCGACCTAAGGAGGTTGAGCTTAGCGCCGCGCAGGGGAACCGGGACTGATCGCCTCCGACGAATGGCCAACTGGTATCAGCAAGGTCTTCACACTTGCTGCTAGCTCCGGCGCAAGGGCTGCCACGTACTCTAACAAATGAGTTTGGTGGCTGCCTTATCGGATAAATCGTCCGCCGAGGCAGTTGAAGCTGCCCGGAAGCCATATGTCGTGGCTGCTGGGGATTATTGCGGACGGACTATCTGTCGCCATCCCCGCTCAATGCACATTCGGCAAATTCACGCGATGAACCTTCGCAATGTATTTGGTCTGAACCTGCAGCGGCTGCGTCGTGAGCGCCGTTTGTCGCAAGAGCAACTGGCTCATCTTGCCGGTTGCGCCCGCGCCTATCTCAGCGGGGCTGAAGCCGGGCGCCGCAATGCGACACTCGACACGGTGGAGGCGCTGGCGACGGTGCTGGAGGTAGAACCTGCGGACCTGCTGAAGTATCCCGCAGCGGGACGGGAAAAGAGATAATTGTTGAGCCGGATGCTTGGGAGTCATGCTTATAAAGCGCAGACGAATGCAATCTATAGTTAGCATTCTGCTTGCAGAACTCTGGAATCACCTGACGAGAGTGAACTGCCCTGCCATCATCAACGCTGGCATGTTCCGCAGCGTTGGGGAGGGTGTGATCGATGAACCTCAAGGTGTTCGCTAGACTTACTGGTGCGCTCGCCAGAATTGACGCCGCGATTACGCCAGCGGAGGTTTTGGAAGAACTCCTCAATATCTTACGACCTTTCGGCTTTCGTCATCTGCTTATTACCGGCTTGCCTTCACCGCAGGTCGGACCCTGGCAGCGCGAAATCCTATATGACGGTTGGCCAGTGGAGTGGCTCAGGCATTACCTTGCGAGTGAGCATTTCTCCCAAGATCCATGCGCCTCACGCAGCCGCTTGGTTGGCCAGCCTTTTATCTGGCGTGACTTGTCGTCCACCGAGATGACCACTGGACAATTGCGTGTCATGGGCGAGGCCGCAGAGTTCGGTCTGAGGGACGGCTTGTGTGTTCCTGTCCATGAGCCGAGACGAGCTCCTTCGGTCGTGACAGCGGCGGGGGAACGTATTGAACTTTTGCCTGAGGACGTTCCCATTCTTGAAACAGTTTGCGTGCATGCCTACCGAGCGTTGCGCCGGCTGAATGGCGGAGGTGGGCAATCGCCTCAGATCAATCTGACTGATCGAGAGCGAGAAGTGCTGATATGGATAGCAGCCGGCAAGGCGGCTGAGGATGTTGCCTGCATCTTGGGAATTTCGAGATTCACTGTCGAGCGACATTTGAGCAATGTCAGAGAAAAGTGCGACGCGGTAAATACGATCCAGGCAGCGATGGAAGCCGTGCGGCGTGGGGAAATCTGTCCCTGACAATACCAAAAAACCAGTATGGCCCAGCTTAAGGTTTTGCGTCATCTGGTGCGCGCCATGTTCAAGCTTCATATAGTCGATTGGTCAAACCGCCAGACGCATCAGAATCATCTCGAACGCTATTTTCGCATTCGATATGAAATCTACGTCGTGGGTCGAAAATGGCAGCACATCGACAGGCCGGTTCCATTGGAGATCGACGCTTTCGATATCAGGGATACAATCTATCTCCTTGGAATAGATGACACCGGAAACATAGCGATCGCTGTGTATCGTCCCGGAAGCTCCGCTTGACGCAAAGCGTAAACGAGGAAAATGCCATCGCGCTCCGGCCTTGCCGCCGCTATGGGTTTGTGAGTTCAGGTGCCTCCTTCGAGGGGCGGCTTGGGACGGAAATCGTTCTCTCCTGTGACGTGTCCGAGCTTCTGAAGAAGTATGTTGCTGATGATTAGCGAGAAGCGTGCAAGCAGCCGCGTTCCTGGCTGTCGGAGGCCTGCGTCGCCAGGCCGCTTTGAGCGAAAAGCACCCCGCCCGTACTGTTCGGGCGGGGGGGATCAGCGGGCCTTATTCGCCGTTGCGGCGGCTCGGGCGTGACCAGATCAGGCTGTAGGCGTCACCGTCCTCGTCGTTGAAGAGGTTAGCGAAGATCGGGGCGTTGAAGCTCGGGTCATCGAGCTTGAGGCCGAGATAGTCGCGACCCTCGTTGGAGCACTTGGCCCATGCGGCGCCGATTTCGGCTCGACCAACGAAGACCCGGTGGCTGGGAGCGTTGTCGCCAGAGGCGCGGGTTTCGGGGACGATGCGGACGCTGCGTGCCTGGACGCTAAGCGTGACGATTTCGCCGGTGAATTCGTTGTTGCCTGACTTCTTGAAGGTGCCGATGGTGGCCATGGTCGTTCTCCGATCCTGTTTGTTTCGAGCCCGCACCATTGCGGTCTCGATGGTGATCGACAGGCCGGAGGCGATAGCCGGCGCACCCACGGGCCGAAGCGTCAGCGGAGGATGGCGCGGGAGCGACTTTGTTGGCTCGCGAGGAATGGCCGCGTAGCGCCAGGGGAAGAAAGTCGCAACAAGCCATTGCGTGGAAGGCGATCGAGGCATAGCCGGCCTTCGGCCAGATACATCCATCGCAGAGACCACTTCGGTGCGCTCGCTGACGGACCGGACTCGGAGGAACCACAAGGGGCTGCCTCGCTGATCCCGACCGCTTTCCGGCAATACGGTCCACCGTCGTATCGTCCGGTACTTGGCGGCCGTCAGCATGCTTTCGAATCGCTATTGCGTCCGCTCCGCTTCGCGATGTCTTTCAGTCACGGCGATCGTTGGCTCATCTGCTGACGTCGCCGATTTGGCCAAGCAGTTTGGGGGGAAGCCACACTCCTTGGTGTCCCTCACTGCGCGCCCGCTTTGCGATCCCTACTTCCAATCTTAAACGCCGAAGGGTGGTGGGCCTATGTTATGTTCTGTCAGCAGTGCCCTTCGACCGCGAATAGGCCTGCCGTAGCCTCGCCCTGCGTTTACGGACGGGAGGAAGTCGCAATGATTGACGACCCAGACGAAAACCAGAAAATGGACATATTCAGGCAGATCGCACAGGACGCAACCTACACAGCGCACACCCTCGCCGAGCGATATGGCTTGTCTGACGGCCAAGCACGATCACTCATCAAGATTCATGGCCCGTCTCGTGAAAAACTGGATCGGATCGTCGCAGCGCCACCGTTTCCATAATCATTGGCCTGTTCCCATTGAACCTTTAAGACTACGCACAGGCGATCGACGCTAACAATTTTGTCCAACGCCGACTGGACACTTACTCGGTTCCTCCTCCCGTTCGGTCGTGCGGTTTCGATGTAGGGGAATGCGGCGCTTACGCGCCGCCGAATTTCATGACGGGGATACCGAGTTTGCGCGCCTTGTCGGCAAGGTTGTCCTGGATTCCGGTGCCGGGGAAACAGATGACGCCGATCGGCATCGCCTCAAGCATTGCGTCGTTGCGTTTGAACGGCGCTGCCTTGGCGTGCCTGGCCCAGTCAGGCTTGAAGGCGATCTGCGGAACCTTGCGATGGCTGGCCCATTTGGCGGCAATGAGCTCGGCGCCTTTCGGGCTCCCGCCGTGCAACAGCACCATGTCCGGGTGCTTGGTGTGAACCTGGTCGAGCTTATTCCAGATCTGGCGATGGTCGTTGAAGTCGAGCCCGCCAGTGAAGGCGATTTTGGGGCCGGGAGGCAGGAGCGTATCGTTTTCAGCGCGCCGTTTGGCGGCAAGGAAGTCCCGGCTGTCGATCAGCGCTGCAGTAAGATTGCGATGGTTGACCATCGAGCCGGTGCGCGGCCGCCAGATCGAATGGGTGGAGCGTTCGAACTGTTCGGCTGCCTGGTCGCGCATCAGTTCGAACACGTTGCGCCGTTCGAGAACGGTTTGTCCCTGAGCCGTCAGGCGTTCGAGTTCGACCGATTTCACCTCCGACCCGTCCTGTTCGCGCTGGAGGCGCTGCTGGGCGAGCTCATTTTCGTCGAGCTCGCGTTCAATTCGACCGATTGCGCGATGAAAGAGATTGACCGTGCCCCAGAGCAGTTCCTCGAGGTCGGGCTCGAGGCGGGTATCGGAAAGTGCCACGACGAGAGCGTCGAAGATGTCGGCAATGCTGGCAGCGACAACGTGGCCTTCGGGAAGCGGGCGAGGGTCAGGTTCATCCTCGAAGGGGCGGTAGCCGTAAAGCTGAAGTTCCTGGAGGACGTGTTCGGTCGGAGAGGCGTGGTGCGGCTCGTAGCTCGTGGCGTGCTCTTTGGTCATGGAGGTCTTCCTTCGCTCGTGACCACGCCCAGCGCGGCCTTCTTGGCGACGAAGGCGTCGGCCGGGATGGACTTGCACCTGGAGCGCAGCGGAAGGCCGGAACGCAGTGGAGGATGGTGACGACCGACGATTTTGTTTCGCGATGGAAAGCGCCTCGTCGAGGCGCACCGGAAAATCGTTGGGCGAAGCCGTTGCCTGTCCGGCACGTCTGACGCCCGATCGCCCTCTCGAAGGCCGTGGATGTGGCTTCGCAGTGTGCAAGGCTGGCCTCCGTCACCCGACAGCGCACGATGCTGCGGTGCCGCCTCGATCACCTACCGGTCAAACGGCCGAGGACATGAAGCGTGCGATGTCCTGTGGAGCGACCTGCAACTTCAACCTCGCGGTCAGTGCGTCGAGACCGAGCTGCCTGAGATCTTCGTTGAAATCGCCAAGCCGTGGCTTGAGCACGATAGCCTCGATGCCGACCGCACCAGTGCGCTCGAGCAGTGTTGCTATAGCTTTGTCGCCTGCCTGATCCTTGTCGCGCGCAATGTAGAGTCTGCGCAGCCCATGCGGAAACAGGATCGCAGACAGGTGCGCGGCTGAAAGCGCCGCCATCGAAGACATATGAGGCAAGGCAGATCGGACTGACAGTGTCGTTTCGATGCCTTCGCCGGCCATCATCACGTCGCTGCCTGCGCCGAAGCGGACTGCGTGACCGAGCAGGCTGCCCATGGCGCGCCTGGGCGTGGAGATCGGTGCACGGCCGAGGTTGGCTTCACCGAAGCCGTTGGGGTCAAGCCACGTGCGATGCGCACCCGTAAGCCCCCCGAAAAGGTCGGTGACGGCAGCGATCATCGCCGGCCAGGTTTCGGTTGGAGCGCAGTCGTCTTCGCGGTAATAGCAGTGTGGGTGGTAGCGCAGCGCACGGGTTTCGCGCAGAGCCGTAATCCCGCGATTGCGCAAATAGTCTTCGACGAGGGTTCGTCCGATAGGCTGCGCCATGGCAATGAGACGTCGTGCCGATTCCGTCGATCCACGCTCGGCTGACGCCTGTTGGCCGATCCGTTTGCCTGAGGCAGGATATGGCATGGCAAGGAAGCATCGTGCTTCCTCGGCAACGTCCCTGAAGTCGACAAGACGCAGGCTTTCGCGGATGACGTCGAGCAGGTCGCCATGCTCGCCTGTCGCGGCATCTGTCCATTTTCCGGCAGCCCCCTTTCCCGAACCCGGTCCCTTCAGACGAACGAACATGGAGCGACCGGGCGTGTTTCGGACATCGCCAACAAGCCAGTAGCGACCTTGACGATGTCCATTTGACAGATAGTGCCGGCACACCGCCTCGGCATGGTTTGCAAGGTGAGTAGCGAGATCGCGCGGTGTCTCAGCCATGGTGGACCTCAAAAGAATTGGCCCGCCATCGCGGGCGGGCCAAGATATCGGGGCAGGGTGGCTTCATTCGGCCGCAATGGGCGTAGCCACGTCGGTATCAGTGTCGCGGATGGCGCCAGCTTCGCCCATAGCCGTTGCGCCACCTTCGGCCGCCAGTTCTTCGACGTCCGTTGCGGCGGGGAGCCGCAGCGGTTCGGGCAGCCATCCAGCATCACTGAGAAGGCGTTCAGCTTCCTGCGCCATGTCCGCCTTCTTCAAATGCTGGATGAGCGTCGCGGCGCGCTCGCCCGCACCTTCTCGGACGGCTGCAAGGATACGAGCCTTGGTGACGCGGCCGAGATAATTGTCGACGGTCGGCCTCCAGTTGGCGTCGGTCACCATGTCGAAACCGGTCGCTTGGGCCAGACGGTCCGCGCCAGCGAGACGGCAATTGAGGTTGTGCGGGGTCGGGCCGGAACCGCCATAAGGGTTTGGGCGCTCGTTGATCGCATTGACACCGTAGCTGACACAATGGGCGAGAAGGGCCATCCGGCTCGTGTCATCGAGCGCCGCGATCCAGTCCCAGAGCGCGTCTTCGTCTGAGGGCAGGTCGGCCTTCCAGGCATCGTAGCGCTCGCCGATCGCTTTGGCAGAGAGCGTGTCCTTGAGATCTGCACCCTGCGCCGAGAAACAGGTCTGGCGTATCGAGACTTCCAGGCACCCGGTCGGAGCTGCAAAATGATATCGCTCCATCACCATGCGATGCAGCAGCGCCGTCATCGCGACGTGGGGATTGTCGGCGAGTGCGTTCTGAAGGGCGAGCGTGCGGTGGGCGGTGAGTTCGCCGACCAGGCGCTCAGGAAGAGGTTTGTTGCCTTCTTCATCCTCATCCTCCCTGACGACCGGTTGGCCGCCGATAGAGATGGCGGTGCGCTGAATGTCGCCGTGGTCGACCAACGCATTGTCCTCGGTGCCATCCTCACCGCTTTCGCTGTCGTCAGCGATCGGCGCCTCGTCTTCGGGCCGGACATAGCCAGGGTCGACGACAAGTACGCCTTCGCGATTGATGCTGACGAAGACACCTGCGCGCGCGATCTCGGCGGGTTCGAACGTCATGGGCCTATCCTCGAGGGCCGAGAGTGCTGCTTCAATTTCGGCAAGCCGCTGGTCAACCGCGTCGGGCAGTTCGTCGACTTCGCTGTATTGAGATTCGAGCTCGTCTTGTTCGTTGCGCAGTGCTTCGCCGGTCGCGCTCTCCTCCTCGGTGAGTGCCTCAATCACGCCGATCAACTTGCGCAGGCCGTTCGCGTGGCCATAGGGAAGCTCGACAGATGCTGAGATCCACTTCCAGCCCTGATTGGCGAGCTCGTCTGCCGTGCCTTGCAGCATTTCGTCGACGAGACGGTCGAGGAGGGGGACATCCTCCAACCAGCCGCCGCTGTCGTCGGAGAAAAGATCTCGCAGGACGGTACCACTGGCGGCCTCATAGGCATCGATACCGATGAAGCGGGCACGTTTGTCGGCCATCGGGACCGTCGTTTCAGTCAGCATGCGGCGGATCTGCCACGGCTCCTTCTGCCAGGAGCCGCTGATCCGCTCCCAGACCTGCTCCTGTCGCACATGATCGGGATTGACCGTGAATGCCTCGAGCATTGCGAGCGTCATTTCGTGGCGCGAATACGCATCGAGCAGGGCTGGCGCTGCCGTGGCGAGACGAAGACGCTGCGTGATGAAGCGCGGGGTGGTGCGATAGGCGTCAGCAATCTCCTCCTTCGACATGCCACCGTCCAGCATGCGCTTGAACGCCTTGAACTGGTCGAGAGGATGCAGGGCGAGGCGCACCATGTTTTCCGCCAGAGAGTCGTCGACTGCGGATGTCTTCGCGTTGGCCTTCTTGACGAGGCATGGCACGGGGCCGTCGGCCGGAAAGCGGCCGGCTTCCACCAGTCGCGCAATTGCCTTGTAGCGGCGCCCACCCGCCGGGGTCTCGAAATCGCCGGTCTCGTTGCCGTCGGCGTCGAGTATGGCGCGGACATTGAGACCCTGCACGATGTCCTCGCGGCGGTCGATGTCATGGGTGAGTTCTTCGAGACCTTCTTCGACGTTGATCTCACGGACGTTGCTGTCCGACAGGAATATCCGGTCGAACGGAATGTCGCGCGACCGCGAAAAGACGATCATTGCGACGGCGGACTTCTTCTTGGCAGCTTTGGCCATGATGGTTCTCCACGACGGACCCCCAAGAGCCTCTCTCTCGGATTTGATTTCCGTCACGAAGCGAAGCGCCGCCCTCTTACTCTGGAGGGCAGCGCCACACATCAGGCAAACCGGTAAGGCACGACGGCGGAAGCCGCGCCTCGCTTCCGGATTTTTGGGAACGATCAGGAGGCTCGATCGAGCATCTTTTTGGCCTTGGCCTCCATTTCGAGGCGGGCGTCCTGATGGGGCTTGTCGCGCGCGACGGCCGTGATGCCCTGCACGAAATCGAAAATGCTTTCGGGTGGACGGCCTTCTTCATTCAGGACGGTGTCGATGATCTTCGCCGTCTCGGCCCTCGAGAAGCCGCGCCGGCGCAGCAGCTCGGTGCGGTCGTCGTCGTTGCGCGCGACGATCCGTTCGCGCGATGCCTTGATGCCATTGATGAAGGGTATCGGCGAGGAGTTGGCGAAGTTGAGAAGCGCGGGCGCTGCCTCATGCGCAAAACGTGAGGCGGCGTACTTCGAGTGGCGGATGTTGATCTCCTCGAAATCCTCAACGCCCCAGAGGTTCCGGTTCTGACACACAGCGCGGAGATAGAAGCTAGCAATTCCCAGCGTCTTGGCGCCGACTTCGGAGTTCCAGCAGTAGAAGCCGCGGAAATAGAGGTCGGGCGATCCGTCCGGAAGCTTGCCTGCTTCGATCGGATTGAGATCGTCGACCAGGAAGATGAAGACGTCGCGGTCCGAGGCGTAAAGCGTTGTAGTGTCCTTGGTGATGTCGACTGCGGGATTGTAGACGCCGGTCGACCAGTCGAGCACGCCGGGAACTTTCCATCGCGTGTCGCCGATGCCGTTGCCGGCGATGCGCTGGACGG
This sequence comes from Aminobacter sp. DSM 101952, assembly GCF_001424795.1. Lineage (NCBI taxonomy): Bacteria > Pseudomonadati > Pseudomonadota > Alphaproteobacteria > Hyphomicrobiales > Phyllobacteriaceae > Aminobacter > Aminobacter sp. DSM 101952. The sequence continues at coordinate 454,084 of NZ_LMCL01000023.1, read as the reverse complement.
CTTCGACGAGTTCATGGTCGTAGATCCGACCATAGTCCGGGCCGGTGACTGCCCGCAGTTCTAGACGACCGTCGCCCGTCTCAAGGGTCTTTACCTGCTCTCTGCGATGCGTTGCGAGACCGTACTGCAGATTGATGCCGGCCAGCGCCGCGGGGAGCTGGCGCAGATAGGTCGCGGGCGCGCCGACGAGGCTTGCGAGTTGTCCGAAACTCCAGTGTGTTGGGGCGACGGGTGCTTCAGCACCGGGGAGGATGAGCGTCAGCCGTTCTGGATCGCCATGGCTCGCCTCAACCTGGATGCGATCGCTTTCGACGGTGCGAGTGCGGCCGCTTTCGGCCCGCGCGCGAACTGTGCGGGCCAATTCGTTCAGAGATAAGAAGCGCTCGTCGTCGGGCCGCGAGAACCATTCCGACGAGACGCGACCGATGCGCCCGCCGCGGGACACATCCACTTTGAAGCCACCATCGACCTGATGCGTGGCATCGAGAACTTGCGTGTTCATGGCAAAAACCTCCATGACGGCGCCGGAAGCCTCTCCTCCGACTTCAACCCGTCATGGACAACTCGCCCTTCTCTCACTCTGGGGCACGAAGACAGCTGAGACCAGACCCACGGTAACGCGACGAATGAACCGCTGGCGACACGCCTTGGCAATCTATCGGGCCCGGGCTAGGCGAAAGCCGCCTGCTTGTCTTTCAAAAGCCTTCCAGCACGATCTTGCCTTTGGAACGTCCGCTTTCGATCAACGAATGAGCTTGTTTCAGATTCATCGGATCGATAGGGCGCAGGACTTGGTTCAGTGTTGTTCGGAGCTTGCCTTCATCGACCAGCCGCGCAACCTGGTCGAGCAGTTCGGCCTGCCGATCCATGTCCGGAGTTTGGAAGATCGACCGGGTGAACATCAATTCCCAGTGAATCGAGACCGACTTGCGCTTGAACGGCAGGATGTTGAGCACCTTGGGGTCATCGATCAGCCCGAAGCGGCCTTGAGGTGCGATGAGTTCGACGATCTGGTCGAGGTGCAGATCCGTTTGGGTCGTCGAAAATACGAAGGCAGGCGCGCCGAGCCCTAGAGCCGCGACCTGTTCCGCGATCGACTTGCTGTGGTCGACGACGTGATGGGCGCCGAGTTCAGCCACCCAGTCTTTGGTCTCCGGGCGCGACGCGGTTGCGATGACAGTTACATCCGACAACGCGCGGGCGAGCTGAATGGCGATTGAGCCAACACCGCCCGCTCCGCCGACGATCACGATCGCGTTGGCGGCACCTGGCACAGGCTGCCTGATGTCAATCCGGTCAAAAAGCATTTCCCAGGCGGTGATCGCGGTCAATGGGAGCGCGGCCGCTTCGGCGCTCGACAACGTCTTTGGCTTGTGGCCAACAATGCGTTCATCCACCAGGTGGAACTGGCTGTTGCAGCCGGGCCGAGTAATCGAACCGGCGTAATAGACCGCGTCGCCAAGTTTCAGGCGCTCCACCTTCTCCCCCGCTTCCACGACGCGGCCGACTGCATCCCAACCCAGTACCTTCCATTCCCCTGCAACGGGCGAAACGCCTTGCCGGATCTTGGTGTCGACCGGATTGACGGAGATGGCTTCGACCTCAATCAAGACGTCGTGGCCAGAGGCGACTGGGCGCGGCAGATCGATGAACTCGAGTGAGTCAGGACGGTCAATGCTGCCGGCAGTCCTGTATCCGATGGCCTTCATAACTCTGCTCCTGTTGCTGATGCCACAAAGCTGAGCATATGATGCAGATTAATCAATACGCACAAACATCGCCTATAGTGTCATAAAGGGTACTACGATGGCCAAGATCCGCCATTCCCGATTTGATTGCACGCCCGGCTGCGCGGTCGAGGCGGCGATCGGTCTGATCGACGGCAAATGGAAGTCGATCGTTTTGTTTCATCTGCGGTCCGGCACGCTCCGCTTCAGCGAGATCCGTCGCCACATCGCCGGTGTCACACCCCGCATGCTGACCAACCAGCTACGTGAGCTGGAAGAGGATGGATTGATCACACGCAAGGTCTACGCTCAAGTTCCCCCAAAGGTGGAATACAGCTTGTCGCCGCTCGGCCGTAGCATGGAGCCCATCCTTCTTGCCCTGAAGGATTGGGGTGATGCGAACATCGACCTGTATGGCAAGCCGCACGCTAGCAACAGCATGCCTGCGGCTTGATCGCACAAAATGCGATCGCGACGGTCCTGAAGGCTGGGGTTCCGGCCTTCGTCGAGCAGGGGCCGCAACCCCTGCGCAGGGGCTTGCGTCGTTGATGACCGCCACAGCGCTGGTTGGGAATCTCATTCTTGTTAGCCATGTGCCTTAGGTTGATCGAACTTTGCTGCTGACCGGGAACGTGCGTCAATCTCCCTGGCTTGTTCGCGGGTTATGCCGATATCGTCCAGCAGTCGTTCGTCGAACTCGGAGAGCGGACGTACACTCGACGAATGGGCTGATCCGCGCCGGATGTATTCGGCTAGGCTTCGGATCAAGTGAAACATCAGTACACGGCCCAGAACCAGTCGAAGCAATATCCGGCAACCAGCGAGCCGATTACGGCCAAAGCAACGAACAGCACCAGTGTCGCCATCCGCAGTATCGGCACCACCGCAAGGACACCCCAGATGCTGACCGCGCTTCCAGAAACCAAAAATGCGAGAGCCGCCCCAGGGGACATGCCGAGGTCGAGCAGGGCCCGGACCATGGGGAGGGCGGCGTATCCATCCAGATACATGGGCGCTCCCACCGAGACGGCGAGCGGAATTGCGTAGGGGGAGTTAGCGCCGACATAGGTTCCGAGCAGGTGATCGGGCACCAGACCTCGTAGTAAGTATTCGGCACCAAATGCCAATGTCAGGCAGGCCGAAACGAGCTTGCTTGTCTGTAGGAGGTCAGCCCAAAACACCCGGGTTCGTTCTTGATCGCTCCACACCCAAGCCTTGAACTCGTTGGCGGCGACCGGGGCGCATCCGCCACTGATCTTTGTCGACCGACGAAGCGGATTTCTCACGGCATCGGTCTTGCCAAGTGCTGTTGTTGCGACACCCGCAAAAACCCCCAATCCGAATGCGCTGACAGTCTTTGCCACTGCAAAAGAGAGGCCGAGCGTTGCCCAGGTTGCTGCAAACATCGCAGGATCCGTGACCGGAGATGACAGCCAAAACGCCATGACAGGGGCTAGTGGAACACCTGACGCGAGAAGGCCTGTCATCAGTGGGAGGACCGTCACGCCACAAACAGGCGTAAGCGTACCTGCAATAGAGGCCAAGAGGATCGTGGTCATTGGGCGACCCTTGAAGACCTGTGCCGTGACGGCGCCAGCCCCGCTTGCCGTCACCCAAGACGACAATAGAAGGCCTGTGCCGATCAGGATGGCGACGTCGAGGAAACTCGCAGCGACGAACCCAAGCAAAGCCAACGTCATCGCGGGCCATAAGAACGATGCCAGCAAGACTGAGGCGATCGCAAGGAACCAGAAGGTGCGATGGAATTGGCGTGGAAAGGCTTCTGAAATGGACATGGCGACCTCCTGCCATCAGGGTAGGCCGATAGCTTTCATGAGGAAAACGAATAGTATATATATCAGTCATGAGTGTTGACGATGGCTTGGCTCCTAAGCTCGAGAGCGATCTCCTTCGAACTTTCCTGATGGTGGCTCAGGAAGGGAACGTAAGCCGAGCCTCGGGAAGACTGTTTCGAACCCAATCGGCTATCAGCCTTCAAATACAGAAGCTGGAAGACACAGTCGGACACCAGCTCTTCGAGCGGCATGGGCGCGGCGTGTCTTTGACGGCGGCCGGGGAGAAATTGCTCCCCCTGGCAAGGCGGGTGATCGCGACACTGGATCAGGCCGCCATCGAAATGAAGGGCCACCAGCAGGGCGGAGAAATCCGCATCGGCATTCCCGATGAATATGGCGAGACAATTCTGGCAGCCATCCTCGCATCATTTGCGAAAGCAGAGCCGACTGCTCAGGTCGTTGTCAGATGTGGATCCAGTGTAGATTTTCCCGAATTGGTATCACGAGGCCAACTCGACCTCGCGATCCATTCACCAGAAAACACATCGACAGATGACGTCGTGATTTACCGGGAGCCAGCTGTCTGGGCGACGTCAGCGTTTACCGATTTATCGGATCGAACTCCGCTGCCTGTAGCGCTGTTCGACAAGGCTTGCTGGTGGCGGAGTCGCTGTCTCGATTTGTTGGAGAACTCGGGCATCGATTATCGGGTGGTCTGTACCAGCGAAAGCCTGGCGGGCGTCAGGGCGGCGATTGCAGCAGGCATGGCTGTTGGCGTGCTTCCGCAGACCGCTTTGACTGCAGAACTCCGCATCGAAGGCGATAACACCCAATTACCGCCGCTTGGGGATTCTGAACTCGTCCTCTTGAAGTGGACGGATGCGCCCAGCGGGCTTCTCAATTCGATGGAGATGGCGATACGGTCTGCGTTTCAGAAACCGGGTTAGTCCAGGGCGAACCGATTGACTATCACGCCTTGCACTTGAACGTCGACTTCTGCCGACCTTCCCATTTGCGGCTTGAAAGAAGCTCGCTTGAAAGATTCTGAAGACGCATAAATGCCGCAACCGTCCCGACCTCCGAGAACACCACCACCCTTGCAATCCCAAATGGCTATGGCGGCATGCCTGGTCCTGACTTTTGGGATGGGGGCCTTGCACGCGTTCAGTGCCCTGATGGAACCGATCGAACAGGCGACTGGAGCGGGACGCCTGGCGGTCAGTCTTGTGTATTCGGCCGCTTTGTTGAGCCTTACTGCGGCGGTTTTTTTCGGACACAAATTGTATCGACGGTTCAACGCTTCCAGCTTGGTCCTGCTGGCAGCCGCATTGCCGATCTTGGGCATCCCTCTCACGTTGACCGGAACCTGGGCTGGCTGGATCGTGGGCTATGGTTTGCTTTTCGGGTTCGCCAGTGGTGCAGGCTATGGTTTCGCGTTGCACTCAGCCTCATTTGCCGTTCCGGCTCATCGCCGCGGTCTCGCGATAGGAGCTACGACGGCGTTTTATGGACTAGGCGCATTCGGGTTTTCACTTCTGTACCCAGCGCTGCTTGCGGCACTTGGGCTGGCCGCGGGCTACGCCGCCAGCACGATCATTGTCGCTGGCCTTGCCTCAGTCTCAGCCACACTGTTTTTCGCTTCGCGGCTGACGACAAATGTCTCCATCGATGAACCCAATGCTGCTGGCTCCTCCGGCGGACTTCTCCGTCTATGGCTTGGGTATGGGATGGGCGCGTTTGCCGGGCTATTGGTCCTAGGTCATGCTGTCCCAATTATCCTGGCTTCAGGGAATTCAACGTCGGCCGCGATAGCAGGACTTGCGATGGTGTCACTGGGCAACGCCATGGCTGGGCTATGCGCGGGGCTGATTGCTGACCGCTTCGGCAGCAGGAGGCCGCTCGTGGTGGTGGCGACCATATCTGCCATCGCGCTGGCTGGGTTGACCTATACCAGTGATCCCCAGACCACCGTGGCGTTGATTGGGACGGTGGGAGCCACATACGGTGCCTTCATTGCGCTGTATCCGCTGCTGGTGTCGACGTGGTCGGGTGCTGATCGCGCAGCCTGGGCTTATGGCCGAGTCTTTACCGCGTGGGGCCTAGCAGGCGTTGCTGCACAGCCTGTTGCCGGGTGGCTGTATGAAGTCACAGGACAGTATTACGTGGCGCTCACCATTGCCTGCCTGTTTTCACTCGGTGCGGCGGCGATTATTGCCTTCGTCGGGCAGGATCGGAATGAAGCTTTCGAGCGGGTGCTAGGTGAAAGCTGACAGTAATTGGCGGGGCCAGCGCGTAGCGGGGGAATTTCCTCTGCTATCCTGACCTTGCTTGGGAGAGGCAATGGAGATTGTGATATTTGACGCGGATCAAACCGCGCGAAACCTAGGTCGGTTTGCGGAGATTCTTCAGGAAAGCGTGACCCATGGAGCGCTTGTTGGATTCGTTCTACCGTTCGGCAACGATCAGTCAGAGGCGTACTGGCGAGGGGTACTCAGATCCGTTGCTGACGGCGAACGCCTGCTGCTTTGCGCCCTGGTCGAAGGCGAGATAGCAGGCACGGTTCAATTGTATCTGTCGCCTGAACCCAATGCTTCGCACAGAGCCGAAGTCTTCAAGCTGCTAGTACACAGCGATTTTCAACGCCAAGGCATCGGGGCGGCCTTGATGTCCGCCGTCGAAAACGAGGCTAGGGCCCGGGGCCGTTCGCTGCTTATTCTCGATACCGCCCAGGAAAGCGACAGCGAGCGATTGTACCGCCGTATGGGGTGGCAGGAGATTGGGGTTGTGCCTCATCACTTTGTTGATCCGTTTGGGGTGCCCAAGAGTTCCGTCTATCTCATGAAATTCCTCGCCTGAAGTCCCTCGACTGGTCCGATAACGCCTCCGTCGCCATCTATGTCACGTTGAGCTAGGATCACGCTCTGTCAGAACCTTCCTGAAGGGAGGCGGCGTTGGGAGCGACTGGTAATTTGGGCAGACGTGAGTTCGTGGCCGCTGCCTTGGCGGGCGCGGCTACCTTTGCGTTGCGGGATGCAGCCCATGCAGAAGATCGGACCTTCAAGGTCGGATTGACCCCCGTTTTCTTGTCGAATGACCTCGAACTTCTGGGACATCTGAAAGGCTATCTCTCCTCGAAACTTGGGGGTGCCGTCGAACTTGTCTCCCGCAGGACCTATCAGGAGATCACGGCACTTGTGGTCTCGGGGCAAATCCAAGCGGCCTGGATTTGCGGTTACCCCTTCGTTCAATTCAAAGCTGATCTTGATCTGGTTGCGACACCGTCATGGCACGGCAGGCCTCTATATCAATCTTACCTCATCGCAGCTGAAGGCCGCGACGTGACAGACTGGACTGGTCTTCGCGGCGACATCCATGCGTTCTCCGATCCGGATTCGAACTCGGGTTTCCTGGTCACACGGGCATTGCTCGCCGAAAATCGACTGCTTCCCACTCAGTTCTTCTCGCGCACCTTCTTCACGTATGGCCATCGCAATGTCATTCGCGCGATCGCGTCGGGGTTGGCGCAATCGGGAAGCGTCGACGGGTATGTTTGGGAGGTGATGAAGGACCTCGAACCAGACCTCGTCAACCGCACGAAGATCGTCAGGAAATCCGAATGGCTAGGCTTTCCTCCCTTCGCTTCAGCAAAGTCGTTGGCATCCGACCCTAGGATCGCAACGTTGCGCGAGGCCCTGGTCTCAATGGCCAATGACCCGGAAGGACGCAAGGTCCTTGAAATGCTCCGACTTGACGGGTTCGTTGTTGCGTCACCTGAGCTGTACGACACGATCGCAGCCAAGGTCGATGTGGTGAGGCAGTTCGGATGACACCGTTCCGACGCTGGCAGTCGATCCCTGTCTCGTTTCGGGTTCCTGCAATCGTCGCTTTGCTGATGATTGTCATCACTGCCGCCATTTCAGAGCGGGTTCTGGATCGACTGAGCCGCACGCAGCAAAGCTACCTCGACGGTTTGGCATCGACCTATTTGGACGGTCTGTCATCCTCGATCGTGCCTGCCGTATTGCGCGGCGACGTTTGGGAAGTCTTTGATGCGCTTGATCGGTCATCCTCAGGCTACGAGGCGCTCGCTCCTGTAGAAACTGTAGTGACCGGGTCTGATGGGCGCGTCCTGGCTGCCAGCGACCCGAACAAGATCCAAGCCTATTCAGTACTCCCGCCGGAATACGCATCAAGGTACGGGGCGGAACCCGTTACGATCGATGAGAACCGCAAAACTGGCTTCGCCCATCGAGAGCTTGTGTATCAAGGACAATCTATCGGCGCCATTCACGCGACATTCGATGTCTCGCACCTGTTCGCCGAACGGCGCGAGGTGTTGGTCACGCTGCTTGTGACGAACGGGATCGTGGCTGTGCTGTTCGCGTTCGGCGGCTTCTTGTTGGTCCGGCGGATGGTAGGGCCGATCCGGGTCCTGGAGAACCATATGCGGTCTGCAGCGCATGGCGCCGCCGAACCTATTGCCGACAACGAAATTCCAATTGGCGAAGGAGAGGTTGCGAACCTCTTCCATGGGTACAACGCGCTCGTCCGTGCCGAGCGAGAGCGCGCAAACCTGGCGATGCAACTGGCAGAAGAAGAGAAGCTGGCGAGCCTCGGCCGCTTGGCCTCGGGTATGGCGCACGAGATCAACAATCCTCTCGGCGGGCTGTTCAATGCCATCGATACGTTGAAGCAGCACGGAGACACGCCTGGGGTCAGGGATACCTCAATCAGGCTCGTGGAACGTGGTCTGGCAGGCATCCGGGACGTGGTCGAAGCAGCACTGGCGACCTACAGACCGGAACGCTCCCAGCGTCCGTTGACGGCTGATGATCTTGAGGACGTGGGCCTCCTTATCAAGCCTGAGCTGCGTCGAAAGCGCCAGCGGCTTGAATGGGACGTGGTTTGGCGAGCAACCAGCGAACTTCCAGTAAGTGGAGGATTGGTGCGTCAGGCTATGCTCAACCTTCTATTGAACGCCAGTGCGGCCACGCCCGAGGGCGGTCAGGTCAGCTTTGCTGCGACTAGCACAGAACGGTTGTTGACCATCGTCATCGGCGACGAGGGGCCAGGTTTGCCGTCAGACATTGCCGGAGTTCTTATCGACCGGGATCCAGGGCCAGCTGTTCGTGCTGGCCGAGGACTTGGCCTATGGATGGTTCGGCGCGTGATTGACGATCTCGGAGGAACGATAAAGATTGGCGAGAAATCTTCGGGAGGAACGGCAATCACCCTTTTGTTGCCCGTGGAGTGGGAGGATCAGAAATCCAATGCAGCCTGAGCGGGCGCGAATTGGCGTTGTAGAGGACGATCCGGTGATGGGTGGCTCCATCGTTCAGCGTCTTGAACTCGAGGGATGGCGACCGACCTGGTGGCATTCTGGACAAGAAGCCCTTGAGCAGATCGCGGAACTGTCGGACACGCTGGAACTGGTCATCTGCGATATCCGGCTTCCCGACATGAGCGGGGAAGATGTGTTCAACGAACTTGCGAAGCTTCCGAATGTCCCGCCTTTCATGTTCGTCACCGGATTCGGCGAGATAGACCAGGCGGTTCGCCTCATGAGGTCTGGCGCGGTCGACTTCATGACCAAACCATTTTCGATGGAAGAATTCCTTCGCCGAATAGAATTGGGGCGCCGTCCTGTCGACACTGCTTCGCATGGCTACGTCCTGGGCGTGTCTGACTCGATGCACACAGTTGAAGACACGTTGCGGCGCTACGCGCCACACAACCTTCCGGTGTTGATCACGGGAGAGACCGGGTCCGGAAAAGAAGTCGCCGCCCGATACCTCCATCAGGTATCGACGCGTTCGGCTGAACCCTTCGTCGCTGTCAACTGTGCTGCTATCCCGGCCGACCTCCTCGAGAGCGAATTGTTTGGCCATGAAAAGGGATCTTTCACGAGCGCCAGTCAGCGGCATCTCGGGTATGCTGAGCGCGCTGCAGGTGGAACGCTGTTTCTCGACGAGATTGGGGACATGCCTCCTGCTTTGCAGGCGAAACTTCTTCGTTTGATTGAGGACGGCAGCTTCCTCCGAGTGGGCGGAGAAGTCCCAGTGCCGTTCAAAGCACGTGTCATTTCTGCGACGCATCAAAATCTGGTTGGAACTTCCGGGAGGTTCCGTGAAGACCTCTATTTCCGGTTGGCTGTGCTTCCGGTCGAGGTTCCCCCCTTGAGATCCAGGCCTGATGACATTGCCTGGCTCATGGACCGTTTCCTCGCAGATGCGATTGGTCGAACCGAAAACCGCGTCAGGGGTTACAGTGCCTTGGCAGAGGAGGCGGCTCTCTCCCACAATTGGAAAGGCAACATTCGAGAATTGCGCAATCGTGTGGAGCGCGCGGCAGCGGTTACCACCGGAGAGTGGATCATGCCAGGCGACCTGTTTCCGGAGCAGGCGGACAGGCAAAAGGCAGATAGGTTCGTTCCGCTCTCCGACGTGCGCGACGCAGCTGAACGCCGCCAGATCGAGCGCGCTTTGCTGGAAACGGGAGGCCATATTGCGAAAGCCGCAGGCCTGCTTGGCATCTCTCGGACGACGTTGTGGGAAAAGATGAGTAGGTTCGGCCTTGCTGATCGGGAACGCTCGGAGTCCTGAATATTGCGTCGTCGATGCTGGTCTTACGGCGGTGTCAGGCAAGCCTCTAGCTCGTACACCCTGATAATTCGCTCGCAGCGTTGGGCGAGTCCCCACCATCGAGTCGCATAAGCGCGCGTACGCTGTCCTAGATGAATTCGGTTAGTTTCTGGGCTTCCAGATTGGTTGTCAGCCGTCTGTGCCCTCATACGTCGAGTTTCGAGTTATCGTCCATCACGTTCGGAATTCTGAACCTTCGGCGCCGCAACATGTTCAGAGTTCCGAACGAGCCGCCGCCGCGTTTCGGTTGGTTTTGAAAATAATCAAGCAATATCAAAGCTGAGCAATGTGGCACAGACGTTGCTTTCCTTCCAGGTGACTAGCCAGCCACCGGGAGGGAAGCCATGCAACGTTGCGACAAACTCGTCGATTTTGGTCGTCGTCAATTTCTCAGAGGTAGCGTCCTTGCTGCGACAGGAGCAGCAGCGGCCGTTTCGCTTGCTCCGACCCAAGCCAAAGCTGCACCCAGCCTTGCGCTGGTTGAGTATCCGTCGAACAGGCTGGCCAACGTCACGGACCTGAAACCGAACGAGCCACTTGATGTCGGCTACCCAGATGAGAACGCCCCTGGCGTATTGCTCAAGCTCGGCACCCGCGTCGAAGGCGGTGCCGGACCTGACGGCGACATTGTCGGGTTTTCGACCATCTGCCCGCATAAGGGGTTTCCGCTCAACTACAACGCGGACGATCATACCTTCAATTGTCCCGGCCACTACTCCCGTTTCGACGCGGACGCAGGAGGCCAACAGATCTGGGGCCAGTCGACTGAGAACCTTCCTCAGTACGCACTCCGCATCGATGACAAGGGCGACATCTATGCCGAGGGAGTCGATGAACTCCTTTACGGCCGCCTAAGCAACGTTCTCTAGGGAGGTTCGGATCATGGCATACAAGCGACACATCGACCGCCTGCCGATCATCCCGGCCGACGCCAAGAAGCACAATGTCACCTGCCACTACTGCATCGTCGGATGCGGCTACCACGCCTACACGTGGCCGACCAACAAGCAGGGTGGGACGGAAGCATCCACAAACGCGTTCGGGGTCAATCTCGCCGAACAGCAACCAGCAGAGACGGACGCCTGGTACGCACCGTCGATGTACAACATCGTCAAGCAGGACGGCCAGGACGTTCACATCGTCATCAAGCCCGATCACGAGTGCGAGGTGAATTCTGGCCTCGGCTCGGTTCGCGGTGCGCGCATGGGCGAGCTTCGATATTCGACCGCGCGCAATTCGCAGCTTCAGCGCCTGACCGACCCCATGGTCTGGCGCTATGGCCAGATGCAGCCGACTTCATGGGACGACGCTTTGGACCTGGTTGCCCGCGTTACCGCGGCCGTCATCAAGGATCAGGGCGAAGACGGCCTGTTTGTTTCGGTATTCGACCACGGCGGCTCCGCTGGTGGCTACGAGAATACCTGGGGGACCGGGAAGCTCTATTTCGGGTCCATGAAGGTCAAGAACATCCGCATCCACAATCGACCCGCCTACAATTCCGAGGTCCATGCCACCCGTGACATGGGCGTGGGCGAACTGAACAACTGCTACGAAGATGCGGAACTTGCTGACACGCTTGTCTCTGTCGGGAACAATCCTCTCGAGACCCAGACGAACTATTTCCTGAACCACTGGGTCCCGAACCTCCGCGGCGCATCGCTGGAAAAGAAGAAGCAGCAGCTTCCCGATGAGCCCCATGGAAATGCCCGCATCATCTTCGTCGACCCCCGGCGGACGGTTTCGGTGAACGCGGCCGAAGCTGAGGCTGGCAAGGACAACGTGATGCACCTGGCCATCAATTCTGGCACGGACATGGTGCTCTTCAATGCATGGCTCACGGAGATTGCCGACAAGGGATGGGTCGACAAGGAATTCATCGAAGCCTCGACCAAGGACTTTGACAAGGCGCTTACCGCCAACAAGACCACGGTCGAGCAGGCGGCAGAAATCACTGGTCTGACCGTAGATCAGATCCGTCAGTCCGCAGCATGGATCGCAGAGCCTAAGGAGGGGAAACGCCGGCGGACGATGTTCGCCTATGAGAAGGGCCTTATCTGGGGCAATGACAACTATCGTACGAACGCGGCGCTCGTAAACGTCGCTCTGGCAACGGGCAATGTAGGCCGAGAAGGCGGTGGTTGCGTGCGCATGGGCGGCCACCAGGAAGGCTATGTCCGACCGTCCGATGCCCATGTCGGTCGTCCGGCCGCCTATGTCGACAAATTGCTCATTGAGGGCAAGGGTGGGGTCCATCACATCTGGGCCTGCGACCACTACAAGACCACTCTGAACGCCCATCAGTTCAACATGGTCTACAAAAAGCGCACCGACTTGGTGAAGGATGCCATGAACGCCGTGCCTTACGGTGATCGCGAAGCGCTGGTGAAGGCCATCACCGATGCCATCAAAGCTGGTGGTCTGTTTTCGGTGGATGTCGACATAATCCCGTCGAAGATCGGTGCCGCCAGCCATGTCTGGCTTCCCGCCGCCGAGTCTGGCGAAATGAACCTCACTTCCATGAACGGCGAACGCCGGATGCGACTCGTCGAGCGTTACATGGACCCGCCCGGCAACGCGAAGCCAGACTGCATGATTGCGGCTGGCTTGGCCCAGCACATGGAGAAGATCCTGCGCGAGATGGGCGACACTACCTATGCGGACCAGTTCAAGGGTTACGACTGGAAGACCGAAGAAGACGCCTTCATGGATGGCTACAATAAGAACGCAGGTGGTGGTGAGTTTGTTACCTACGAGCGCCTGCGCGCCATGGGCAACAACGGCTTCCAGGAGCCTGCCACCGGGTTCGAGAACGGCAAGATCGTCGGGACCAAACGTCTCTACACCGACGGCAAGTTCGGGACCAAAGACGGCAAAGCGACCTTCCTGGAAGCCCAATGGCGCGGGCTTCAGGCTCCAGGCAAGGAGGAGCAGAAGAAAAACAACAAGTACCTCATCAATAACGGCCGAGCGAACCAAGTCTGGCAGAACGCATTCCTTGATCAGGATAGCGAGTTTGTCATGGATCGCTGGCCATATCCGTTCATCGAGATCAACCCCGAGGATATGGCGGAACTGAGCGTCAAGGACGGCGATCTAGTCGAGGTCTATAACGAGAGCGGTTCGACCCAGGCCATGGTCTATCCGACCCCCACAGCCCGGAAAGGAGAGACATTCATGCTCTTCGGCTTTCCGACGGGCGTGCAGGGGAATGTCATCAACGCGGGCACGAACGAGCTGATCCTGCCAAACTACAAGCAAACTTGGGCCAACATCCGGAAGATCTCGGATGCTCCTGAAGGCGTGAAGCACCTGTCGTTCAAGTCCCAGGAATATCAGGCGAGCTGACGCTCCGATTGCACGGCCCGCCGCGGGATATCTCGCGGCGGGCTGCCTTTGTGTACACAAATAGAGAGAGGTCGCGTGAAGCACATTGCATTTTTGGCACTGACAGCGAGCGTCGTTTTCAGCGCGCTCGAGGCCAAGGCCCAAGACGTCGATGCAGGAATGGCCGTGTTCAAGAAGTGTTCGGCTTGCCACGCAGCCGACAGCACAACCAACAAGGTGGGTCCGCATCTGGGCGGATTGCTGGGACGGACTGCGGGAACCGTCGAAGGTTTCAACTATTCGAAAGCCATGATCGAGGCCGGGAAGTCGGGCCTGGTGTGGGACGAGACCGCGCTGGCCGAGTATCTGGCGGCACCCAAGGCCAGGGTTCCTGGCACGAAAATGGCTTTCGCAGGGTTGAAGAAGCCGGACGAAGTGGCCAACGTTGTCGCCTATTTGAAAAGCGTCTCCGAGTAGGACCTCATGAAAGCAGCGGCCGTCGAAAAAGGCGAGTTCTGCCAAGCTGGCACTTCGACCGGAGCGGTTATTCCTGTCGACATCGCTGCCGCCAAGGCCGTGGCCATCGCAAGGCCAATCGCTGACGTGCAGCGCCTGCCGTTGATGCAATCGGCAGGACGCATTCTTGCTCACGATCTTGTGGCTCGCATGCATCTTCCTCCGTTCGACAACTCAGCCATGGACGGTTACGCCCTCAAGATCACCGAAATGAAAGGCGATGGGCCTTGGGAATTCGATGTGGCGGGGCGTGTGGCAGCCGGCCAAGTGTACGAGTCGCCAACGAGGGAATTCACCGCCTTGCGAGTGTTTACTGGCGCATTTGTCCCGCCAGTTTTCGGCGCGGTCGTGATGCAGGAACGATGCGAGCGAATTGGGGATCGCATTGTCGTTCGAAATCGCCCTCGACCTGACGAAAACATCCGACGGGCAGGGGAGGATGTTCGAGCTGGGGATCCTATGCTCGCTGCGGGCGACTGCCTGACACCGCAGCGGCTTGCGCTCATCTCGGGGCAAGGCTTGGCTGAGGTGGACGTGCTACGCAAAGTGCGGATTGGCCTCATGTCCACCGGGTCCGAACTCCAGAGCCCTGGTGAAACCCTACTCCCGGGCCACATCTACAATTCCAACCGTGTCATGATCCATTCCATGTTGCTGGCATGTCCATGGGCAGAGGTCATTGATTTCGGAATCGTGCCTGACAGCCGCGTCACGCTGGCTAGGGCCTTCGGCGACGCTGTTCGGACATGCGATGTCCTGGTTACCACTGGCGGGGTGTCTGCTGGCGAAGAGGATCACGTCGTGTCAGCTCTTGGTGATCATGGTGGGACGCTCGAGGTGCTCAAGGTCGCGATGAGACCCGGAAAACCTGTCAAAGTTGGCCTGATCGGCAAGATGTTGTTTGTAGGGCTACCAGGCAATCCTAATGCCGCCTTCGTGACATTCCGCCAAATCGCGCTTCCCGCAATCAGGGCGATTGCGGGTATGAGGAACGTGGCATTGGATTGGCAGCCTGCCGTTGCCGGGTTCTGTTATCGCAAGGTCTTGGGACGTACTGAGTTCATCCCAGTACGTAGAATAGGCCGGGACGAACGCGGCCTCCCTGTAATTGAAATGCTCGAGCGGGGGTCATCGGCAAGCCTATCGGCCATGGCTTTAGCCGACGGCATCGCCATGCTGCCGCCAGAAACCACCCTCATTGAAGCGGGTGCGCCCATCACCTTTGAAGCTATTGGATTCGGTTGAGATTGCGACCTCGTTGGTTTTTCAGGTCGGGGACCATTAGCACGCCAGCAGACGCCCGACGCAGGTGATCCTGCAGGGCGGCATCGGCATGCCGCCCGTTTGAGGGCGCCGCGCTCCTAAATTCCCAAGAAGTATGCCGAGATGCCGCAATATCGCGGACTTTGAGCCGTTGTCTTGAAACTGTTACGAAGGACAGGGCATTGATGCTCACGATTCTGGATTTGTGGATATCATGAATAAAAAAGCAGCTCTCTTGGCACTCGCCGCCCTTGGCCAAGAAACCCGACTCGAAGTCTTTCGACTCCTCGTTCGCTCTTCACCGGAAGGGATAGCAGCCGGAGAGCTCGCGACCCGTCTTGGTACCATCCAGAACACGATGTCAGCGCACCTTAAGTCACTGAACCAGGCCTCACTGGTGAGAACTGAACGCGACGGTCGCTCCGTTCTCTATTTCGCCGACATGACCGGGTTTCGTGACTTGCTCGCATTCTTGATGGAAGACTGTTGCCAAGGCTCCCCCGAGCTTTGCCAGCCTGTCATTGAAGCCATCACCTGCAATTGTTGATAGACGCACACGCCTTCGCACGTTGTTGCAACCAGAGCAGGGCAGGCCCTTTCGGGCTTCAAAGCCATGCTTTTTATATCGATAAATCCCGATATCTAGATTGCTAGAAATCTGTCATCTAAGTGTTACATTTGTCCGCTAAGCCGGCTCCTGTCGCCTCAAGGCGTCGAGATCGAATTCCTCACAGGGAGCAGGGCAATGAACAAATTTCTCTTGGCGGCATCGGCGGCATCTATCGCCATTGTCGCGTCAGTCGGCGCAGCCTCGGCGCGCGATCAGATCAAGGTGACCGGATCGTCCACCGTGTTCCCTTACAGCCAAGCGGCGGCTGAAGAATACGCCAACAAGAGCGGCAAGCCTGCTCCGGTCGTGGAGTCGGTCGGCACGGGTGGCGGTTTCAAAGCTTTCTGCGGTGGCGTCGGCCCTGATTTCGCCGACGTGACGGGCGCTTCCCGCGCCATCAAGGAATCCGAAGTAAAGCTTTGCGCCGACAAGGGCGTTGTCGACATCACGGAAGCGTTGATCGGCTACGACGGCTTGTCGATTGCGGTTTCGCGAGCCAACACGACCGATTGGAATCTTACCGAAGAGCAGATCTTCAAGGCGCTGGCCGCTGAGCTTCCGGACGGCAAGGGTGGGTTCGTCGCCAACCCGAACAAGAAATGGTCTGACATCGACGCTTCGCTGCCGGCCACGGACATTGTTGCGTTCGGCCCTCCGCCCACCTCGGGCACGCGTGATGCATTCGTCGAACTGACCATGCATGACGGCTGCAAGGGCCTGGCCGGCATGGCAGACCTCAAGAAGGCAGATGAGAAGAAGTGGACCGAGGTCTGCTCGCGCATGCGTCAGGACGGCCCGTTCGTCGAGGCGGGTGAGAACGACAACCTCATCGTGCAGCGCCTGGAGTCGGATCCGAACTCGATTGGCATCTTCGGCTATTCGTTCCTGTACGAAAACAGTGACAAGCTGAAGGACGTCAAGATCAATGGTGTTCCAGCGAACTTCGACACCATCGCCGACGGCTCCTACCCGATCGCCCGTCCGCTCTACTTCTACGTCAAGAACGCCCATCGCGACGTCATTCCCGGCCTGAAGGAATTCCTCGCGGAATACGTCTCGGACGAAGCTTTGGGACCCGACGGATACCTTGCTGAACGTGGCTTGACCCCGCTCTCCGACGACAAGCGCGCAGCGGTCCAGTCTGCCGTTCTCGAAGGGAAGAAGTTCGGCATGTAGCCGACGAGGAAGCCGATCGCGCTTGCGTGGTCGGCTTCCTGCATCTGATGGGGGAGAAACATGACCGCCTACCTGTTCGCATTCATTGTGGTAGCTGCGATCTTCGCGGCGGTAGTTGGCGTGCAGCGCGCACGTTCAAAAGCCGCAGCAACAAAAGAAAAGCTGCATTCCCGTCCGATCTATCACGGGCTCAATGCGGCGATCTGGACGGGCGTTCCCGCATTCGTGTTTCTGATCCTTTGGCTTCTGGGTCGACGCGGGGTCGTGGATAGCCTTGTGATCGCGAGCTATCCTGGAGCCGACCTCCTCGATGCCTCGCAAAGAGCGGTGTTGACGAGCCAGATTCGGCAGCTGGCCAATGGGAACGCGTTCAGCGAACCCACCGCGAACATGCTTGCCGCCGTAGAACATCTTCGTTCTCTCGAAGCGCTAGCAGGCTGGGCAGTCCTGGCCGTAGTTGCCGCATTGGCCGTGATCGGTGCGTTCTTTGGGTTTCGGGTCATCGAGAAGAGGTTTCGTGCGCGCCATAGCGTAGAACGCGCCGCGACGGCCTTCATGATGTTTTCGTCCCTGGTCGCCATCCTGACGACCCTCGGGATTGTCGCCTCACTGATCTTCGAAGCCGCCCAGTTCTTTTCAATGGTTCGGGTCACGGAATTCCTGTTCGGGCTTCGCTGGGAACCGCAGATTGCGATCCGAGCCGATCAGGTTGCCGGGCAGGGCGCCTTCGGCGTTATTCCGGTCATTTTTGGAACGATCGTCATCTCGATCTTGGCGATGCTAGTCGCTGTGCCTACAGGCATCCTCTCGGCGATCTACCTTACGGAGTACGCCGGAAGGAGATTTCGGGCGGTGGTGAAGCCCCTCCTTGAAATCCTCGCGGGCATTCCAACCGTGGTCTACGGCTTCTTCGCAGTCCTCACCGTTGCTCCTGCCATCCGCAACCTTGGACTAAGCCTCGGCCTCAACGCAGCGCCCAACAGCGCGCTGGCCGCCGGCGCCGTCATGGGCGTGATGATCATCCCATTCGTATCGTCGCTGTCCGACGACGCTATTGCAGCCGTACCCAGGGCGATGCGTGATGGCTCTTATGCCTTGGGCGCTACCAAGGGCGAAACGATCACACGCGTTCTGCTTCCTGCCGCACTGCCTGGCATCGTCGGCGGCATCCTGCTGGCTCTCAGCCGCGCCATCGGCGAGACGATGATCGTTGTGATGGCCGCAGGTCTCATCGCCAACATGACGCTGAATCCATTTGAAGCCGTTACCACCGTCACGGTGCAGATCGTAACGCTGCTGATCGGCGACGCCGAGTTCGACAACCCCAAGACCCTCGCTGCCTTCGCGCTGGGCCTGTTGCTGTTCCTCATCACACTGGGTCTCAACCTGATTGCGCTTCGCACCGTGCGCAAGTACCGGGAAAAATACTGATGACGACCGATATTGCGGCAGCCGACATCACGCCGTCGGCCAGAAACAATTGGCAGTCAGACAGCATGAAAGCCACGCGCAAGCGTCGTTATGCTGCCGATCGGCGCCTCCAGATTTACGGGATGGTTGCGATCGGTTTCGCACTCGGATTCCTCGGAATCCTGATCGCAACGCTGACCTTCACAGGTTATCGGGCTTTCACCCAGTCGATGGTGACCGTCGAAATCGACCTCACCAAGGCAGAAGTGGATCCCGCCAATCCCATGGAAGCTGATTGGCGTGGCATCGTAAGGGGCGCGCTCCGGACCGAGGTGCCCGATTTGCCCCGGAGCGCCGAACGCGACTACTTCAATATCTTTACGTCGTCGGCTCCATTCCTGGTGCGCGATATTGTCATTGCCGACCCAAGTCGCTTGGGGAAGGTGTCCAGTTTCACCATTCCGTTGTCTGACCCTCTTGACCAACTCGCCAAAGGCCAGGTCGTGCGTGGCTCACCGGAAGACCAGCGTCGCGTGAACGACCGTCAGATTGCCCTCTACGACCAGTTGGTCGCGAAAGGCATGATCTCCCAGCCATTCAACTGGGCCCTGCTGTTCAACTCGGACAGCCGCTTCCCCGAGCTTGCGGGCCTCGCGGGGGCGATTTCCGGAACGTTCTGGGCACTGCTCGTGTCGTTCACGATCAGCTTTCCGATCGGCATTGCGGCAGCGATCTATCTTGAAGAGTTCGCCCCAAGGAACCGATTCACAGACTTCATCGAGATCAACATCAACAACCTCGCTGCAGTCCCCTCTGTGGTGTTTGGCTTGCTTGGCTTGGCCGTATTCCTGGGGTGGTTCGGCCTACCCCGGTCGGCACCCTTGGTTGGCGGCTTGGTGCTGGCGCTGATGACGCTGCCGACGCTGATCATCGTCACTCGCGCGGCACTGCAATCGGTTCCGTCGGGCATACGCGAAGCTGCCCTTGGCATAGGTGCGTCTAAACACGAGATGATCTTCCATCATGTCCTGCCATTGGCGATGCCCAGCATCATGACGGGGACTATCCTTGGCATGGCGCACGCGCTCGGAGAGACAGCGCCGCTGCTGCTGATCGGCATGAACGCGTTCATCACCAGCATTCCGTCGTCGGCACTCGAAGCGTCGACAGCTCTCCCGACCCAAATCTACATTTGGGCAGATAGTCCCGAACGGGGGTTCGTGTCGCGCACATCCGCCGCCATCCTGGTGTTGCTCGCGTTTCTTTTCCTGATGAACGCCGTGGCCATTTTCCTTCGCCAGCGATTTGAGCGGCGTTGGTAGGAGGAGAAGATGAACATGTTTACTGACGAGATCCTCGAGCAGCACGTCGCAGCTGCTGTACCTCACGAATCCAAGATAAGGGGCGAAAAGGTCTCGGTCTTTTATGGCGAGAAACAGGCGCTCTATGACGTCAATCTCGACGTTCCGAAAAACCAGGTTACAGCCCTGATCGGCCCGTCCGGGTGCGGAAAGTCTACCTTCCTCCGGTGCCTGAACCGGATGAACGACACCATCGAGTCCGCGAGTGTCACGGGTAGGATTACCTTGGATGGGGGTGACATCTACGATCCCTCAATCGATGTCGTGGAGCTTCGCGCCCGGGTTGGCATGGTGTTCCAGAAGCCGAACCCATTTCCCAAGTCAATCTACGAGAACATTGCCTACGGCACGCGGATACACGGACTTGCCAGTTCGAGGGCGGACATCGACCAAATCGTAGAAGCCAGCTTGCGAAAGGCCGCGCTGTGGACCGAGGTGAAGGACAGGCTCCTCGAACCCGGTACAGGGTTGTCGGGCGGGCAGCAGCAACGTCTTTGCATCGCACGCGCAATCGCCGTCTCTCCCGAAGTGATCCTGATGGACGAGCCGTGTTCGGCGCTTGATCCCATCGCTACTGCCAAAGTCGAGGAACTCATCGACGAACTACGTACCCACTACACGATCGTCATTGTGACCCATTCGATGCAGCAGGCTGCTCGTGTGTCACAGCGGACTGCGATGTTCCACCTTGGCAATCTGGTTGAGGAGGGGCCGACGGACAAGATGTTCACTAGCCCGGACGACGAGCGAACGCAGGCTTACATAACTGGGCGATATGGCTGAGCGAGCTGGGCAAATGGTGGGCGAGCATACAGTAGCATCGTTCGATCAAGAGCTTGCTCTGATCGACCGATTGGTTCGTGAAATGGGTGACCTCGCTGCAGAGATGATTGAGGCAGCTATCGCGGCACTTTTGAAACACGACAACGGGTTGGCGCAGCGCGTTATTTCAGACGATGTGGTCATGGACGTAAAGCAACGCGACCTGGATCATCGGGCGATTACCATTATCGCCATCCGCCAGCCCATGGCTCAAGATTTGCGAGAGGTTGTTGGTGCACTCCGGATGGCATCCGATCTGGAGCGGATTGGCGATCTTGCAAAGAACATCGCAAAACGCGTCAGTGTCGTGGGGGCCAACCAGATTCCTCAAAATCTGGCGCATGGAATTCACTCAATGTCCCAGCTTGCGTTGGTTCAGGTTCGGCGTGTCGTCGAGAAATACATCGCCCGCGACGCATCTGAACTGCAGGCTCTGAGAGCCGACGATAAAGAGATCGACATCAAATACACGGCCGTCTTCCGAGAGCTTTTGACCTACATGATGGAAGACCCGCGCAACATCAGTGCGTGCACGCACCTGTTGTTCTGCGCCAAGAACCTTGAGCGTATTGGCGACCATGTAACCAATATCGCTGAGAACGCCCATTACATCATCACGGGGAAACAACTGTCACCGGATCGGCCCAAAGCCGACCAGACGGTACTGGCTACCAAGGCCGAGTAATTGACAGTCGGAACCGCATCAATGATCGCTCCCAAAGTCATGGTTGTCGAAGACGAAGAAGCGCTGGGTGTGCTGCTTCGTTACAATCTAGAATCCGAAGGGTATGACGTCGAAGTCGTGCAGCGGGGCGATGAAGCCGAGCTGAGGTTGCAGGAAACCGTTCCCGATCTGCTGGTCCTTGATTGGATGGTCCCAGTGATATCGGGGATTGAGCTTTGTCGCCGACTGCGTGCTAGAGAGGCAACCGAGCGTCTTCCCATCATCATGTTGACCGCAAGAGGGGAAGAGACTGATCGGGTGCGAGGGTTAAAGACTGGCGCTGACGACTATCTCGTAAAGCCATTCTCAACACCCGAGTTTGTAGCCAGGGTTCGTGCCCTGTTGCGACGGGCACGACCTGAGGTGCTGTCTGACGTCCTTTCGGTCAAGGACTTGCTGCTCGACCGACAGCAGCACAGGGTTCTTCGCAATGGTCGGGCTCTGCATGTCGGTCCCACCGAATACAAGCTGCTTGAATTCCTGATGATGTCGCCAGGCCGAGTTTTCTCGCGTGGGCAGCTACTCGACAAGGTTTGGGGGAATACGGTCTACATCGATGAGCGGACCATCGACGTTCACATCGGCCGCCTTCGCAAGTCCTTAAGTTCTGTTCGGGGTCCGGATCTGATCAGGACTGTACGTGGAGCTGGGTACTCAATCGGCCCTTGAACAGGGACCTTGAAAACCTGCCTAGTTCCCATTCCCAGCCCAATCGCCATTGTTGACCTTCCATCTGCTGGAACCATTATGGTCTTCTCATGAAGACCCATGAAACCGCACGGTCCGAGATCCTACTCGATAGCCTTCTGCTGGAGGCTTTCAAAGTTGCCGACGGCACGGGACGCCACGACATTGCGGAGCACGTTTTGTGTGCCCTCGAGTGCCTCTGCCAGGATCGGGGCTGCAATGGCGCGCAGGAAGCCTACAGACTCGTTTGCCGTGAGGCGAAAGCAGGCCACCTTGCGCCGAAGCGGTCACGTCTCAGGCACTAGTTCGGGTGACCGCGGCTTCCACCCAATGCTGGCAAACGCGGCAGCGGCTCCAATCCCGAGTACAATGGCCACGGATAGGGC
This sequence comes from Aminobacter sp. DSM 101952, assembly GCF_001424795.1. Taxonomy (NCBI): domain Bacteria; kingdom Pseudomonadati; phylum Pseudomonadota; class Alphaproteobacteria; order Hyphomicrobiales; family Phyllobacteriaceae; genus Aminobacter; species Aminobacter sp. DSM 101952. The sequence continues at coordinate 431,641 of NZ_LMCL01000023.1, read as the reverse complement.
AGACCAAGTTCCCACGTGCGCCATCAGCACCGAAAACACGAACGGAGCCAGCGCTGACACGATCAGTCTGATCGAGGATATCTTACCCAGCATTGCGCCGTAGCCATCTGAGCCAAATAGAGCCAAGGGGAGGGAGCCTTGGACAATGCTGGTCAGCCCCGATCCTAGCCCGAAAAGGACGGCGAAAGCGGCCGCGCCATAAATCCAGGGAGCGGATACCAGCAAGGTCGACAGCCCTGTCACCAAGAGAGCTGCAGAGATTACTGCCAACACCAATTGCGAGAGCCCCCGGCCAGCGAGCATGTTAATAAATCGGCTGAGCACTTGGGAGGGCCCAAACAGGGTTCCTATCAGCACCGCGCTCGCTCCTAGCCCGACCGCTGTCAGAAGCGGGACCATATGGACGAGTAGCGCTGACAGGACGAAGCCTTCGAGTGCAAATCCTAGACCCATCAGCGTGAACGCTCGTCGGCGATCCCAGGAAGCGATGCTTCCTTCAACCGCCGCCACGGTCTTGACCTTGTCCTTATGGTCGCCGTTGCGATCGGCATTCATCGCTCTCGCGATCCAGAAATGGATAGGCAGGCAAACGACCAGATGCAAGACAGCGAAGGCCAGATAGACCTCCCGCCAAGTCAGGTGTTCGTGGAGTTGGGTCGTGATCGGCCAGAACAGGGTCGAGGCAAAACCAGCAATCAGGGTGAGGTGCGTGATGCTCCTCTGAGCTGTTTGGGGTGCTATCTGCACCAAGGCGGCAAATGCCGCGTTGTAGAGGACAAAGGCCGAGGCGATCTCCATGACGATCATGCCGGCCACGAACGGAATGCGGCCGGGCGCGAGTGCACACAGGGCCAAGGCGCAAGCTGCGATTACGGAGCCAAGGGCCATCATCGAACCCGCACCATGACGATCGATGCGGCGGCCGATGGACGGGGCAGCGAACCCGCCTACCAGCAAGGCAGCTGAAAAGACACCGAACACCCATTCCTGCGTCCAGGCGAGGTCCTTGGCCATCTCGGGCGCCAGGATGCTGAAGCTATAGTAAAGTGTGCCGTATCCGATGATCTGGGTCACGCCCAAGCCCCAGATAACTGCGCCCCGGTGATGCTCGATCGAAACAGTCGAAGTCATTTTCCATCTTTCCGGGATAACCGAAATATCAACCAAAAAATTATGCCGCGTCGTCTCTGGCTTGGGAGTTCGCATCCGCGCAGCACTCGTCGGAAAGGAACCCTAGTAGGCCATTCATCGCGGAATAGTTGGCGCGACAAATCAGGGTCGTTGCCTGCCGTTCCTGGCTGACGAGCCCGGTGGCGATCAGGCGATGCAAGTGGTGGGAAAGCGTCGACGCGGCGATACCGATCCTGTCTTGCAGATGCCCAACGGCGAGCCCGTCGACACCCGCACGAACCAGCACTCGGTAGATCCGCAGGCGCGTCGGATTGCCGAGAGCTTCGAGCTGAGTTGCCGCTGTTTCGATCTTCATGGAAGGAACTTAGATCTGCTGTGTTCGAGCCGTCAACTCTAATTTCAATCATTGTCGAAATATGACAAATCGACGACGGGCTTGTTGACGGCAAGGGCGAACAAGTCCCAGGAGTCGGTCCACAGCGACATAGGGATAAGATGGCATGAAGGACGCGGACGCGCCGATGTCACGCTCCAAGGCGGCCGCGTTTGGAGGAGGGGCCGTCATCGGAACCTTGGGTGGTCTCATTGGTCTGGGCGGGGCCGAGTTCCGACTTCCGCTTTTGATCGGCTTGTTCCGATTCAAGCCGTTGGAAGCCATTATTCTGAACAAGGCAATGAGCCTGGTCGTTGTTGCGTCAGCGCTTCCGTTTCGCATGCAGACCGTGCCCGCCTCGGAGATTTTTCAGCACTGGGGAGTAATCGCTAACCTGTTGGCGGGAAGCCTTGTAGGAGCATGGTTCGGAGCCGGATGGGCAACCAAGTTGAGCTCGGAAACGCTGTTTAGGATCATCGCGGTTCTTCTTGTCGCGATCGCTGCCGTGCTTCTTCTGGGACATGGCGAGGGGGGTGGACAGGCTCTCGCAGGCACCTATTTGCTGGTTGCGGGCGTTGCCGCAGGTTTCCTGATTGGCGTCGTCGCCTCGCTCCTTGGAGTGGCTGGCGGCGAACTGTTGATACCGACGCTCATCCTGCTTTTCGGCGCAGACGTAAAACTGGCTGGAAGCCTGTCGTTGGCTGTCAGTCTTCCGACCATGATTGCCGGATTTGCTCGCTACAGCAGAGACCAGAGTTTTTCAGTCCTGAAACGCAATCAGGTGTTTCTCTTGATCATGGCGGCGGGGTCGATTGTCGGCACCTACATTGGCGGCAGACTGCTGGGCATTGTGCCCGACGGTGTGCTGCTGCCGATGCTTTCGCTGATCCTCGTCATCTCCGCCGTGAAGGTTTGGCAGCACCGCTAACCTTCACGGCGAGAGCTTCGAGCCGCTCAAATCGCCTTGAGCTTGACGCGAGCCTCGAGCTTCTCCGCATCCTCTTTCCGCTCGCTGTACCTGTTCGTCAGATAGCCTGAGACATCTCGGGTGAGCAGCGTGAACTTGACCAGTTCTTCCATCACATCGACGACGCGGTCGTAGTAGGACGATGGTTTCATACGGCCTTCCGGATCGAATTCTTGATAGGCTTTGGCGACGGACGACTGGTTGGGAATTGTGATCATACGCATCCAGCGGCCGAGAACGCGCATCTGGTTGACCGCATTGAAGGACTGCGAGCCGCCCGAGACCTGCATGACCGCCAGTGTGCGGCCCTGCGTCGGCCGGATCGAACCGACAGCAAGCGGAATCCAGTCGATCTGAGATTTCATCACGCCACTTATGGCGCCATGGCGTTCGGGACTGCTCCAGACCTGGCCTTCGGACCACAGCGAAAGCTCGCGAAGCTCTTGAACCTTTGGGTGATCGGTGGGCGCATCGTCGGGCAACGGCAGACCCGAAGGATCAAATATTCGGGTTTCCGCGCCGAAATGCTCAAGCAGTCGAGCGGCTTCTTGCGTGAGAAATCGGCTATAGGAACGCTCGCGGAGCGATCCGTACAGCATCAGTATCCGTGGCTTGTGGGTCGAGAAAGGCTTCGACAGCTGGGCCGGATCGGGAAGCTCAAGTGCTTCCTCGACGATGTTTGGCAGATTAAGCAACTCGGTTTCCTTCGGCATCGATCAACGGTTCGCCGTCCTCTTTGTAGAACGGTCCCTTTTGAGGGAGTGGCAGGATCTCCAGCACAACCTCGGATGGGCGGCTCAGGCGCACACCCCACGGCGTGACGACGAACGGTCGATTAATGAGGATTGGATGCTCGATCATGGCATCCAGAAGGTCGTCATCGGTACGCGTCGGATCGTCCAGGCCCAGGTCCGCGTAGGGCGTTCCCTTCTGCCGGATGGCCTCGCGCACGGTCAGGCCTGCCTTGGAAATCAGATCCTGAAGGACCTCTCGTGTGGGCGGCGTTTTCAGGTACTCGATGACGGTGGGCTCGACCCCGGCATTGCGGATGAGCGCAAGCGTGTTGCGGGACGTGCCGCAGTCGGGATTGTGATAGATGGTGATGTCCATCATGCGGTCCTTTCGTTTTGTTTGACGGCGGAGACAGCGGATCCCCGCTCGTACCAGCCCTTGCTGCGGTTCACGATCCAGACGACCGAGAGCATTACGGGAACTTCCACCAGTACGCCGACGACGGTTGCCAGCGCAGCACCCGAGCTGAAGCCGAATAGGCTGATGGCGGCCGCGACAGCCAGTTCGAAGAAATTGGATGCGCCGATCAGCGCCGACGGACCCGCAACACAGTGCTGTTCCCCGGAGATGCGGTTGAGCAGATAGGCCAAGCCGGAGTTCAGATAGACCTGGATCAGGATCGGCACCGCCAGCAGTGCGATGATCATCGGCTGAGCGATGATCTGCTCGCCCTGGAAACCGAACAGCAGGACCAGGGTCGCCAGCAGCGCAACGAGAGAAAGCGGTTGCAGGGTATGGAGCAGGCCGTCGAGCGACTTCTGTCCGCCCGAGGAAAGGAGCCTACGTCTCATGACCTGCGCAATGATGACCGGGATAACGATGTAAAGGACCACCGACAGGACGAGCGTGCCCCACGGAACGGTAATCGCGGACAGGCCGAGGAGCAGGCCTACAATCGGCGCAAAGGCGACAACCATAATGGCATCGTTGAGCGCCACCTGGGAAAGCGTGAAATGAGGTTCGCCCTTGGTCAGGTTCGACCACACGAACACCATCGCCGTGCAAGGAGCCGCTGCGAGGATGATAAGGCCAGCGATGTAGGAGTCGATCTGATCGGCGGGCAGATAGGGGCGGAACAGCCAGCCGATGAAAAGCCAGCCGAGCAGCGCCATCGAGAACGGTTTTACCGCCCAGTTGATGAAGAGCGTGACCCCGATGCCGCGCCAATGCCTGCCGACCTCACCCATGGCGGCGAAGTCGATCTTTAGCAGCATCGGGATGATCATCAGCCAGATCAGGACGGCGACCGGGATATTCACCTTGGCGATCTCGGCGCCGCCGATTGCGTGGAAGACACCTGGCATCAGATGGCCCAGGGCGATGCCCACAACGATGCAGAGGGCGACCCACAGGGTCAGATAGCGTTCAAATGTCGACATGATTTTAGGCTGCGTCCGTGTTCTTTGAAGTGGAGCCTTCCATGCGGCCAATCACCTGGAGGTGGTGATCGACGGCCATGCGGTCGATGGAGGCGAGCGGAAGGCTGAGGAACGCCATGATCCGGTTCTTCATGAACCGTGCAGCCGTACTGAACGCGCGTTCCTTCTCGATGTCGGTTCCTTCGACGTTCGAAGGGTCTTCGATCCCCCAGTGCGCGGTCATTGGCTGGCCGATCCAGACGGGGCAGGCCTCGCCGGCCGCGTCGTCACAAACGGTGAAGACGAAATCCATTTGCGGCGCGCCGGGAACCGAGAACTCTTCCCAGGACTTCGAACGAAAGTCTTCAGCGGGGTACTCGAGCGCTTCTAGAACTTTCAAGGCGATCGGGTTGACCGCGCCTTTGGGCTGGCTCCCCGCCGAGTAGGCATTAAAGCGCCCAGCGCCTTCTTTGCGCAGAATACTCTCTGCGAGGATCGAGCGGGCGGAATTGCCTGTGCAGAGGAACAGGACATTGTAGACGCGGTCAGTCATCAACTGTCTCCGTGGAGATGGTACTCGGTTGGCTTGTGGATGGAGATAGGCGGCAAAACAGCAGGGCCGCACTGGAGGGACAATGCGATGACGCTTGCCGGGTGGCTAGAATCTGTTGCGGAGCTGCCTCGCGCGCAATGCGTTCAAATCCGGCGGCCTCGAAGAAATCCGCGGCCGAGGTGGTCAGCAAATAGACTTCGGCAATTCCCAGACCCTCGGCTTTCTGTAGCAACTGCTCGGTGATGCGCTTCCCCGAGCCTTGGCCACGCGACGGTGGCGGAACGACGATGGAGCGCAGCAGAGCGTAGTCTCCGACCAATTCCATGCCGCCGAAGCCGATAAGCGCTTTGTCCTTCTCGAACCGGAAGAAGAGCCTGCCGTCTTCCGTGAGGTCGTCGACGGGCAACTCCTCCGCAGCAAGCGCTGCCACGAATTCTGGATCGTGTGGGGCGATCTGCTGGACTTGAAGGCTCATTGGACTGTGTCCGATGGCTCGCAGCAGGATGGGGCAAGGGCCGGCTGGCAGATGGCCGGGTTGCCGGCACAGCAGTCTTCCATGAGAAAGCGGATCAACCCGCTCAAAGCCTGGAACTCCGCTGAATAGACGATAGAGCGCGCGTCCCTGCGGGCGGCGACCAATCCGCCGCGCTCGAGTTCCTTGAGATGGAACGAGACGTTCGACGCTGAGACCCCTGCGGCTTCCGCTATGGAGCCTGCGGCCATACCTTCCGGTCCAGCTTTTACCAGCAGCCGAACGATTTTCAGCCGCGTCTCTTGGGACATTGCCCCGAATGCGATCAGTGCTTGACGTTCATCCATATTTCAACAATCCTAGAAATGTCGAAACGAGGAATAACGCAGATGTTGACCCCTGACAACCGTGAATTCGCCAGCGCTACAGATTTCCGGAACGACGACATATCAATCGGTGAACTCTTGTCCTTCCTCGGCGAGCACAAGGAAAAGCCGTTGGTGTTTGCCTATGACGGCCGTTCGGTGAAGCCGGGCTATCACGTCACAGAGGTGAAGGCGGGCTCGTTTGCCGCACTCGATTGTGGTGCCAATCCCGAGTCGTGGACCGAGATTTTCATCCAGCTCTGGGACGTGAACGAGGAAGAGCGCACTCACATGTCCGCAGGAAAGTTCGCTGCCATCATCCGCAAAGTCACGGAGCATCTAGCTCTCGACCCTACGGCAAAGCTCACGTTCGAGGTAAGTGACGGCATTGCTCCAATGCAGCTTCACAAGGCATCGATCCCGGTCATCGCCGATGGCCAAGTCGATGTGGAGCTCACACCGAGGGCCGCAAGTTGCAAACCAAGGGATAGATGGCTTGCCGAGCAGACTAAAGTTGCGAGCTCATGCTGCGGGCCAGCAAAGGGTGATGGCCAGCCTTGTTGTGGCTAGCCCGCGTGCCTGACAGCAATCCGCATCTCCAAACGGCGATATTGGAAGGTGGCGTGAAGATCGGCGCGGCGGGCAGCGCGGTCGGATAGTGGAAGTTCACGGTCTGCGCGTCGTTGGGTCGCCATGGGTCGGTTCCACCGAGTTGCTAAGTTATGGCCGCGCGAAGCACTGGAAGCGCTTCTCGACGATATGCGCGTCGACGTCGCCCACAGGTGTCCGATGAGTTGGGCCGCTTTCTTCCGGCTTGTTCCCTCTTTGAAGGCTCGATCCGCCGCCTTGTCGTTCCCGACGATCACGACGGACTGCACATATAGGTGGACCGGGCCTCCGGTGAAAGCGAGATGTCCTTCCGGTTGTTGAGGGCCCGTCCTTTCCGCGCGCTCCCAGGCTTCCACGGCGATGTTGGGAAGGTGAGGATGATTGCGCTACACTGATGCCTCGCAACTGGGCCTCTTTCATCGAGGCATCAGAACTTCGATCATCGTTGCATGCCGAAGCTTCTCTTCGCCCCTCAGGTGTTTTGCCATGACCTTCAAGAGCGGCTGCACCGGCACCACACCTTTATTGCCGCCGCTTATAGGCGTGGCGAGCCTATCGGCGTGCAGGAATTCCAGCGCCTGCCATAGCTCGTCGCGCTGGTTCTGCGGTATCGCAGGGATGGCGCGGCCGACATAGCGCATAACAGCGTCAGTCTCTTCGGCGAGGAGGAGAGAAGGAGCGGCACCGCGATTTCGCTCGTAGCCTATCACAGCGAACTCACCTGTGATGTACGTCTTGGTCTTGACCCAATCCAGGGACGGGCCGCTGCGGTAGATGCTGGCGCGGCGCTTCGATGCCTTCAAGGTCCATCTTCTCGACAGCCGCGAAGAAATCGGCTCCCGAGCCTTCAAACGCCTGGCTGAACTGTAGAGCGCAAGTGGGACGCCGGATCGCCCATGAGCTCGTGCAAGCGTGACCGTCGATCCTCGCAGCGTTGCTTGGTCAGGTCGTTGCCGTCGAGGGCAAGGAGGTCGAAGGCGTAGAACACCAGGCTGGAGCCATCCCAGCGTATGGCGCTCGCAAGCTGCTTGAAGCTGGAGCGGCCGCTTTCATCCTGCACGACCATTTCGCCGTCGAGGATTACATCGCGCGTGATCAACTCGCGCGACGCCGCCAGCACCGCCGCATACTTCATTGACCAGTCATGGCCATTGCGGGTGAAGGCACGAGCGTGACCGCCGGCCAGATGGATCTGCGTCCGGTAGCCATCATATTTGATTTCGTGGGTCCAGCGGTCGCCCTCTGGCGGCTTGTCTACCAGCGTCGGGATGCAGGGAATTATGAACGCGGACCGACGCCGGGTCTTCATCGGCTAGCCGTAGAACCGTCAGGCATCTCGGAGCCTCCAATTGTATTAGGGAACTCTAAAACTCCTATCGGTGCAATTCGATCCTGCTCCCGCTACGCGGCAAGCTACGGCTTCTTCTTCGACCTAGTCTGGTGCTGTGAAATCTCGGGGAGAGGGGGCTGACGACGGACAGCGCGCCGGAAATTGGGGTCAACGGCGCTTAGCAGCGTGGTTTCGAAAAACCCTATTCCGAACCTCCAATAGCAAAAGAATCCGTGGAGGACGACGCTCCAGCTAATTGCGAGTACGACAGCAAGGCCGCCACCCTGGCCGAACCAATCGAGGCCCGCCAGAGACAAAGCTGCCATGCCCATAACAATCATGCAGACGATGAGGCTGATCTTGACTTCAGTAGGCAGTCTTTGGCGGTTCATGGGCCTCTTCCCTGTGCAAGCGTAGCTGGCGTGGCTTTCACGTCAAGCGGCCTTACGGCGCTGGAATGCACATACGTCAGTGTAATGTAGTTGACTTCCCAAGGCATATGTTCCTATTTTGTTCTGATGCCAACGCTGTCCGAATACCCCTCTGAAAAGGTCATCGTCTCGTGCGAGAAGTGCGGGATGTGGAAACAATACGACAGGGACGCGATGGTGCGGGCGGGCGGAGACCGCACACTGGCTCATCTGCTCGATGACATTGTTGCGCGCGCCGGGTGCACCAGAAATCAGAACTTCAATGTCTACGACCGGTGCGGCGCGAAGTACGAGGAGTTGGCGGCACTGCTTGGTGGTGGAAATGCGTACGCGAAAGCCAAAGGTGGGTAGTCACATAGGCCGCCACAATGTCGGCAGTGAGTTCGATGAGGTGATCAGTCGGCTTCGCATATTTCTCCACGTTCAAGACTAATGGGGCGTATTCGCTTCAACGGCTGAGACTGCGATAGCGCTTATGGCATCGTTATCGCCGAATTATGCGATTGACACACGTTCGCCTGGCGAAATGCCGTGGTGCTCACTGTATTGAGCGGAGCATGGCCAATTGCTGCTCAATTTGGGATCCCGAATAGCATACTGACGATCCTTAACCGTGGGTTCTGCCATTTCCTTGCTGGGCTCTTGCGTCCAGTCCCCTGATCGATCTGATCAATGAGATCGTTTCGGATTTTGATTTGGTCTTCGAGCCACTGGATTGAAGGGTTCACTTTCCTCATTCCCCCTTCAATGTTGCATATTGCGTCCAGCATCATGGACATGAGCTTGTAGCGCGCCTTCCGTTGCAACGCGTCATGCGGCTCCGCCGCCAGCAATTCGTCAATCGACAGTCGAAAGCGCCGATCGAACGCGACGTCGTTGCTCTAGCACAAACGGGCGTACGCGAAGGTGCGGCGCTGATGCGTGACGCGACTTTGATTTCGATCAAGGACAGCTCCTGGGATAGCCTTATGGTAAGAGCATGGTTTGGTTGTGCGATGAACTCCGAGTTCTGGCGACAGCGCTGATCTTCAGTCTGGCGTTGGCGCTCGGCTTCGGCTCTGCGGCGGTTGCCGCATTGCCCGGCACATCCGTCGAACTGCACCATTTGGCCACTGTCCACCCCGCATCGATCCCGCACGACGCCTACAAGCAAGAGTCGTGCGATGACCGGCTCGCCGATTGCTGTTCAAGCGTGGCGCATTGCAGCGGCACTGCCTTCGTAGCGCCGGCTGATGCCCCCGGCTTTACCGGTTCCGCGCACCGAACCTGGACTTTAGCACGCGCGCAATGCCTCCACGGGATCGATCCGCTCGTCAACCGCCATCCGCCCCGCGCCCTCGGCTGACATAAGCGACCTTGGCGGTCGCGGGCGTTTCGCTCTCACCTGCGCACTGCACTGCATTGCACTGTTGTCCGGCGTCTCGTCACCACCACATTCAATTCAATACCACGCAAAGGGAGAAGACCCATGCGCGTTACCAAGCCGCTATTTATAGCGGCACTGTTCCTGGGCCTCGCCAATCCTGCGATCGCTCAGACCGACCCGCATCACCCCGAGGGTGCCGATACCCCCTCGACCGCTACCGAGACACCGGCAGACAAGATTGCTCAGCTTCCTGCTCCGCCCGCAGGCAACGCGATGACCCAATGCCCGGACATGATGGGCATGATGCAGAGGGGCGGGGGAGCGGCCATGCCGATGATGCAAATGCACATGATGACGATGATGCAGATGCATCTGCAACTCATGCAGCAGATGCAGAGTGGCGGGATGATGCAGCCAGGAGCGGGCGGCCCGCCGCAGATGCAGATGATGGAGATGATGCGGTCCATGCAGATGGTGCAAATGGACATGATGCAGATGATGCGGCAGATGCAAAAGGACATGCCCACACCCGAGGCCCCTGCTGAGGGAGACATGCCATGACCGACATCGTCAATAGACGCACGCTGTCGATGCTGGGGCTGGCCATCGCGGCCAGCGTGGCCCTGATCGTGCTGTTCGTCCTGTGCGCTCTCGTGGGAGTGCTGTTTCCCAGCCTGCAGGTGACGCATGCCTGGGTAGGATTGTTCACGCTCGCACCCGTGACGTCGCCCCAGGCTTGGCTCGAAGGCATTTTCTTCAGCCTCGTTTTCGGCATCGTTGCAGGCTCGATCGTGGCTGCGGTCCATAACGCTGTCGCGGCGCGCGGACTCTGAGACGGGCCGGCCACAGGGCCGGCGCGTTCTCGATGACCGGCAGCGGCAGATTGACGGCGCACCGACAGTTCCGTGCCATCCACCCAGCCGCGACGATCCAGTCGCGGTTGGAGCAGCATCAGACTCACATCAGCCAAGACTCGTTGTTTCAAAGGAAACTGACAATGCGGAGCTACGCGTTCTCCGGCAAGGCTGGAACGCCCTGGATGCAGGCCTATACGCTCCAGGAACAGGCGCTACTTGCGGCGCCCCTTATCGTTGCGAACCCTCACGATGACGGGCGCGACGAGCAGGAGGTGGTCGTACTGTTACACGACTTCTCGTTCAAGACGCCGGACCAGCTGCTGGCCGGTCTCACAGCTGGTCCGGCGGCCGATGCCATGGCAGGCCACAGCGGTCACGGAGGCATGGACCTGTCTTGGGGCATCATGGCGATGGACCTCAACGATATCGAGTACGACGCCTATCTCGCCAGTGACCGCACGCTGGCTGACCAGGAAGTGGCCGAGGTGGAGCGTGGCGGCCGGGTGCGTGTGCGCATCATCAAAGGCGCGGCCGCCACCGCCTTTACCATCGACTTCGGTGAACTGGAGGGCGAGTCGATCACGGTGGAAGGCGAGGACATCGTAGCCGTCAAAGGCCGCCGTTTCCCGATGAACATGAGACAGCGGATCGACGTATGGCTGATGTTGCCGGCGGAGAAGCGCTCGTTCCTAATCTTGGCGCTCCGCGAGGGCGCGCCGCAGCGCACTGGGATCATCCTCGAGCCACGCGGCGCAGGGGTGGCGAGGGTCGCAGCGCCAGGCGAGCAGAATAGGCCGGTGCTGGATCTCGAACTGGTGCTGATCCCGCCGATGCGTTCGGTAACCATTGCCCTCGACGCCGACAATGCCGGCCAGTGGGCCTTCGACTGCCACCACCCCTACCACATGGCGATCGGCATGATGTCGACCTTCGGCGACCGGACTGAGGCTCGAGCATGAAAACCGTCACCCTCGAAGTCGCCGACCTCCTAAGCATCCTTGATTTTACCGCCGTGGAGAAGCGCCTCGCGAGTATCGCCGGGGTTCACGGCGTCGCGATCAACGCCGGCTCGAGCTCGGCGAGCATCACCTATGATGAAGAGGTCACCGGGCCGGAGCGGCTGGTCGAACAGATCCGCGCCTGCGGCTTCCATTGCCGCGGCGAGGTGGCGCCGCGACACGTCTGCGTGCCCAACGAAACGCTGGTGATGACGTCTGCCGAACCCGCGGGACATGAGGCTCACGTGCATGGCGAGCACGCACTCGCCACGCCAGCGGGCCGACAGCCGGCCGTTCCGACACCCGACGCGATGGCTCACGAGATGGGCCATGGTGGCGGCATGAGCATGGACGAGATGGTCCGCGACATGCGGAACCGCTTCATCGTGAGTCTCATCTTCACGATCCCGATCTTCGCGCTCGATCCCATGGGGCTGGCGCCGCCACTGTTCGAGCCACCGTTTGGGCTCAGCATGAACATCACGATGTTCATCTTGGCGAGCGGAGCGATCCTCTACCCCGTGTGGCCGTTTGTCGTCGCGGCGGTTCGCGCTCTTCGCAACGGCGTCCTCAACATGGCCGTGCTGGTGCTGCTCAGCGTCGGCACAGGCTATCTGTTCAGCGTGGGCTCGACCTTCCTGTTCGATGGTCAGCAGTTCTATGAGGCTGTGGCGGTTCTGCTGGTCTTCATCCTGCTGGGTCATTGGCTGGAAATGCGTGCCCGGGCAGGGGCCTCGGCAGCGATCCGCACGTTACTTGACCTTGCGCCACCCAAGGCGACAATCCTCCGCGATGGGCAGGAGATCGAAGTCGCCACCTCCGAGGTGGATGTGGGCGACATCGTCGTTCTCCGGCCAGGCAACAAGCTGCCGGTCGACGGAGAGGTGGTCGAAGGAGAGTCGACGATCGATGAGTCCATGCTTACGGGCGAGTCGCTCCCGGTGACCAAGAGGGTCGGCGACCAGGTCATCGGGGCGACGATCAACAAGAGCGGTGCGCTCCATTACCGCTCGACCAAGGTGGGGGCTGATACGGCGCTGGCCCAGATCGTCAAGCTCGTGCAAGTGGCGCAGAACTCCAAGGCGCCAGCGCAGCTGTTGGCGGATCGGGCCTCGCAGTGGCTCGTCCTTGCTGCCATCGTCATCGGACTTGCCACCTTCACCGTCTGGTTCTGGCTGCTGGGCCAGCCACTGCTTTTCGCCCTGACGCTTACCATCACCGTCTTCGTAATCGCCTGTCCTGATGCGCTGGGCCTTGCCACGCCGATGGCTGTGATGGTGGGAACCGGCCTCGGCGCCGCCAACGGCATCCTCTTCAAGAATGCTGCCGCATTGGAGGGCGCGACCAAGCTCGACGTGATCGTCTTCGACAAGACAGGCACCCTCACCATGGGCCAGCCCAAAGTCGTCGACGTCGTTCCCGCCCCCGACATTACCGAAGACGAGCTTCTCGCCCTCGCCGCCGCCATCGAACAGAACTCCGACCACCCCATTGCCCTCGCGATCCGCGAAAGGGCGGCGGGGCTGGAGTTACCAGGGCTCACTCGTTTCCACTACATGGACGGGCGCGGTGCGAGCGCCGAGGTTGAGGACGCAGCAGTGCTGGTGGGCAACCGGCGGCTGATGGACGAAAACGCCGTCGACATGGGCGCCTTGGGTGAGCCGGCTGAAGTGCTCAAGGGCGAAGGCCGCACCGTGACCTATGTCGCACGAGCGGGATGGCTCGTGGGACTTGTTGCGGTGGCCGACGCACCGCGGCCGACGTCGGCTGCAACGATCGCCAAGCTCCATGAGCAGGGGGTGCGCGTTGCCATGCTGACCGGCGACAATGCCGGCACGGCAAAGCGGATCGCCGGACTGCTCGGCATCGATATCATCCTTGCCGATGTGCTGCCCGGGCAGAAGGCGGAAAAGATCAGGGAGTTGCAGAGCCAGGGTCTGAAAGTGGGAATGGTGGGCGATGGGGTGAACGATGCACCCGCCCTGACCCAGGCCGATGTCGGCTTTGCCATTGGAGCTGGTACGGATGTGGCTATCGAGAGTGCCGACATCGTGCTGATGAAGAGCGACCCCTACGACGTGGTCGGAGCCATGACGCTTTCCAAGGCTACTTTACGCAAGATGCACCAGAATTTGTGGTGGGCCACTGGCTACAATCTCATCGCGTTCCCGATTGCGGCGGGGGTATTCTACCCGTTCCTCTTGAGCCCGCAGGTCGCGGCACTGGCGATGTCGGGCAGTTCGGCGCTCGTGGCGGTCAACGCGCTCTTGCTGAAGCGCACCCGCCTAGAGGGCATCCGGACAGGCTGACGCGGCAGGATCAGCTATGAGTTGTCTTGAGCGGCTTCACTGGCTGGTGGTCGAAGTGTTTTTGTGCGTCCACAACCATCTGGCGCGTGCACCAGGCTGCATAGATGCCGCCAAAGACGCGGCCCAGAAGGCGTGTGAAGCCTCCCGCCGGCAAATCGTAGCGGATGTAGACACGCAAAATCGTTCCAGCTTCGGCTGTTGGCGCGAGTTCGAAGCCCATCATGTAGCGGCCGATCACCCAAAGACGCGGTTCCGCGGTCGTCTCCCAGGTTTTGCTGATGGGTGGTTCCCTGCCGGTGACGACTTCCTCCACGGACAGCGGAATGCCGAGAATGCGGCCGGTGAATCCAAACCTCGAGCCGACGTGCCGCGCTTGATCTGGCTCCATATGGATGTCCATGGAAGAGCCCAACATCATGCCCGATGACTGGCGCATATGCGCCGACAGGTTCGACTGGTCGTCGAGGAATTCATAGATCGCCGTCGGGGACGCCTCGATCAGACCATTTGTCTCGGCATATTTCGCATAGCGGCCCATGCCTGCCTCCCAGGATTGGGAAGAAATATGGTCCAGACTAGCACAATGCGTGTGCTGCCAATTGATCCCGATCAAGGGCGCGATCGCCACTGCGTGTCAGTCTGGCGCGTATGACAAACTGGTATGTGATCACCGGCGGACCGAGTTCGGGCAAAACGACGACCATCGAATTGCTCGCCAAGCGTGGCTATCGCACCACGATCGAGCACGCACGGCACTTCATCGACACGCAGCGCGTCACCGGACGGACGGTCGCCGAGATACGGGCCAACCAGCGCGAGTTCCAGAAGGGCGTTCTGCAGATGCAGATCGAGCAGGAACGAAACCTCGACCCAGACGAGGTATGCTTCCTCGACCGGGCTCTCCCCGATGCACTGGCTTACTACCGCTTTCTCTCTCTCGAGCCTGAGCCGGAACTGATCGAGGCGCTGAAAACCGCCTCCTACCGGAAGGTGTTCGTCCTCGATCTGCTGCCGCTCGCCAGGGACTACGCGCGGACCGAAGACACCGGCGCACAACGCCGGATCCATGAGTTGCTAATCGAAGTTTATCGGTCTCTCGGCTTCCCTCTTGAGACCGTGCCGCCGTTGCCTCCCGATGAGAGGGTGGAGTACATCCTGCGCCGCACAGCGAAGCGCGTTGATGGGGGCAAGCAGCAATCTGGAGCCGATGGTGGCAATCGCTTGACAGGTTGAATGCGGCAGGCTCGCGGGCAGGCAGACATGACCACTCGCTCCCTTAGTGCGCGTGCGTCAACAGGCTCATTCGTCGATACTGCTGGCTCCGCACAGAGCCAGCTTTGTGCATCAGCTCCTGTTCGCCCTTTCCAACCTCGTCGGCGCTTACGCGTCTTGTCTCGTGTTATGCGATGACCGGCTCCCTGTAGCGCTCACCGCTTGTCATCAATGCCCAGACCATCCGGGCGGTCTTGTTGGCGAGCGCAACCTGCAACCTTCGTAGTTCGCCGTGCCATCAGTTGCACGAGCCATGGCCGCCTGGTCCCGTTCCGCTCGGCATAGCGGATGACCGCCATCGCGCCGACCGCGAGCATCTGGCGCAGGTAGCGATTTCCGGCTTTGGAGATACTGCCGAGCTTCTCTTTGCCCCCGCTTGAGTTCTGTTTCGGCACAAGCCCGATCCAAGCCGATAGGCAGCCAGCGTCTGCCTTCTCAAATCGTTCGTTTTCGAACCGTCGTATCGTTCGCTTGCTCTGCGTCAAGTCGGATGCGCAGGTCAGATGATACACTGGCATCGGTTGTCAGAGAGAGGTGCATACGCTCCGTCTCGCGCGCAAACTCGATAAAGTGTCGGCCACTCACCGGGCGCAGAAAAAAGGAAGGGATATGGCAGTAACTCCGGGCAGCGATCTACCAATGGATCTAAAGCTTGCGGACGGCATCCCGCGTCGCGGGGGGCGGGGGTTCCGCAAAAGATATTTGCTCGTCCTGCTGATACCCGTCTTCATGTTCTTGGGCGGCGTCCTAGGTATGTACTTCCAGCCCGTACCTATCCAGAAGTTCTATGAGATTACCGGGCTGACGCCGGGTGCGGGATCCGCCTCGCCAATCGCGCTCCCTCCCAATATCGAGTTGCCGGCGCATTTGGCCGAAACGATGCTGCCCTCTGACGTCGTGGGGCTCGCCCGCGTGATACCGCGCGGTGATGTCTCGATCGTTGCAGCGCCCTACGGGGCCGGAGATGCGCGGCTTTCCGAACTGCTCGTCGGTGTCGGCGATTGGGTCGACCGGGGCACGCCATTGGCGCGCCTGGATAACTACGACGCACTCGAAAGCGCCGTTCTTCTCGCTGAGGCAAATCTGGCGGTACGTCAGGCTGCGCTCCTTCAGACCCGCAGCACCGTCTTGTCGAGCCGCGACGAGGCGCAGGCGACGCTCGACCAGGCTCGCTCCAATCTACGTGAAGCCGAAGCTAATCTCGATCGCACCGGGAAGCTCGCTGGTAGCGGGGTTGCTACCGGCGCTACGCTCGATACGGCGCGCGCGGCCGTCCAAGATGCCGCGCTCAGCGTGACGCGTGCCGAGGCAACGCTCGCCCGCTTCTCCTCGGTTCACCTCGACGAGCAGCCAGACGTAGTTGTCGCTGGCCGCAACGTTGCTGCCGCCGAGGCCGATCTTGCCAGGGTGAAGCTCGACACGCAGCGGGCGGTCGTTGTCGCGCCTATTGCAGGAACAATCCTCGACATTCACGCGACGCCTGGGCAGCGACCCCCGACGGAAGGGATCATGGAGATGGGCGACACCAGCCAAATGATGGCGGAGGTCGAGATCTATCAGGACCGGATTGCCAGCGTGCGAGCCGGCCAGCCGGTGGAACTGGTCGCCAGCGCGCTAGGGCGGACATTGCTGGGAACGGTGGAAAGCATCGGGCTGACCGTTGGCCGACAGGGCCTCATCTCCGACGATGCCGCCGCGAACACCGATGCGAGGGTCATTCGCATCCTCGTGGCTCTTGACGCCTCGTCGACGAAGCTGGCTTCGGGCTACACCAACCTGGAGGCTATTGCCCGCATTGACACGTCGGCGGCGACACGGGCCGCACGATGAGCCGCCTGCTGCAACGGCTCTTCGGGCGGCTCCCTATCGGCTGGTTGCAGTTGACCCACAATCGCACCCGCTTCGCGGCAGCGATCGCGGGCGTCGCCTTCGCCAACGTACTGGTCTTCGTCCAGCTCGGTATAATGAACTCGATGGCCGTTGCGACGCTTAGACCCTATGAATTTTTTCGGGCCGACATCATCATTTCAGCGGCCGACGCCAATGCGATCGCGGACGGAGGTAACGTTGCCCGCCAGTGGATGCTGCAGGCGCTGGCAAATCCGGACGTCATCGAAGGCATGGGCCTCTTCGTCGCCAACGTGCCTTGGGACCGGGGACAGACGGACATCAGTCTCACCACATTCGGAATAGATCCGTTCAAGCAGGACTTCATCTCCCCCAAGATTGCGGCCGACCTGAACCTGCTACAGGTGAACGACGCGGCGCTCCTAGACAGGCTCGCGCGCGGCATAACGCGAGACGAAGCTGTCGCTATCCGGCCGCAAACGCCGCTCTCCTTCGAGACTGACGGCCGCACCATCAAAGCCTACAACACTTTTTCCGGCGGTGGAGGGTTCGGCGGCGACGGCTACATGCTGGTCTCCGACCAGACATTCCTGTCGCTGTTTCCCGCGCGAAGCTCGGCCGCGCCCGATCACATCCTCCTGCGCACGAGACCCGGAACATCAGTGGACGAAGTGTCGGAACACCTGCGTGGCCAGATCTCGGATTCCTCGCTGCGCATCCGCAGCTATGCAGACGCGATGACCGAGGATTTGCGATACCAGCAGATGCGACGTCCAACCGGAGTGATATTCGGGTTCGGCGTCTTTATCGGCATACTGGTTGGCCTGATTATCATCTATCAGGTACTCTCCACCGATGTGGCGGACCACTTGCGGGAATACGCGACCTTCAAAGCCATGGGATATGGCTCGCGTTTTTTTCTGGGCATCGTATTCGAGGAAGCGTTGGTCCTCGGTGTCTTCGGCTTCATCCCCGGCCTGATCGTCGGCACAACGATTCTGACTGTAATGGCAAAGGTGACGACGCTGCCGTTATCGATGACGCTCGTTATGGCGGCCTCTGTCTTCGTCGGCACTATCGCAGTTTCGTCTCTGTCGGGAGCGATCGCCACCAGACGCGTCGCTGCCGCCGATCCAGCGGACCTCTTCTGATCATGGAAACGCTAGATCGCGACGTCATCGAAGTCTGCGGGCTTAACCACTGGTTCGGCATGGGCGATGCCCGTAAGCAGGCGCTCTACGATCTCAATTTCGCGATCGAACCTGGAAGCTTCACTGTGCTCATGGGGCCATCTGGCTCCGGCAAGACGACGGTGCTTACCCTGCTCGGTTGTCTTCGTGGCGTGCAGGACGGATCTGTGCGCCTACTCGGGGAGCAGCTGAACGGTGCCCGTGAAACCACGCTGATGACGCTGAGACGGCGCCTTGGGTTCATTTTCCAAGCGCACAATCTGCATGAGAGCCTGACGGCCTTGCAGAACGTGATCATGGGTATTCAGGTTCATGGTGATGTTTCGGATGAACTCGCACGCAAGGCAGCGGTCCATGTGCTTAAACTCGTGGGCCTGTCCGATCGAATAAACTATCTGCCCGCCAACCTCTCGGGCGGGCAGAAGCAACGTGTGGCTGTTGCCCGCGCACTCGTTGGAAACCCGGCTCTCGTGCTAGCTGACGAGCCCACCGCCGCGCTCGACGGCGACAGTGCATCCGAAGTCGTGGATCTCCTCAAGCGCCTCGGCAGCACCCGCGGCACGACCACTCTCCTTGTCACCCACGACAACCGGATACTCGAACGCGCAGACCGTATCCTTGTGCTAGAGGATGGTCGAATTGTCTCTGATACGGCACCACAATAGCGCACAGCGGGACTGCAGAAACTACACCACCCCTGATGCTTTTGGCGCGCTACGCGGGCCTCGCATAAACCTGAATTGACAAGTTTCAGTATCCTCACGGTTCGCCGAACGACCGGTAGTACAATCCCGGCCTGAACGGTCCAAGGGGCTTGGCGCTGTCTTTTTGACAACTGGTCGGCTCGTGGCGTCCGAGGTCCGCGGAGAGCGAACTCAACGCGGCCGCCCATAGACCCTTCTGGCAGCGAGATATCACCTCTCCAAGAATTCCATCTGCCCCACCCCAGCGGCACACTTCGCGGCAGCAGCTTATGCTCGCGCGTCGTGTGACCCAAGAACAGGACCGTTCTCAACTGCGTGAGATAAACCTGGCCTGCCCGACATATTCATGGTCTCACCCGCAATGAGATTTTCAGCAAAGACTATCTCTTCGTGAAAGGCTTGAAGGAAATCGCTCGCGAAATCCTGGAACTGCGGCGAGCGCGCGGCGCGGATATACAACAGACAGGCAATATTTGATAGTTGGCGCGAACCGTCGAACAACGACCTTTTCCGGATTGATCAGGGAGGTGACCATTGGGTCGACCAGCCTAATTCCCAGGCCGCTGTTCACATAGGATACGACGGTCGAGGAAAAGAGGCTCTCGACGCGTATGCGCGGCCTTGATCCGGCGAGTTGAAGCTGTGAGTTCTCGTCGAAGCGCGACTTTGCAGCGGCTCAGGGTCGCCGGTTCATCGCCGGGCAGCCATAAGCTTGTGCCGGAAGACTTCAGACGGTGTCTTGACGCCGAGACATTTGCGCGGTGTTGTATTGAGGTGGTCGCAAATGGGCGCGCCTTTCGAACACCCGACTATCTACCAACGGGCGAATTGCCCGACGGTCCTGGCGGATAAACTGTGTCTTGGACATGATCACAAAAACCAAATCCCAAGTCTAGTGATCAAACAGGGTATTGCCTCCAATAGAAAGTTAGCGGTTCGAGGAACCTGCGTTGTGAAACGCGTCTACTCGTCGATGGGGGTGGGGTCGAGAGGCTGGCGCGGGGAATGGCAGGTCGCGCCCGGAGTTTGGCTAAAAATTAGCTGCGGCTCATGCAGCGCCAAGATAGCGCCAGGCGTGTATTGAGTATCGCGGTGTGAAAAGACCTAGGCATTGGGACAGAACCCCTCGAGTAGGCCTTCGCTTTTCAATCCATAAGCAGCGCTAGGCCGGGGTATATTCTCTTGAGATTTGGCAGCGACCGTTGCTGCCATGCAATATTGCTATTGCCCCGAACAACCATCCGGACCTGAGGATGATTTCGGGCTTCAATCACCAATTTCGCCAGAATATTCCTGCCTTGCGAGTTGAGGAATTCCAGGTCGGATAGGTGCACCGTGATGGCTGGTGGCCCGGAGTTCAGAAGGTCCCGTACCAGTGACGTGATCTCAGGAGCGGCCTTGTTTTCTAGGCGCATCACCCCGCTGAAATATAGATCGTTTCCTTCGGCCCAGACATTGTAGTCGTCAGTCTTGATACCCATAGGGTCTGCCTTCAAAGACTCGGATAATCTATGAAATACTCGCTGGTTGTACCAGCCTGATCCTATACTGGAGATTGGAAAAGACCAGCATGAATAGGCTAAATGCGTCCTTTTGGGTTGCTAAGACCCATCTTTGCGCACTTGATATCTCGCGGATCGGCTGCATGGTGTGCGCCGTCTCGTTATATGCGGTGGCGAGGATGTAGGCGAGATGGCGGAGTGGCGTGCCACGGCGCTGCGCCTCGTCTAAGACGCGCTCGGCGCCGTCGACCTGGCCCTTCGTGAGCGACGTTCCGAACAAACCGGACGAGCGCGCGCAAGGGCGCGTAGAAATTGCTGCGATCTATGTGATTTCCTTCAGGTGTTAAGGGATAAGCTGGATTGAGCTTTTGCCGAGTTGCCGTAGGCCGCTAAGGCATCTATTCACGGGTTCAACACAGGCAACAGCGCACCTGCATGCGTGATAGTTTTGGATTCATCGCATACGCGGAAGATGAGCTTTACCACCGGGGGGCGTTATTCAGCGCGCTCCGGCTCCTCCATTACAATTCCGCCTCAACGATCCGAATCCTGACTGACAAACCGCACGTGTTTGACGAGTATCCCGTAGAGACGATCGAGCTTTCATAGGCTCAAAAGACGCAAATGTCGTTCGGCAGCCGCTATCATTTTGGCATAAAAGCGACGGTGAAGTTCGCCCACCTCCGATCGTAAGAGCAGGAATTTTGCCGTTGTTTAAGCGTGCTTGGTCAGAAATGCTCCCCGGACTTAAACGGACCGATTCGAGTTCCAGCGGCGATTAGATATGCCGTCGACCAACCAATTAGAAGAAATCCGTTCACGCCCTCGAGAGCTGCCAGCACGCGCCATGCGTGAGCAGGCACAATGTCGCCATAACCAACCGTCGAAAACGTAATGGTCGAGAAATACAGGGCGGTTTCGAAGTCCTCAAAGATATCAAGCAACCAGTAAAGGCCGGCCCAGAGCCAGACCTCGGTGGTGATGACGGCGAAGAGCCCCATCACCACGCTGATCATCGCGACTATGCGGCTGCGGCGCCCGTGCATGCGAAACCGGGCGACCAAGTATCGCATCGCATGCGTAACGGCGATCAGACCAAAGGTGTGGACCAGGACCGTTAGACTTATGACGATTGTGCCGATGAGCAGATTGAGGATCATGCGCGCAACAATAGCCACCCAGCAGTCTAGGTCCTTGTGCGAGATCAATCTTTGTGCCGGCGCAGGCCTGAATGTTTCCACCCAATCTTGCTGCTCGCTGGTATCTGACTTGCGGGCTGAGCCTGCGTGACTTTTGTCAAATGTGGCGATTTCCTATGCAATTTTTGACACACGTCAAAGCGCTGTTGTCCCGGGGGGGCATTGTCTCCTCAACAAGGAGCACGCCAATGAGCTTCAACACCATAATGCTTCAACTCGATATCGATAGTCCCGTCGGTCCTCGTGTCGCTTTCGCGAAGTCGATCGCCCTGAAGTTCGATGCGGACCTGATAGGCTTTTGCGCGGCTGAGCCCCGGTATGTGATGCCGGTGGGCGATAGCGACATGGCAATCGCGGACGAGATGCGGCGCCAGGTTGATGAGATTGAAGACAACCTCATCAAGGTCAAGGAGGACTTCTTCCGTCAGGTGGATGGCGACCGTCGGATCACATGGCGAGGCGAGCTTGGTAACCCCACCCAGTTGTTAGCGTTCAATGCGCGCGCCGCAGACTTGATTATCCTGAATTGCCCAAGGCCTGGGTCGACGGACGGCTGCCGCACTGTAGATCATGGAACTCTACTTCTCTCGGTCGGCAGGCCAGTGCTACTGGCACCTGTCGACTTCCAACCGGTCAAGGCAGAGGGAGTCCTGATCGCCTGGAAGGACACGCGCGAGGCCCGTCGCGCAGTTGTGGATGCCTTGCCGTTTTTGTCTTCTGCGTCTCGGGTGCGTGTCGCAACCCTTGAAAGCAACAATCTTGCAGCGGCTCGGCAGAGCGCCGATGACGTGGTCAGTTACCTGGGTCGGCACGGCATAACGGCAACCGCAGATGCCATCGATGTCGGGGAAGCGGATGAGTCCGAGGCCTTGGTGCAAATCGCCGCGGAGAGCGGGGCCGATTTGATCGTTTCGGGCGCGTATGGTCACAGTCGTATCAGGGAATGGGCCTTCGGTGGGGTCACTCGCTCCCTGCTTCGGTGCTCCTCGATAAGCCGATTGATGTCAAATTGAGCATGCCATCCAGGTGCAATGATGCCCGACTTTGAACTGGTTTCGATGTCTCCGCGGCCATACGCTTATGTCTCCAGGAGTTGCACTCTTCCGCAGATCTCCGGCGCGATGGCCGCGAGTTTCGAGACCCTGAGCGAAGCCCTCTCGAAAGCCAGGGTGCTGCCAGCGGGACCGCCTTTGGCCCACTATCGCGAGATTGGTGACGGCAAGGTAACCTTCGATGCGGGCTTTCCCATAAGCGAGGACCAGTTTCTGGCTTTGAGTGGATCAGGATTGGGGCTCGGAGCGACTGCCGCTGGACAGGCAATCAAGGCGTTGCATATCGGTGCATACGAGCGCCTATCCGATACCTACGCTGCGGTGCTCGACGAAATGCGCACGCGGGGTCTCGAAGCAACCGAAGACATGTGGGAGTCGTATTTGAGCCCACCGGGCACGCCTCAAAACGAGACTGCGACCGAAGTGCTTTGGCCCGTGCGAGGCACAGCCTGACAAACACGATATTGACCGGGCCGCGTTACTCAACATCCGCCTAGGCAACATCGCTGTAGGGTGGAGGGTGTGCAGAAGCTGCGCCGACAGGCACGGCCTTAACGCATTCATCATTCAGGTTTTGACCTACATCAATGAGTTCGACCGGAGTCCGGATCATCATGCCAGCCATGACGCATTGAGGCATGTTCAGGGTCGGTTGCCAAGGCACCATCCCTAGTCCCGAGGTGAGGGATGCAGCTTCAAGGAGGCGATCGGTCAAAGACTCCAAGAGGAACCATACCATGGCTGATATACCAACCAAACTGCCCGTACAGTCTGAGAAGGCAATTGCGCCTTCTCGGTCAAGTGATTGGATGCCGTTCGAAATCATGCGACGCGAGATCGATCGCCTGTTCGATGACTTTCATCCTTTCGACTGGCGTGGTGCGTTTCCGCGAACACTTGGCACACTTGAGCGGACGGCGCGACGAGGCGCCTGGCCTGTAGTTCCGGCGATGGACCTCGTCGAAAAAGAAACGGAATACGAAATTACCGCCGAACTAGCTGGGATCGATGAAAAGAACGTTGATATCAAGGTTGCCAACAATCTGCTGACCATCAAAGGCGAAAAGACCGAAGAGAAAGAAGAAAAGAAGAAGGATTATTTTCTCTCGGAACGCCGTTATGGCTCCTTTCAACGTTCTTTTCAGCTCCCGCAGGGCGTCGACGCCGAGAAGATCGAGGCGACTTTTGCGAAAGGTATCTTGACGGTGAAGCTGCCGAAGACAGCAGAGGCTCAGGAAGCCGAGAAGACGATCGCGGTCAAGGCCGGCTAACCAATATACCTCAGGGTCGATGCCAGCCGGGCACCGACCCTTTGCGCAGGGGCTGGATTGGGAGCGAGCGCTTGACGTCAAAAGACAGCATGGCGCGACTAGGGCCCGATCCGTCGGCAAGCGTTGCTGCGCTTCGCGACCTTGGTCTGTCTGACGAGGAGATCGCGAGATACTTCGTGACGACGCCGCAGGAAATACAGTCCTTAGTCCAGCGCGCCTCTAGCCGACGGTCGGGTGCCGCTTTCCCTCCGGGCCGTCCGAAAACTGATCCAGATCGGACTGACGACATGAATCCGACGCGGCCAATCGCGGATTGATCTTGCTCAATGAAGCCTGGTCATGAAGAGCGCATTGTTCCTTTGATGCACAAGGAGTGAAGACGATGAGCCACGCTTCAAGTTCGAGTTTCTCTCATGCCGCCCAACAGGCTCAGCAATGGGCAAATGAGTTGGCAGCTGATCTTGGTTGGCCTGAGCACCGAGCTCATCGGCTGTTGAAAGCTGTATTGCCGACGTTGCGCGACTGGCTGTCGCCCGAAGAGTCAGCGGACCTTTCATCGCAACTGCCAGAGCTGATCCGAGGGATGTACTTCGAGGGATGGAACCCGGCCACATCGCCGGCCGCGGAGCGTGAAAAGCGCGAGTTCGTTATGCGGGTTACTGAAACCTTTGGCCACGATTCGAGCATTAATCTTGATGAGGCGATAGGTGCTGTTTTCAGTCTTCTGGATCGACACCTTTCGCATGGCGAGATCGTTCAGGTCAGGAATTCGATGCGCAAGTCGCTGCGGCGATTGTGGCCGGAATGACAGTCGATGTTCCGCGATAGACAGGAAGCAGGCGAAAAACTTGGACGCGAATTGCAGGCCAGCCAGCTCCGCAAGCCTGTAGTTCTGGCACTTCCCCGTGGGGGCTTGCCCGTAGCTGCGGCAGTTGCAAAGGCACTTGATGCACCTCTCGACATTCTCATAGTTCGCAAGGTTGGAGCCCCGACGAATCCTGAACTGGCGGTTGCGGCAATTGTGGACGGTGACCCGCCTGACGTGGTCATCAATCGAGAGATTGTTGAAGCGTATTCGCTCAGTGATGACGAACTGGCAGCTCTGATCAAGATGGAGCGCCCCGAGTTGGAACGTCGACGGCAGCTTTATCGCGGCTCCGCTGGACCGCGATCGCTCGCGGGCAGGACGGCGATTCTTGTCGACGACGGTGCCGCAACTGGAACGACGATCAAGGTGGCATTGCGTGCGATCAAGCGTCGAGGCCCACTCCAGACTGTCGTTGCAATTCCCGTCGCGTCGTCTGACGCGCTCGCCACCATCGAACAAGAAGCGGACAAGGTCGTCTGCCTGAGCAAGCCGGGCCGCTTCCTGGCGCTTGGGTATCATTACGTTAGCTTTCCGCAACTGACGGATGATGACGTGACCGAGGTTCTCAGATGTGCGGCGGAGGAGCGGAAGCTACGGCATCCGTCAAGATGATATCAGCTTTGAAACACGCTTGACGGCTTATGGCCCTCTTTTGTCTTGCGAGATTGCTCCAGATCAATGCTGCGCCTCATCGCAGCGATCAATGTAGATCAGTTGCGGGGCGGTTTGGCTGCCTGATGCAAAAGCTCTTGCCTAAGGAGACGCAGAATGAAAATTCAGGTTTTTCTTCCGTTGGCGACATTTCCCGACGCGAACACGGACGCTGTGACCGTCAACGCTGTCGCCATTGCAGCGCAACTTCACGCCGATCTGCACGCCCTCGCACTCCATGCGAGAATTCCGCCAGTTTCGAGCCCACTTTCACGCATCCTGTTGGATCTTCCAGCACGCATCCGAGAAGCCGAGACCTTGAGCCTGCAAGCCGGTGGGCGGCTCCTTGCCAAAGTTGTCGATGAGGGCGCGAGACAGGATGTTGCTGTCACTACCGCATCCGAGGCCGTCCTCCTTGCCGCACAGGGCGACGTCGCCATGGAACAGGCCCGGTATTTCGACATCTGTGTCGTAGGCTGGGAAACGGACAACCAGACCTCTCGCATGATTGCAGAGGCGG
Organism: Aminobacter sp. DSM 101952; assembly: GCF_001424795.1. Classification (NCBI taxonomy): domain Bacteria; kingdom Pseudomonadati; phylum Pseudomonadota; class Alphaproteobacteria; order Hyphomicrobiales; family Phyllobacteriaceae; genus Aminobacter; species Aminobacter sp. DSM 101952. The sequence continues at coordinate 405,653 of NZ_LMCL01000023.1, read as the reverse complement.
TTATCTTCGGTTCTGGCAAGCCGACGGTCCTGCTGCCTGACTCGGCAAGTGCTGCCAGGATAGAGCATGTTTCGATCGCCTGGGATGGCAGTCGAGTGGCTGCCCGCGCAGTTGCCGATGCGCTGCCGTTTCTAGCGCATGCCTCAAGGGTTCACGTCCTTGCCGTCGTCGACGAAAAGCCCCTTAAGGCCGTGGACGGCGCCGAGAGGCTGGCGGCTTTGTTGAGAAAGCGTGGCTTGAACGCTGATGCAATGGATATCAAAGCGGAAGACTGTCCGATCGCAGTCACGCTGCAGGAGCGAGCGATCGAGTTGGGTACGGACTTGCTCGTGATGGGCGGATATGGCCATTCGCGCGTCAGGGATTTCGTACTTGGCGGCGCGACCGAGGGTGTTCTCTCGGATCTCCGCCTTCCGATATTGATGTCGCACTAGCTCGCACGAGGGGCTGCGATGCCCAAGGGCACTGGTGTGCTCCATCCGTTGTGCGGCTTGGCTCGCCCCGTAAAGCGGTTGCGCGCTGACGTACTTTCTGTTTTCGAAGCGAGCCAGCTTTATCATATGTAACCACCATCTGGTCGATGGGGCTACACTTCTGGTTAGCTGGCTTGCGCGCTGACGACACCGATATTGACGTGGATCAACGCATCGCGGTGAACATGGGCGATAAATGACGGCCTCAACACCCAGGCGCATCCAACAAGCCACGGAGGCGTAGCATGAGACTGGTGATATCGCTGGGCGGTAACGCACTCCTGCGCAAGGGGCAGGCGATCACCGCCGAGAACCAACGCGAAAATGCATCCCAAGCGGCAATGTGGCTCGCGCCGGTGGCGCGCGCCCACGACGTGTTGGTCACTCACGGCAGTGGCCCCCAGCTGGCGATGCTTGCGCAGCAATCCTTTTCGTACAGCGTTGCTGAGCCTACGCGGCTCGATTTGCTCTGTGCACAGGCCGGGGGCGAAACAGGCTATCTGCTCGCCCGCGAATTGCGCAATCGCCTTGGTGGCGACCGGCCGGTGGTCGCCCAGATGGCCCAGGTACTTGTCAATCCTGACGATGAGGCCTTCAGAAGTCCCACGAAACCGATAGGACCGTTTTATGAACGGATCCACGCTCACCAGTTGCGCCAGCAGCGCGGTTGGGATTTTTCGGAGTTCAATGGAGAGTATCGCCGGGTGGCGGCAGTGCCGCATCTGCAGGCGACAATCGAAGCCCACGCCTCTCAGTTGATGCTAGAGTCCGGGTCTACGGTCGTGATCTGCGGTCCTGTTCCAGTTGCCGAGCTGCCAACTGGCGGTCTGTCGGGCGTAGAAGCATTGCCTGATAAGGATGAGTTTGCATCCCTGCTCGCGCGCGAACTTAACGCCGACGCCTTGCTGCTTCTGACCGACGTGCTTTCGGTCGCCATCGACTATGGCAAACCCGAGCAGCGTCATGTTCGACAGGCTACTCCCGCGATGCTTCGCGCAACATCCTTCGATGCCGGTTCAATAGGACCAAAAATAGAGGCAGCGTGCGCCTTTGTTAAATCGTCTGGGAAATGGGCTGCGATCGGCTCGATCTCGAATGTCGAACGCATCTTGTCAGGCGATGCTGGGACACGTGTGGTCCCAACCATGGCTGGCGCGATTGAACTGTGGCCACGCTGAGCCACGCATTGATCGGGAGATCATGTCATGTGGGTTCGTGAACTTTCGACGTTGGATTGCACCAAGATTCTAACTCGTAGCCACTTTGGGCATCTTGGATGCGCAAAGGATGGGCGACCATATGTCGTGCCTTTCTATTTTTGCTACGCCGACAGCCGACTTTATGCGTTCTCGATGCCAGGACAGAAGGTCGATTACATGCGGGCCAATCCGTGTGTGTGCGTCCTTGTCGAGGAGAGGGGCGAGGGGAGGGAATGGAGGAGCGTGCTGGTCGATGGCCGCTTCGAGGAACTGAAGGATGACACGCCCCAGCACAAAGCTGATCGAGAACATGCCTGGACGCTGCTGAGCAAGCACGTAAATTGGTGGGAACCGGGTGGCCTGAAACCGTTTGAGCGGCCAGTCACCGACCACTCCTTGCATCTCTTCTTTCGCATCGGTGTGGAGCAGATTTCTGGTCGCGAAGCGAAGGAAGACGGCGTGCCTTGAAGCTGCCTCCGGATCGAGCAGGGATGGCGCGCATGGCGCGTAATGACGCGGTTCACTCCAGAGCTGACCTTGAACAAATACTCGCGGCATGACTTGGGTTGTCCGGGTAGTTCAGGCCCTGTTTTGCGGCAAGGGTCCGCATCGCGTCGTATTGTGACAGAAACACCTGCCCAGTCAGCGCATCGAGGAAATGGGATCTTTTCAACCGGTCCATCACCGGGCCTTTCACTTCTGACAGATGCAGCTTCACATCCATCGTCCTCAGGCGATGGTTGATAGCCTCCAGGCTTTCCAGTGCGCTCAGATCGATCTCGTTGATGGCAGAGCACATCAGCACCACGTTTGTGATCGGGCAATCGGTGGCGACGCGATCGGCGACGTAATCCTCGAGAAAACGAGCGTTGGCGAAGTAGAGGCTCTCGTCGATGCGGATGGTGAGAAGGGTCGGATCGGTAAGGACGGTGTGGCGGTGGATGTTGCGGAAATGCTGGGTGCCCGGAACAAGGCCAACCTCTGCAATATGAGGGCGCGAGGATTTGTAGAGGTGCAGTGCGATGGATAGCACCACTCCAGTTGATACGCCGGTCTCTACGCCCATCACGAGGGTCAACGCGGTGGTCGCGGCCACGGCGACGAAATCTGCCTTCGAATAGGTCCAGCTGCGCTTCAAGATCGAGAAATCGACCAAAGAAAGCACCGCCACGATGATCGTCGCGGCCAAGGCGGCCGTCGGGAGGAAGTAAATCAGCGGGGTTAGGGCGATGGCCGCGACGGCCAATCCTATGGCAGTAAAGGCGCCGGCGGCGGGCGTCTCGGCCCCCGCATCGAAGTTTACAACCGACCGAGCGAAGCCACCCGTCACCGGGTATCCTCCGGTGAAAGCCGCCCCGATGTTGGCGGCGCCCAGACCGATCAGTTCCTGGTCGGGGTCTATCCGCTGTCGCTTCTTGGCAGCAAGCGTCTGCGCGACCGAGACGGATTCCACGAACCCGATGACCGAAATCAACAACGCGGGAAGCAGCAGAAGGCCGATCAAATTGGTGGAAAATGAGGGCAGTGTTAGCGGCGGCAGTCCCTGTGGCACGACACCAACGATTTGCACTCCTTTTGCATCCAGTCCGAGGCCCCAGACCGCGACCGTTGTCACGACCACGGCAAGCACCGGACCGGCCTTGGTCACCATATCCGCCAGGCGCAGGCCGAGGCCGAGGTGACGCAGCATCGGTTTCAAACCCTTGCGGACCCAGAACAGAAACCCGGTGGCACCAATCCCGATCAGCAGGGTGATCCAATTCGTTGCAATGAGGTTCTCGACCAGCGAAACCACCATTTCGGGTAGAGTGTCGCCGCCTGCTCTGACACCCAGAATATGCTTGATCTGGCTGGTTGCAATGAGGATGCCGGATGCAGTGATAAAGCCCGCAATGACGGGATGTGACAGGAAGTTGGCGAGAAACCCCAGCCTCAAGAGACCCATCGCCAGCAGGATTGCCCCAGACAGTCCAGCCAGGGTCAGGGCGGCCACGGCATAGCCCATGGTCCCCTGTTCGGCGATATTGCCAATGGCAGCGGCCGTCATCAGCGACACTACCGCCACGGGTCCCACCGCCAACGCTCTGCTGGTACCGAAGATCGCGTAAAGCATGATTGGCGTGATCGAGGCATAGAGCCCGGCTTCCGGCGGCAATCCCGCCAGAAGCGCATAGGCCAGCGACTGAGGGATCAGCATGATCGTCACGATCACCGCCGCCAGCAGGTCGCCCGTCAGGGCTTGACGATCATAGGTCCGGCCCCATTGCAGGATCGGAAGATAGCGTGCGAGCAATGTGGCGGACATGGGACGAGACTTTTCTGGTTCTTCATGGTCCATGAGAGGCAGCTTCAGTGCATCTGCAGAAGGGGGCAGACTGCCGGGTCATCCCCGGATCGCGGCGAAGAGGCTCTGAGCCCGGGCGCCCGTGCGGCAATAGGCCAAAACCTTGCCTTGAGCCGTCGTCACGGCGGTGTCGAAAGCGACGACGTCATACTTGGTTGTTTGACCTGGCGTGACCGGAATGTGGAGCGCCTCGAGCCCTGACGCCTGGGCGGCAGCTTTGATCTCGGCAAAGCTGGGCTGGCCTGCATCCTCGTGATCGGGGCGGTTGCAGATCACTGTGGTAAAGCCTGCGGCCTTCAATTCGGCGAGCTGCACAGGCGCAATCTGCGGGCTGACCGCGAAATCCGGCGTGATGTGTTTGATGTCTTGCATTTTCGTTGTCCTTGAATGGAGGTCAGAGCTCAAAGCCTGTTGATGGGCACTTTGAGCATTGGCCGGCCGTCCTGGTCGGTCGGCACCTCGCCCGCGCGCATGTTTACCTGGAGCGATGGGATGATGAGTTTTGGCATCGCCAGCGTTGCATCGCGTTCGGTGCGCAAATTCACGAACTGCTCCTTGGTGGCTCCTTTGCCGACATGGATGTTGTGTTCTTTTTCCGCGGCCACCGTCGTTTGCCACTGGATGTCGCGGCCATTGGGGCCGTAGTCGTGGCACATGAACAGGCGCGTCTCGTTTGGCAAAGCCAGCACCTTCTGGATGCTATCGTAAAGTGTGGCGGCATCGCCGCCGGGGAAATCGGCACGTGCCGATCCGCCATCGGGCATGAACAGGGTATCTCCCACGAAAGCCGCGTCGCCCATGACATGGACCATGCATGCCGGCGTATGGCCGGGGGTGTAGATTGCCACCGCCTCCATGTTGCCGATCTTGTAGGTGTCGCCATCCTCGAATAGGGCGTCGAACTGGCTGCCGTCGCGCTGGAACTCGGTGCCTTCGTTGAAAATCTTGCCGAACGTGTCCTGCACGACCATGATCTTGTCGCCGATGCCGATCTTGCCGCCGAGAGCGCTCTGAATGTAGGGCGCGGCGGAAAGGTGGTCGGCATGCACATGCGTCTCGATGATCCACTCCAGCTTCAGGCCGTGCTTGCGGATGTAGTCGATGATGGCGTCGGCATGGTCATAGGTGATCCGGCCCGCCGCATAGTCGATGTCCATGACGGAATCGATCACTGCACAGGCGCTCGAGGATGGGTCATTCACCACATAGCTGATGGTATTGGTTGCCGGGTCGAAGAATGCCTCGACCTTTGGCTTGACGGACATGTTGATCGGATAGTCTGTCACGACGGTCTCCTTTCTGGTTCAGGTTTCACGGCGCAGCACGCGGGCTGCGCGCTCGCCGCTCAGGGCCATTAGGCCCTTGGCGCCAAAGATGCCGGCGATCAGCGCCGCCACGAAGGCGACGACCTCGATCCGGCCAGTTCCCAGGGCGGGGAGCGCGGCCCCCGGGCAGAACCCGGCGATGCCCCAGCCCCCGCCGAACACGGCCGAGCCGGCGAGTAGACGGGCATCGATACGCAGATTGTTGGGCAAGTGGAATTTCGCGTCGATGATCGGCGAGGACCTGCGCAAGACAATGCGATAACCAAGGAAGGCGATGATAACCGCCCCTCCCATGACGAAGATGAGGCTTGGGTCCCAGTTGCCTGCCACATCGAAAAAGTTGAGCACCTTAGCCGGGTTGGCCATGCCCGAAATCGAAATGCCCACGCCAAAGACAAGGCCGATGAGATAGGTCGTCAGAAGTCGCATGTCTCAGGCCCCCAGAACATGACGGATGACATAGACGGTCACCCCGGTGGTCAGCATGAAGGTCAGTGTTGCAGCGATGGAGCGGCGCGACAGGCGCGCCATCCCGCAAACCCCGTGTCCCGAGGTGCAGCCGGATCCGTAGGTCACGCCGATCCCGACCAGCAGGCCGCCCACCAGCAGCATCGGCATGGACACCGTTACCTCGACTGCGGGCATCTGCCCGGTCACGGCCAGCGTAGCAAGCGGCCCGCTGATCATCCCGGCCAGCAATGCAAGCCGCCAACCGGTATCTGGATGCGCAGACGGGGTCAGAACACCTGCCAGGACGCCGGTGGCTCCCATGATCCGGCCAAGGGTCAGCATCAGCAGCGCCGAGGCCAGCCCGATCAGAATGCCGCCTGAGAGGGATTGCCATGGGGTGAAAAGGGTTTCGATAATGGTTAGTTCCGGCACGTCTTGACCCCCAAGACGGCCCAGCCGTTGAGCAGAGCGGCAGCAGCGTTCTGCGCCTCGCCGACCTCAAGGCGAAGCGCGCGGTCTATGAATCTTACATTGGCAATCATTGTCGGTGATCTCCTGAGAACAGCACATGCCTATGCTCTTTCGACTTGCCGTTCAGTGACGATGTCACCAAGCGGAAGAAAAAAGACCTACAGGCTGACTGACAGGTTTGCGGATGGGGGCCGTCCGGACGCTGGAAAAATGTGTGATGTCGGATGGCGTCATTACAAATGGAGGGAACAGGCAACGCCTTAACCTGTGGATGATTGCTGTTTTGCGAGCGCTCCGATGGAAGCGACCCTGGGGGCAGATCTATCCAGCATCCAGGGCGGCGAGTCTTTCTAATCCGGCAATATCTACCAGATCGATCGTCCCGCGCGATTGCCGGATCCAGCCCCGTCGCTGAAACTCGCCCAACTGGCGCGAGACAACCTCGCGCGCGGTGCCCAGTTCGGCTGCCATCTGCTGATGCGTGGCTTTGATCTGTCGTGCGCCGCGCTCCAGATCGATCAGCTTCTGCGCAAGCCGGATATCGACGCGCTGGAAGGCGATGTCTTCGATGACCTGAAACAGATCGGTGATCCTTCTGGAATAGGCGGTGAATATGAAATTGCGAAAAGCGACCGACTGCGAGACCAGCTCATCGAAGACCGCGCGCGGGATGGCCACGGCGCGCACATCGGTTTCGGCGATGCCCTGGGCGGAATAGTCTTCGTGGGCCAACAGGCAGGCAGTAGTCAGCACGCAGCTTTGTCCAGCCTCGACTCGATACAGGACTATCTCGCGGCCACCTTCGGAGACCTGCTGCACCCGCACTCTGCCTTCCAGCAGCAGAAGCAGGTTCTCTGGTGACTTGCCGGGGCCGAAGACCACAGTACCTTTCGGGACCGCTATCACGGCGCTCTTTCGGGTCAGCGCGTCGCGTACGGCTGGCTCGAGACGGGACAAGCCCGGAAATTGCGTGATCCAGTCAGGCAAAAGGATCGCTCCTACATTCTAGGGCCCGGGTCCAGGCTACCCTGTTTAGTGACAGATACGTATGAGGAATATCGGCTCTCGGGTAGGCGCGGGCCATCGTCGGCGACTGCGACTGTATCTTTGGGCAGCATCATTTGCGGTTCTCCTGGTTGGGCGAATTGCGTACTTGGAAACGGGAAAGTGCGCTCAGGGGGAGCAGTCAGGCCACGCGGCTTTGGACGAAACTACAGGATAGGGTGGTGTCGGATATCGGGCTCGCCCGGAGTTGGCCGTTCACTCAGACAGCCGTCCCGATCAGCGCGCCAATGCCAGCAGTCAACGCCATCGCAAAGGCGCCCCAGAAGGAAACCCGCAGCATTGCTTTCATGACATTGGCTCCGCCTGCCTTCGCGCCGATTGCTCCCAGAAACGCAAGGAACAGCAATGAAGCAGCCGACACGACCCAGACCAGCGAAGCGGTGGGCGCCACAAGCACCATCGCTAGCGGCATCGCAGCTCCGACGGCAAATGTAGCTGCTGACGTAAAGGCTGCCTGGATCGGCCGCGCCGTCGTCATCTCCGAAATCCCGAGCTCGTCATGTGCGTGGGTGGCAAGAGCGTCTTTTGCCATCAGCTGGTCGGCGACTTGATGTGCAAGGTCAGTCGTCAAGCCGCGCTTGACGTAAATCTGCGCCAATTCCTCTCTTTCGAACTCGGGTTGCGTTTCCAGTTCCATCCGCTCGCGGTCGAGATCAGCATGCTCGGTGTCCGACTGCGAACTCACCGATACGTACTCGCCCGCCGCCATGGACATGGCACCTGCTACAAGCCCGGCCACGCCCGCGACAAGAACTTCCGACGTTCCAGCAGCAGCGGAGGCGACTCCGACGATGAGGCTGGCTGTGGAGACTATACCGTCGTTGGCTCCGAGTACTGCAGCTCGAAGCCAGCCGATCCGCGAAACGAGATGGTTCTCCTTATGCAGCCTGCTCATGCCTGCCTCTGGATGATGCCGTTCAGCGCGGTGGCTGCAGCGATCGTGTTTGAGATGGTGCCGTATTTGCGGACATTCCTGTGCAGCAATTCCAAACGCTGGTCCGTCTCGTCCGTGTCAACCGTCAGTACGTAGTCGATTGAGACTATTTTCGGGGGGCTATCCTGCCGCACGGCATGAACATCGACATGGGCACCTTTGAAGTCGAAGTGCAGCATCGGAGCAATGCGCTCGAGCCCCTTGATCATGCATGCCGCGACTGATGCGAGTAGCAGTTCCGCGGGATTGAAAGCATCAAGTCGACCATCAGGATCGGTACCAAGACTGATCTGTGCGGTCTTGGTCGTGGCAAGGGCGCCGTGGACATCCACCCGACGGGCTTCGACGTTGTACTCGAGCATGATGCGACCTCTCCTTTGGAGCGCGCTATGGACGACGCGCGAGAACGATTAATCCTAGCGCGTCAGAATTGCAGGAGAATTGATCTGGATCAGGTGGCAAAGGCAGAAGCGGCAAGCTTGATTCTACTTCAATGAATTATTTGCCAGAGATAGTGTCGAGTCCTCGCCGATACATGTCCGCGTTTTGGTACTCCAACTCCTCAGGCAGTGCAGGATCCCAGGAGCAGGAAGGCGACCATGGGGAGCCCACAGGCCAGATCGTTTGAGGCCAGGTCCGTCCGCCGTAGAGGGCGGCCCCGCCCAGGAAACCTCCCAGGGCAACAGCACGTTCTTTAGGCGGTCTGCATTCGAATGCTCCATCCCTCTGCGTGGCTCGCCCCGTCCTGTGCGGCCGCCGACGCCTGGGCCACCGCCTTGATGGTGCTCGGCCCCGGCGAGGGCGGGGTTCTGGCGCGGAAAGTCGGGATCGACGCCCTTTTCCTGCTTCGAGGCGAAGCAGATAGCATCCGTGCGTGCAGCGTCGGGCGAATATTCGCGGACGAACCGGCAATCGGACAACCGTGACTGAGGCAGGGGCATCGAGAAGTGGTGTGCCTCTACGCGGGTCCATGGTGTGCGAGAGCCGCCGTCCCTGCACCTCAACCCAGTGGCGGTAGTCGCCTGAGGTCGCCACGGCGCTGTCCTGCAGGGACAGGACCGAATGCGGTGCTCGCCGGTCCGGATCGGGCAGTTCCACGGCGACCGTCCAGGTCTCGCCGTCCGGCCTCCGTCCCATGGCCCGCATTTCGCCGTCTATGCCGGCCAGTGCATCACGGACTCCGAGGGTGGCTAGCGTTTTCGGCCAGCCGGTCCACCGCGAAGCCCTTGGCGATGCCGTTGAGGTCGAGCGCAATGGGTACAAGCTTCCGTACCTCCCCGTCGCCCAGCTCGATCGCTTCATGCGCGGGAATGCGGCGCGCCGTCAGGGCCGTGCGGATCAGGTCGGCGGCGGCGGCCGGGCCGAATCCCCAGGCTGTTACCGCATCGCCCACCCCGATGTCGAAAGCAGCGTCGGATACCTTGCCAACTGCCAGCGCCAGCCGCACGATCGCCCACCGCTTGGGCAGCGCGCTTACTCTTAGGTCACCGCGCCAAGACAGCCAGAGCCGGTTCGAAGCAAGTGTCCGGCTTGCGAGCGCAGTCACGCCCGAGACAAGGATCTGAGCTGAAGTTCAATCTGGCCCCATCACGTCGAAAGTGCCGAAAATCCCGCATCCTAACGGCAAGGCAGTTGCCCTTGTGGTCGAAGACAGCTTGAGCATCGGGCCTTGGCCATTCAGTGCGCCATGAATACGGGCTTTGAAAGGTCATTAAGTATCGACTTGGTAACGCCGCCGAACAACTTTTCGCGCAGGCGCGAATGGCCGTAGGCACCCATCACAACCAGGTCTGCCGACATATCCGCGGCATGTCGCTTCAGCACCTCAGCAACGCTCCGGCCCGAACTTGGAAGCCGCTCGACCATGACTTTCGCGCCATGACGGGCAAGATAGGTCGCGACGTCGGCGCCGGGTTCGGCACCTTGGTGGCTTTCTCCTTCGACAGGATCGACAAGAACCAGGCGCACATCATCAGCGGCCGTCAGCATGTGGATTGCCTCACGAACGGCGCGGGAGGCTTCGATGCGCGAATCCCAGGCAATCATCACCTTCCTTGGTTGCAGGCTTGGCCTCGATCCTTCAGGAACCAGCAGCATTGGTTTGCCCGACGAAAAAAGGGCGCCTTCAATGGTCTTGTCTTTGAGGGTGCCGTCCGACAATAGTTCCGGTCCAATGAGGGTCAGGTCGGCGTAGCGGGCCCGCCGACCGATGATTTCATCGGCCCAGCCGATTTCGGCATAGGCGTTGGTAACGTCGGCGGATATCGCGGAGCTGGCCAGCAGGTGCGAAACTGCGCCGGTCCGTTTTCCGAGCTGTTCGAGGTCGGCGCGACGTTCTTCCATCCAGGCATCGGAGATCGGAGCCGCGTAGTCGCCAATCGGTGGCGGGGCGGCGAGTGCCACCGCAAGCACAGATAGGTGAGCGCCGACTTCTTCACACAGGCTGGTCGCCAGCTTGATGTCGTTGTCGCCGCGATGCGTACCGGTGACCGTTAGAATTGTCTTGAAGGGCATAGCGTGGTTCCTCTCGCCTGATGGGACACTTGAGCAGCAATCGATATCGCCAACGGCGGGGACATTCCTTGCGCTGCGTCAAATCGTGGAGGGCATCTGACGACAGGTTTGACAGGGATCAAAGATTGGCCTGGTCGATCAGTTAGGCTTTGTCCCTATTCGCGGGGGAGCCGAAATGAATTGTTTGATCGCAACCTCTATCTTTCTGGCAACAAGCTCATGGCCAATCGCCGCCCAAGAGATGGGCTACGGCGAAAGTGAGTTCATCAATTCATGCGCGCTCTGTCATGGCGTGCGCGGGAAGGGTGATGGACCTCTGGCTACGGAGCTGCAGACGGCCCCTTCCGACTTGTCTCTGCTCTCGGAGCGAAACGGCGATGAGTTTCCCTTTCAACTGGTGATGGCGATAATTGACGGTCGCCACATCGTGCCAGGGCATGGCGAGCGCGAAATGCCGGTCTGGGGACGCGAATTCCTGGAAAGCGACCAACGCACCTATGGTGCGACGGGCGGAGAAGCTGTGACCCAGGAGAGAGTTCACCAGCTCGCAGAGTACATACAGACGCTGCAGAGATAGGGGCGGCCTTGCAGGGCGACGCTCGATAGCACTCGACCGACGGGAAATTGCGATGCTCACCGAAGACCAGACAGCCGCAGTCGCCTTCTTATTGAATGCGGCGACGCATCGTGACGCCAACAAAGTGGAACTGATTGAGACGCATATTTCCCGCGTCTTTCTTGTTGGAGAGCGCGCCTTCAAGATGAAGCGAGCGGTCAAGCTACCCTATGCGGATTTTTCGACGGCAGACCTTCGGCTGGCTGTCTGCAAGCTGGAGGTCGAGCGTAATTCAATGACTGCGCCGGGCCTCTATCTAGCTACGCGGCGCTTGACGCGTACGCATAACGGCCAGCTGGAGTTCGATGGACTTGGCGAACTCGTCGACGCAGTGGTCGAGATGCGTCGCTTCGATCAATCGGCCTTGCTGGATCGAATGGCTTTGGCCGGCGAACTGACGCCAAAACTCATGACGGACGTCGCTCGAACGATCATACGGTTTCACCGTGGCGCCCCTGTTTCTCATTCCGGCACCGGTACGGCGAACCTGGGACACGTGCTCGACATCAACCGTGCTGGGTTTGCAACGAGCAGCGTCTTTACCGATGTCGAAGTTGAAGCGTTCGACGGGCTGTTCCGGAGTGCGTTGGTACGCCATGAGGGCCTGCTAGATAGCCGCGGACGCCACGGCAAGATACGGCGCTGCCACGGGGACCTCCACTTGCGAAACATCTGCCTGTTTCAAGGCGAGCCGCGGCTTTTCGACTGCATTGAATTTAATGACCAGATCGCAACGGTAGACGTGCTCTACGACCTCGCATTCCTGCTGATGGACCTCTGGCATCGTGGTTTGCCAGAGTTCGCCAACCTGGTTGTGAACCGCTATCTCGATGAGGCGGACGATGAAGACGGCTTCATCCTTTTGCCCATGCTGATGGCGATCCGCGCTGCGGTCCGTTCGCATGTTACCGCGACGCTCGCAGACGAGGGCGGTGACAACAAGGTGAAGCTGGTTGCCGAAGCGAAATCATATTTCGAACTTGCCCGACAGTTGCTTATCGACTGTCCGCCGAGGCTTGTCGCTTTTGGAGGCTTGAGCGGTTCCGGCAAGACCACAGTTGCTGAAGCTGTCGCCGCGCATATCGGGGCGCCTCCAGGGGCACGGATAGTCGAAAGCGATCGCGTAAGGAAAAGTCTTCACGGCGTGTCGGCCGAAACCCGACTGCCGGCGAGGGCATACCTGCCGGAGGTATCAGAACGCGTCTATGCCGAGATGGCCTGGCGTGCCGGGTTGATCCTTTCCCAGGGCGGTTCGGTGGTTGCCGATGCCGTTTTTGATCGCCGGTCGGACAGGCAAAGGATCGAGCGTAGTGCCAGCGAAAGGCATTTACCCTTCGTCGGCTTCTGGCTTGAGGCTGACCCGACTTTGCTTTGGCAGCGGGTGAGCGAACGAAAGGGAGGGCCATCGGACGCGACCATTGATGTATTGTCACGGCAGTTGCGACGCCATGACGATGATGTCAGTTGGGTGAAACTTGATGCTGCCCGTGTTCCTGCCCGGATCGCTGCAGATGTTTTGGCTTTCAGCCCGCACCAACCGGGGTAGCTGCAAGCACTTGAGGCGACTTCAGCATGAGTGTCGCGACACAGAGGCCGTAGTCCTCTGCGACGTGTTTAATGGCAAACCCGAATTCCCTGCACATGGCCAGCATTTTCCGGTTCTCGCTGAGGACAATGCCTTCGATCTTGGCGATACCATCGGCACGTGCGTAGTCGATGATCTGGCGTAGCAGTTCCCAGCCGAGGCCCTTACCCTGTAAATCTGTCCGGACGAGCAGCGCATATTCGGCCACGGCGTGGTCAGGGTCGCATGAGAGGCGACTGATGCCCGCGAGCTTGCCACTGGCGGCCTCGATCGCAACGAATGCCATTTCTCGTTCGTAGTCGAGTTGTGTCAGCCGTTTCAGCATCTGGTCGGGAAAGTTCTTGCGCGGCCCGAGAAATCGGAACCTGAGGTCTTCCTGCGAGACTTGAGCGAGGAACGGTGGATAGAGACTGAAGTCAGTCGGTTTGATGGGTCTGATGGAATATTCCATCCCATTGAAGTCAACACTCCGCTCCCACTTTGCCGGGTAGGGACGAATGACGAGATCGGCGTTGGGGCTCGGTTCTTCGACCTTCGCCGGATCGATTTGGATGCGGGCGTCCAAGGCCATCGCCCCGTCCGCGTCGACCAGGACAGGGTTGATGTCCAATGATGTGATGCAGCGAAAATCGACGACCAGTTGCGAGATGCTATTCAACGCCGTCAACAGTGCGGCGCGGTTGGCTGGCTCGCGATTGCGGAAGCCGGCCAGCAGGCGGCCGGCACGCGTACTGTCGATCATATCTCCAGCCAGAACATCATCCAGAGGCGGTAGCGCCATCGCGGTGTCGTTCAACACTTCAACCGCAACCCCTCCCGTGCCGAACAGCATGACGGGCCCGAATATCGGGTCGCGGTTCATGCCCAAGATCAGTTCATGGGCCTGCTTTCTTATGATCATAGGCTGCACTGAATAGCCGTCCACCGAGGCACCCGGCATGGCCTTACGGACACGCTGGTAAATGGCCTCAGCGGCATTTTCGGCCGCAGCAGAAGACCTGATATCAAGCACAACGCCGCCGATATCCGACTTGTGCGAAATGTCCTTGGACAGAAGCTTCACAACAACCTTTTCTGCGGTCAAGAGCATGGTGGCCGCTGCCTGACCAACTTCGGACGGTGAGTTGGCTACCACTGTCTTTGGCGTCGGTATCCTGTAGGCCGCGATCACTGTCTTGGCCTCGGGTTCGGTCAGCATGGACCGCCCTTCCTTGGCAACTTGACGGAACACCGAACGCGCAAGATCTCGATCCGCGTTGAAAGCGTCGTCGTAAGTTGAGGGCACTCGCATGAGCGCGGTTTGGGCCCGGGACCAGTCGCCGAGATAACAAACTGCTCGTGCTGCCTCAGCTGTCGTCTCGAAACTGGCGATGCCTGCGTTCTGCAGTATGTCTCGTCCGGCTTTTGCGGTGTTTTCGCCAAGCCAGCACGTGAGCATCGGTTTGCCATTTATCTTGCCGTCATGCGCAATGGAGGCGACGGCTGCGGCAGCTTCGGTCGCCGACGCGAGTCCCGTGGGACAGTTCAGAACCATCAGGGCGTCCGTGCCGGCATCGTCCGCCACGGCCTGGATGGCCTCGGTGTATCGACTTGGAGGCGCGTCGCCGATGATGTCGACCGGATTTGCCCGCGACCACGTTGAAGGCAGACAAACATTCAGCCTGTCGAAAGTCGCAGACGACAGTTCGGCCAGGTCGCACCCCCGATCCAAAAGTTCGTCGAGCGCGAGCACTCCAGCGCCGCCGCCGTTCGTCACGATGCCTACGCGGCTTTGCTGCAGTGGGGCAAAGTGGGCCATGGTCTCGGCTGCATCGAAGAGTTCCAGCAGGCCTTTGACACGGAGCACCCCGGCGCGCCTGAAAGCTGCGCTGACCGCGCGATCACCCCCAGCAAGCGCGCCTGTATGCGTAGCGGCAGCCTTGGCGGCCTGTTCATGCCGTCCAGATTTTATGGCGATCACGGGTTTGAGGCGCGCTGCGGCGCGCGCGGCCGCCATGAACTTTCGCGGGTTCGGGATCGTCTCGAGATACATGAGGATGGCGTGCGTAGCAGGGTCGCCAGCAAGCATGTCGAGATAATCTCCGACGTCGACGTCGGCCATTTCCCCCAAGGAGACTACGTGTGAAAAGCCGACATTGTTTTCCAGCGCCCAATCCACCAACGCGGTCACGACGGCCCCGGACTGTGAAAGCAGCGCAATCCCGCCAGATCGTGCCGGCTTGTGTGCGAAGCTGGCATTGAGCTTGAGCGACGGGATCATCAACCCGAGCGTGTTCGGTCCAATTATCCGGAAAAGATTTGGCTTGGCTGCATCGAGCATGGCTTGCTTGAGCCCGTTTTCAGCGGTGAGACCCGCTGTAATCACGACTGCCGCCTTGCCCCCCTTGTTGCCGAGTTCGCGAATGATGGCTGGAACGGTGGCTGGGGGGGTGACGATGACACTGAGGTCCGGAATGCCCGGAAGGTCTTGTGCTTGGCGGTAACAAGGCCTGCCGACGATTTCCCGATATTTTGGATTGACTGGCCATATCTCCCCTTCAAAGCCGCCTTGGGCGATGTTTTCGATGACAACGCGCCCGACAGATCCCTGTCGTGTCGAAGCACCAAAGACAGCCACTGATTTGGGGTGTACTGCGAATTCAAGATTCCGGATGGTCAAGTCGCCTGTCCTCCTGTTGTCACCGTAGGCCCAGGCGTGCGGAGATGCTTTGCTTCAAATCAACC
The DNA here is from genome assembly GCF_001424795.1 of Aminobacter sp. DSM 101952. Lineage (NCBI taxonomy): Bacteria > Pseudomonadati > Pseudomonadota > Alphaproteobacteria > Hyphomicrobiales > Phyllobacteriaceae > Aminobacter > Aminobacter sp. DSM 101952. Next base: position 389,953 of record NZ_LMCL01000023.1, on the reverse strand, counting down.
CCTGCGGTTCGCTCGATGAGATTGACCTGCGTCAAGGCTACTGAGTTGCCGATGTGGTCGACTGAGCTAACAACGGGAGGAACTTGTGATGAAGCACTTGATCAGATTGTCACTGGGCGCCGCGATCGCAACTGCTGCGATGGCTGGTGGCACGTTCGCGCAGATGCACGGCCCCTTGATGTTCCAAGGGCACGAGATGATGTCGGCCGACGACATGACCAAGATGATTGACAGGATGCACAATGCGAAGACCGAAGCGGAATGTGGCGCGATCCGCGCCGAGCATCAGCAGCTGATGCAGAAACGGGCAGAGGAAATGGGGATCAAGCTCCCGAAGGAACACAAATGGGAAAACATGCCGCTCGGATGTGGTCCTGGCATGATGGGCGGCAGCGAGGTCCCCGGTACCCAAAACAATGATTCAACGGCGAAGTGAGCCTGTCGCATTCGCATTTCGTCGCCGTGGAGGGCGGCCAGAGCCGGAGGAACGCCGTGTACGAACCGCTGCTCCGGAAATCGTTGCTTGCAATTGCTGTCGCCGGCTTGGCGGCTGGGCTTGCCGGCGTGTTGGGAGTCCAGCTTCCGCTTCCATCTGAAAGTGTATGGGCGCTGGCCACCTTGCCGGTAATCGCGGCGCTAGCAGTGTCCATCTTCCGCGATGTATTTGCTGGTCGCCTTGGCGTTGACGCGATCGCATTGCTTTCGATGACAGCGGCACTGTTGTTCGACGAAGCCTTGGCCGCTGTTGTCGTGGCGATCATGTATACGGGCGGCAACGTGCTCGAGGACTATGCACGGGGGCGCGCCGAGCGTGATCTGAAGGCGCTGACTGATAGGTCACCCCGGATTGCGCATCGCAGGTCCGGGGAACGTTTTGAGAGCATTCCGGTCGAACAGGTCTCAGTCGACGACGAGCTCATGGTACGAGCTGGTGAGGTGCTGCCCGTCGATGGTGTGCTGCTCGACGACGCCAGAATTGACGAGTCTGCGATAACCGGTGAGCCGTTCCCAATGGTCTGCAAGCGCGGCGATGCGTTGCGCAGCGGGACAGTAAATGCAGGTGAGATGTTTCACATGCGTGCGTCCGCGCTGGCAGGCCAAAGTACCTATGCCGGCATCGTAAGAATGGTCGAGGCGGCTCAGACAGCCAGGGCTCCGTTCATTCGCATGGCGGATCGTTTTGCATTGATCTTGCTACCGCTGACACTGATGGTGGCGGCCCTTGCCTGGTACGCCTCGAGCGATCCCATCCGGGCACTTGCGGTTCTTGTGGTTGCGACACCTTGTCCGCTCATCCTGGCTGCACCGATCGCATTTATTGCCGGGGTATCACGTGCGGCTCGGCACGGCATTTTGATGAAAGGAAGCACCGCCCTGGAGGCTCTCGCCAAAGCCCGGACGGCAGTTTTCGACAAGACTGGCACGCTGACATACGGCGGAGCTCAACTCGTGGAGATGGAAGTCGCACCGGGACGTGACAGCGACGAGCTTTTCGGGTTGTTGGCCTCTTTGGAACAGGCCTCCCATCACGTCCTGGCCGATGCAATCGTTGCTCTCGCCAAAAACAAGGGCCTCAACCTGTTTCGGCCTGAACGGGTTGTCGAGTATCGCGGATCGGGCCTCAAGGGGATTGTGTGTGGTGTGAGTGTATCCGCAGGCTCTCAATCGCTCATCCTTGCCGGCCGTGACTTGCCTGCATGGGCTGAAAGGATCGTCGCCCGCTACAAAGGCCAGCCAGCGTTGGCCGTCTATGTCGCAGTCGACGAGCGGCTGGTTGCCATCCTTGTCCTGGGAGATGGGCTGCGTGCCGACGCGGTCGACGCCTTGTCACGGCTCAGGCGCGCGGGGATCACCCGCAGCCTGATGCTTACGGGGGATGATGCCGAGACCGCCAATCGGATCGGTGGGACACTCGGTTTTGACCGGATCGTTGCGGATGCGTCGCCGGCCGACAAGGTTGGGCTTATCAAAGCAGAAGCCCTTGCGGCGCCGACAATGATGGTTGGCGATGGCATCAATGATGCCCCGGCGTTGGCCACCGCGACGGTGGGTATTGCGATGGGCGCCCGAGGTGCCACTGCTTCATCCGAAGCCGCTGACGTCATTGTGTTGACCGATCACTTGGGGCCTGTCGCTGATGCTGTTGCAATTGCACATCGGACAACGACCATCGCAAAGCAGAGCATAGTTGTGGGGCTGGCACTATCTGGCGCGGCGATGATCGCGGCAGCATTCGGCTTGATCACACCTGTCGCAGGCGCTCTTCTGCAAGAGGGAATTGATGTGGCAGTAATCCTGAATGCGCTGCGCGCCCTTGGTGGCGACCAAATTCTAAAGGCGAGGTACGGGTAGATTTGCAGGCGGAGCCGGTCGGAATGTGCCCGGTCCAGTGACCAAGCCGTTGACAAGACGATGGCCCAATGGCCACTCAAGCGCTTGTCCGTTTCAGTGTACTGAGGAGCGCATAGATGATGGACGAGATCATTGCCCGTCTCGGCCTTGCGCTCGCTATCGGCCTTCTGGTTGGCCTTGAACGAGGTTGGCAGGAAAGAAACGCACCAGATCGAAGCCGGACCGCGGGCATTCGCACTTTCGGAATCTCGGGACTGTTGGGCGGTGTCATCGCAGCCCTAGCCCAGGCATTCAACACGCCATCAGTGCTTGTTGCAGGTTTCCTCGGGTTTACTGTGGTCCTTGCTTGGTACAAGGCGCGCGAGGCAGTTCACGATGAAGATTTCAGCGTCACGGGAGTAGTTGCTGGGCTGGCAGTTTTTGCACTCGGGGCGCTGGCGGTGGCTGGTGACTATCGTGCCGCGGCAGCGGGCGGCGCCGCATTGGCAGCGGTGCTGGCCAGTCGCGAATTGCTGCATGGTCTTCTGCGGCGGCTGACTTGGGTGGAACTCCGTTCGGCTCTTATCCTTGCGGTCATGACGACGGTCGTTCTGCCCCTATTGCCGGATAGGACAGTTGATCCTTGGGGTGGGTTCAATCCGCGCGAGGTCTGGATCTTCACTGTCTTGATCGCTGCGATCTCATACGCGGGTTATGTCGCGGTGCGCGTGTTCGGTCCGACGCGGGGACTGTTGGTAAGTGCAGTGACTGGAGCGGTTGTTTCGTCCACCGCTGTCACTGTCGCGCTGGCGCGTTCGGCCACCGCTGTCAGCGGTGTGTCGTCGCTTGCAGGAGCAGCTTGCCTTGCGGCCCTGGTTTCGATCGTTCGCGTGATGGTTATCGTGCTTATGTTGGAGCCAGCTGTTGCAGTAGGTGCGGCACCAGTGGCGCTCACTGCAGCTTCGGTTTTCGCGGTTGGCGGGCTGTTCCTTCTGTCGCGAGTTGGCGACCGTAAGGTCGCCGAAGCCCCCATGCGCAATCCCTTCGAACTTGGTCCTTTGCTTGTATTTGCCGCCTTTTTCGCTGTTGCCTCGGTGGCAAGTGCCTTGCTCGCCGGCTTCGTCGGCAGCACTGGTGTGCTCGCGGTCTCGGTCGTTTCAGCGCTTTTCGATGTCGATATCGCGGTCCTGAGTGCGCTTCGCCTGGCTAAGGACGTTGCTTCCACCCAGGTCGCCACGCTGGCGGTACTGCTCGCACTTGCAGTGAACGCGATTGGGCGTCTCGGATTGGCGATGATTTCCGGCCCGTTTCGGTTTTCGGCGCCCCTGCTTGTAGTGACCGCCATCGCGTTCGTATTCGGTATCGCCAGCCTGAAGTTGGGGGCTGCGTTCTAGCAGGATTGCAACAGTCGATTTGACGCCGATCAAGGCCATTTGCATGCCATAGGCTATTTCAGGGCAAAGAAAGGACTTTGCCATGACGTCTTTGAAAGATCTCACGCCCAATTTTCGCAACGTTCGGCTGCTGCTCGCACGCGAAAAGGGTCATCCCGGTGGAGAACAGGACGTCGGCTACGACCTGCTGATCCCTCTGGATGGTGAAAGCCGGATCGATGCTGCCGACTGGAAGAAACACCAAACGGTCTGCCGCGTCAGAAAATTCAGCGCAGATATGGAGGACCGCATCGGATTGCTCAGGCGCAAGCCGGGGGGACAATGGTTTTTTGACTTTTCCGAAGGCGACAAGGATGACGAGATCGGATTTCGCCTGGGAGAGGAACGGTTCGCTGTTGGCGAATATGTCTCTGTCGGCCCCAAGGGGGCAATGCACACCTATCAGATCGCGAGGGTGGAGCGACCCTGAGTGCAAGAGCCAAGCGTCCCTGAGGTCAAACCCGCACCGTAGGGGATGGAAGATGCCTGCGCAGCCGGGGTGAGGTGACGGCAGGATGAATCCACAAGTTGAGGCATTTTGGTCTAGGCCATTGGCGGAGGTCATGGCCGCGCTGGATACACAGCCCAATGGCTTGAGTTCGGCACAGGCGAGCCGACGCCGCAAGATTTATGGCCCGAATGCTATCGAAGGGCGTTCGGCGGGCGAGGCGGCACGATTACTGCTGCGGCAACTCCGAAGCCCCTTGGTACTCATACTCATGTTCGCAGCGACAATCTCCTTTGTGATGGGAGAGAGGCAGGAAGCACTCATCATCTGCTTGATCCTATTGGCGAGCTGCGGCCTGGGATTTACGCAGGAGTATGGGGCGTCAAAGGCTGTCGCGGCGCTAAAGCGCCAACTCCTGCGCAAAGTCATGATGTTGCGCGATGGGATCGAGACCGAAGTTGCCGTTGATGAAGTCGTCCCTGGCGACATTCTGAAGCTTTCTGCCGGGGATCTCGTTGCTGCGGACGGGCTCATTGTCGAGGCGCGCGATTTCAATGTCAGCGAGGCAGTTCTCACCGGCGAATCCTTTCCGGTCGTGAAATCGCCGGGTGTTGTGGCGGCGGATAGCCCAATCGGTGGGCGGACGAACTCAGTTTTCACCGGGACTTCCGTTCGAAGTGGCACAGCAATTGTCCTTGCCGTGGCGACGGGGCGGGGGACTGAATTCGCTGGCATTGCCGATGCTGTCGAAAAACAGATTGATGAAAGCGGGTTCGCCAAGGGGATACGACGTTTTGGCTACCTGATGACCGAGGTGATGCTGGCGATCGTTATCGTGGTCTTCGTCGTCAACCTTTTACTCGACAGGCCGCTTACAGAATCCCTGCTGTTTTCGCTTGCGCTCGCTGTAGGCCTCACCCCTGAATTATTGCCGGCCATCATCAGCGTGACGCTCGCTCGCGGAGCGGCAGCCATGGCGAAAAGCGGGGTCATCGTGCGTCGGCTGGAGGCGATAGAGAACCTTGGCAGCATGGACGTGCTGTGTACCGACAAGACGGGCACACTCACCGAAGGCGCTATTAAGCTTGATCGGTGGACGGATGCAAAAGGACGCCCGTCCGAACAGGTACTTGCTTGGGCTGGGTTGAACGCCTCGCTCCAAACCGGGATCAAGAATCCTCTCGACGAAGCGATCGTGGCGGCCATTCCAGAACGGCAGCTTCAAGACGGCGAGTGGTTGAAGGTTGATGAACTGCCCTACGATTTCATCCGCAAGCGACTGTCGGTCGTCGTCCGTGTTGCAGATAACAAAGCGCTGATGATCTGCAAGGGTGCGGTCAGGACAGTGTTGGACGTAAGCGCCTCAGTCATCGATGGCAAAAGAACTCTTCCCCTCAGTGCTGAGCGCAAGCGCAAAATTGATCAGACTGTCCAACGATGGAGCGAACAGGGCTTCCGCGTGCTTGCTCTGGCGCTCCGCGAAGTCGAACCCGGCGATAAGGTTACCCGCGATGATGAAACCGGGTTAACGCTTGCAGGCTTCTTGTTGTTTTTCGACCCGCCCAAAGAGGGCGTGGCAGGCACGTTGAGAGACCTCGCCAAGCGCGGCGTGTCGGTCAAGATGATCTCGGGCGACGACAGGCATGTCGCAAAGCATCTTGCCAAGGCAATCGGTCTATCAGCCGACGCCGTCATGACGGGAAGCGAATTGATGCATTTGACGAAGGACGCCTTGTTCGCGCGCGTTACTGAAATCGACATCTTCGCCGAGATTGACCCCAACCAGAAGGAACACATCGTCGAGGCCCTGAAACGGCGTGGAAAGATAGTCGGCTACCTCGGAGACGGCATCAACGATGCGCCGGCGCTGCACCAGGCAGATGTCGGCATTTCAGTAGAGCACGCCGTCGATGTGGCGCGCGAGGCGGCTGATATCATCTTGCTCAAGCGAGACCTGGGCGTTCTCATGTTGGGGATCGACGATGGTCGAAAGACTTTTGCTAATACCATGAAATATATCGCAATTACGACGAGCGCGAATTTTGGCAATATGACCAGCATGGCAATTGCCTCGCTTTTCCTTCCCTTTCTGCCACTTCTGGCCAAACAAATTCTGCTTAACAATTTCCTGTCCGACCTCCCGGCGCTGGCAATCGCGACCGACCATGTCGATATCGAGGAGACGCGGCGCCCGCGGAGATGGGACATTGGCTTCATCCGCCGATTCATGGTTCGCTTTGGCTTGGCCAGCTCGTTTTTCGATGCGGTCACTTTTGCGTTTCTCTTGTTTGTCGTCGACGCCTCACCGTCGGCCTTTCAGACGGGATGGTTCACGGAATCACTGCTTACTGAACTGGCCATTGTGTTGGTGATCCGAACGCACAAGCCTGCCTGGAGAAGCCGCCCAAGCCGCACGCTGACGATGCTTACCATCGCTGTCGGAGTGGTGGCTGTCGCGTTGCCCTACTTGCCAATTGCAGCTTGGTTCGGCTTCGAACCGCTGCCGTTGCCAGTGCTCGGCGGTCTGCTCTGCATTACCGCTGCCTATGCGGTCACCTCCGAATGGCTGAAGATGCGCTTCTTTGCCGCCTCCGATCGCCCCAACACCGATCATCGTTGGCCGACCAGGCGGGCACCCCTTGGCCGCAGCAGCGTGCGATCGGCGCGTATGTCCAACGATATGTGAGCCCCGTGTCGCGCCGTATCCTCATTATCACAGGTCATCCGGACCCTGCTCCGGATCGGTTCTGCCGCGCGCTGGCGGCAGCCTATGCTGCCGGTGCAGAGCGCGCGGGGCATCAAGTCCGAAAGATCGATCTCGCCACCATGGATTTCCCGCTATTGCGGAGCGCCGATGAATTCGAACATGGACCTGTTCCAGCAATGCTGAGGGAGGCCGTCGAGGCGATAGTCTGGTCCGAACACTTGGTATTCGTGTTCCCGCTGTGGCTCGGTACAATGCCCGCGCTGCTCAAGGGGTTTCTCGAACAAGTCATGCGACCAGGAGTGGCATTCGACTATCCGGACAAGGAGGGATCGCTGACCAAGTCCCTGCTACGTGGCCGCTCGGCCCGGATCGTGGTGACGATGGGCATGCCCGCCATGTTTTATCGGCTTTGGTTTCTCAACCACGGAATCGCGAGCATGCGTCGGGGCATCCTTAATTTCGTCGGGATCAAACCCGTTCGCGAGACGCTTTTTGGCCCGGTCGGCGGGCACAATCCTTCGCGGCGGTCAAAGTGGATACGCCAGATGGAAAGGCTGGGCGAGCGAGCTCTTTGACCTGCAGTCAAGGCACTAGGACGGCTGCTCCACTGATCCGCCCCGCTCGCAGATCGTCCAGGGCATCGTTGGCCCGATGTAAGGGGTAAACCGTAGCCTGAGTTTGAACGTTTCGCTTTCGTGGCAATTGAAAAAAATTCATTGCCGTCACTGCGGGGCGCCCTGCCAAGCTGGCTATCCGCGGCCAGTTGCTATGGCCCTTCGACGCGCTGCGATGTAACATCAAGCGCAACGTGTGACCACCCGATCACGAATTGGACCCCAGCCATGGCAGCGTTGAGACCAGGTCGTGGTTGAAGCCGCAAGCTTGAAGCCACTGCGCCGCTACGTTTTCCCGCTCCGTTACCATGGGAAGGCGTCCTATCTTCTTGCCGTGGCAGTGGTCGGCGCCGCCCTGCTCCTTCGTTTGGGGCTACAGGGTGCCCTTGCAGATCGCGCGATCTTTACGTTGTTCGTTCCGGCGATCCTCGCCGCCTCCATAGCCGGCGGTATCGGGCCTGGGCTTCTGGCCGTCGTCATGTCGTTGTCTGCAGTTTTCTACATTGGCGGCCTTCAGCTTACGGGCGATACCGATGTTCTCGTTTTCGTCGTGTTTGCGCTGGTCGGGCTGGCGATTGTGGGGATGGGCGACCTCCTGCATCGCGCCTGGAGTGCCGTTGAGGAGACAAAACGCACGCTCGATGAGCGCGAAGCCCACTTGAGATCAATCTTGGACACAGTGCTCGATGCAACCATCGTCATTGAGAAGGACGGCACAATAGTTTCCTTCAACGCGGCAGCCATCCGGCAATTCGGCTATCAGGAGGAAGAAGTCAGGGGGCAAAACGTGCGCATGCTCATGCCAGAACCTTATAGAGGCGGTCATGATGGCTACATCCAGCGCTATCTGACCACTGGCGAGAAACGCATCATCGGTATCGACCGTGTTGTCGTTGGCCGCCGCAAGGACGGTTCGACGTTTCCTATGAAACTTGCTGTCGGCGAGATGAAGTCTGGTAACAAGACATATTTTACCGGGTTTGTCCGCGATTTGACCGAGCGTGAGGAGTCTGCGACGCGATTGCAGGAAATCCAGGACGAATTGGCCAGGCTCTCCCGGCTCAACGAGCTTGGGGAGATGGCTTCGACACTTGCGCATGAACTCAATCAACCTTTGTCGGTGATTGCAAACTACGCCCAAGGATCCATACGCATGCTGCGCGAAAGTCCGCAGAAGGCAGCATCCTACTTGCCAGAAGCTCTCGAGGAGATCTCGACGCAATCGCTTCGGGCGGGCGAGATCATCCGTCATCTCCGCGAATTCGTGATGCGCGGCGAGACAGAAAAGGCCCCCCAGGATATCCGAAAGCTTGTCGAGGAAGCTGGAGCGCTAGCCCTTATGGGATCGAGAGAACGCGGTGTTCGGTCTGTTTTCGACTTTGCGCCGGGCGCGGGTATGGTGATAGTCGATGCGGTCCAGATTCAACAGGTTCTTACAAATCTCATGCGCAACGCCATGGAGGCAATGCGCGACAGCGAGGTACGTCTTCTCTCCGTGCGAACATTTCTTGGAGAGCCAGGTGAAGTCGCTGTTGAGGTGTCCGACACAGGGCCAGGAATTCCCGATGAAGTCGCAGCGCGTCTGTTCAAACCCTTTGTCACCACCAAGCCAAGCGGCATGGGCATCGGTCTGTCGATTGCCAAGCGCATCGTCGAAGCCCATGCTGGCATCATAAGCATGAGAAGAAACGCCCACGGGGGCGTGACTTTCCGATTTACGTTGCCTGCTTATGACGAGGGGGGAGCCAATGGACAAGGGTGACTACGTCGTTCATGTCGTCGACGACGAGGAACCGGTCAGAAGGTCTTTGGTGTTCTTGCTGACAATGGCTGGGTACACTGTACGACAGCATGAATCTGCAACGGCGTTCCTGGCAGTCGCCCCGGCAATCAACAATGGATGTCTGGTGACCGATCTGCGTATGCCAGACTTGGATGGGATCGAACTGCTTCAGCGCCTTCGCCAACTGCCTTCGTCCATTCCAACCATTGTAATTACTGGACATGGGGACGTCCCGCTGGCGGTTGAAGCGATGAAGGCCGGCGCGCTCGATTTTATCGAGAAGCCATTCAAGGAAGAAATTCTGGCCGCTGCGATTGATCGCGCGGCCGCCAGCCTTGGCAAAGTGGCAGTCCATGAAGACATTTCCGCCATTCGAGCTCGGGCCGCCTCCTTGAGCGAGCGGGAGCGTGAGGTGTTTTCGGCCGTTGTCGCGGGGCTCCCAAACAAGACAATCGCTTACGATCTCGACATCAGCCCGCGCACGGTTGAGGTCCATCGGGCCAACGTGATGTCCAAGATGGAAGCCAAAAGCCTGCCTGACCTCGTCCGAATGGCGCTCGAGGCTGGGCTGGACTCAAGTAAAGAGCATCAGACTGGATGACGTCTACGTACTCTCCCGTAGGGACATAACCGAATTTTCCAGCTGTCCGAATTGCGCGATAGATCTCTCGACACTAGCTTCCGGGAGAGCGCCATGACCCTACACAGCAGAGCAGATTTCTTGACTGGCGCCGAATTGGACGACGGGTGCCCGCTTGTTCACACGCCCGCATTCTCATTTGGCGCAGCAATGCCGTCTGCCTTTCATGCGGCCGGTTCGGAGATATTTTCGCAAGGGAGCGAAGCTCGCTCCCTCTACATCGTGAAGTTTGGGTGCGTACGAACATACCGCCTGCTGGCAGACGGTCGTCGCCAGATCTCGGCGTTCCATCTGCCAGGCGAGGTCTTCGGATTTGAAGCGGACGATCGGCATCATTTCTTTGCCGAGGCGGTAGGGGCTACCTGCACACTTTCCATCAGGATTTCGGCAACCACGGAACTGTCGCGGGAACTTCTGCCGCTGGCATTGCGGGGGCTGGTGCGGGCACAAGAGCATCTTCTGGTGCTGGGCCGTCAAAATGCGCCGGAACGGGTCGCGGCATTTCTAGTAGATATGTTCGAGCGTCAGGGTGGTCTTGACCGACTCGAATTGCCGATGTCGCGCACTGACATCGCCGACTATCTCGGCCTCTCGCTTGAGACCGTTTCGCGTGTCTTCACCAAGCTCAGGGAACGTGGGATCATCCGTTTGTTGTCCCTGCGTACAGTCGAGATTGCGAAATGGCGGTCGCTCGCAGAGATGTGCGAATAGCGCAAGTCGCGGATTTGCATTGTCTCGCCTCGTATCACGCGCCTTGTTGTTATGCTGATCGGTCGGGCGTTTCCTGACCCGCAATGAGCTGTTGGAGCCGGTCAAGAAATGGTCTCAGGCCGGCGATGATCTTGAGCTGCGCGTCGGGCATTGCAAACCACTCAGCACGATCCGCCTCTGGGAAGTGTTGCTTTGTCCCACCACGTGGTGGCCATTCCATCTCGAAGAGATTGCTCCGTAACGCGGCGGGTTCGAAATCTCCTTGCAGGGCGAAGGCTGTCACCATCTTCCCACTAGGCTGGCGCTGGGTACCGAGCGGAATAAGCTCACCTGTAGGCTGGCCGCCTGTCTCTTCGAGGAATTCTCGCCTGGCGGCTGCATCGGGCTCCTCGCCGTCGGCATATTCGCCCTTGGGTATCGACCAAGCCCCAAGATCGCGCTTGCTCCAAAATGGCCCGCCAGGATGGATCAGGAGTACCTGCAGCTCCACTGCAGTGCGCCTAAACATCAGGATGCCCGCGCTTTTCTTCGTCATGCCGACGCTTGCCGATAGAGCTGTACTGCTGACGATATCGATCTCATATTTGATCCCGGTCAAGGTTTTCCACGGGATATCGGCGAAGCTGGGCTGTTAATTGGACTGCCTGTTTCGCACGCTTCACGGAGCATCAAGGAAATGATCCCACGTCTACGATTCCATGGAGCGGCCCATGCAGTGACTGGTTCGTGCTATGAGCTCGAAGTTGGAAGTGGTCGAATCCTGATCGATTGCGGGTTGTTTCAAGGGTCGAAGTCCGAACGAGAACTCAACTATGGCGATTTTCCCTTCGATCCAGCCAAGATCGACGCCGTGGTGCTGACGCATGCTCACATCGACCACAGCGGCCTGCTTCCCAAACTCATGAAGCACGGCTTTTCCGGCCCTATCCACGCTACGCGCGCGACAATCGATCTCTGTTCGGTGATGCTGCCGGACTGTGCGCATATCCAGGAGATGGAAGTCGAGCATTTGAACAGGCGCAACGCCCAGCGCGGCCGTGCCGCCGTGGCGCCGATCTACAGCACGGACGATGCCGCGAAGTGCATGACGCTGTTCCATGCAAGAGAGTACGGAGTATGGTTCAAGGTCGCGACTGGTATTCGGGTCCGGTTCTGGAATGCTGGCCATTTGCTGGGTTCAGCATCGGTTGAGATCGAAGTCGAGGATGCGGCTGCGGCAAGGCCGCTCAGGCTCTTGTTTTCTGGAGACATTGGCCCCGCTCACAAGCTTTTGCAGCCCGATCCGGAAGCTCCGGCCGATGTCGACTATCTGATCTGTGAATCCACCTATGGAGATCGCGAGCGAGGCGAAATCACCCCTGACAGGCGCCGATCATTGCTGCTGCACGAGGTGCGTGGCGCGCTCGAGGCAAATGGGCCGCTGATCATCCCGTCATTTGCAGTCGAACGGACCCAAGAGCTGCTTGTCGACCTGTTTTACCTGATGCGCGAAGGAGCTATTCCCAAAGCTGACATCTTCGTGGATTCGCCGCTTGCCACGCGCGCCAGCACGATTTTCGAGCGGCACGCCGACGAGATTCAGGAAGGCGACGTGTTGAGACAGGCCCTCAACTCGCGCGAAGTGCGCTTCACGGAAACCGTGGAGCAAAGCAAGGCAATCAACCGCCTGAGGGGCTTTTATGTCGTGATCGCCGCTAGCGGCATGTGTGACGCCGGACGTATCCGCCATCATCTCAAGGCCAACATATGGCGCAGAAATGCGACCGTCATGCTTGCCGGATTTCAGGCACAAGGAACCTTGGGGCGAATCCTCGTCGACGGTGCCGATCGGGTTCGCATCCAGGGGGAGGAATTCCAGGTGAAGGCTCGGATACGGCAACTGGATTTGTATTCAGGACACGCTGATGCAAGAGAGCTCGATAACTGGGTGCGTCAACGCCTGCCGATCCACAAGGGCGTGTTCCTGACCCATGGCGAGGCGTCTGGCTTGTCGGGATTGAAGTCGCGTGTGTCCGCCTTTGTTTCTGCAGACCGGATTATCTTGCCGGAACTTGATGATGCCTTTGATCTGGGTCCGGTGGGTGCGCACCAGGTCGATCTCAATGAGCCGAAGCGACTGCTGCCGGGGAAAGTGGCACGCCTGGATTGGCACAACGATCTTTCGCAGTTGCTGTTGGATGTGAGCGAGGCGGTAAGCCAGCAAGCCGACGAGCGCGGACGTGCCGCAGTAATTCGACGTCTTCGGCACGCGCTGAGCTCACCTAAGCAGAACTAGGCGGAAGCTGCTTCCGATCGTCCAGCTGCGTTCTCCAGCGCCAAGTGGACCTGTCTGGCAATTGCCATCTCCTCATTGGTGGCAATCACCCGAACTTCCACTTTGCTGTCGGTATCGCTGAGCACGTCATGGCTCTTTGACAGATCAAGCTTAACGCCCAGCCAGTCGAGGCGACGGCAGATCGCGTTGCGTACCTCCGCGGCATGCTCGCCAATCCCTCCGGTGAACACCAAAAGCTCGATTCCTCCAAGCGTGCTGGCCAACGCAGCGATGGCGCGTGATACGCTGAAGACAAACAAGTCAATCGCCGCTGCGGCCTGCGGATCGCTGCTTGCAAGCAGAACGCGCATGTCCGCCGAAATTCCGGACACTCCGAGCAGGCCCGAGCGGCGGTAAAGCAGGTTCTCCACTTCGTCGATTGATAGACCGCAGGCTTTCTGCAGATAGAGAATAATGCCCGGATCGACGGCACCCGAGCGGGTGGCCATCATCACGCCGTCGAGCGCGGTGAATCCCATGGTCGTATCCTGGCTTTTGCCGTCGACCATCGCACACAGGCTGCAGCCGCTGCCCAGATGCGCTACCACCGTCTTTTTCGCGGGCAGATCGGGTGAAATTCGTCCCAACTGATGGGCAATGAACTCGTAAGACAGGCCGTGAAAGCCGTAGCGCTTTAACCCCATCTCTTCATATTCGCGCGGAATGGCATAGCGGCTGACAGGTGGAGCAAGCGTGCTGTGAAAAGCTGTGTCGAAACAGCCGATCTGCACCAGCCCAGGCCGCAACTCCGACAGTGCCTTGACCGGACCCAGGCTTGCGGGCTGATGCAGAGGCGCGATGGGCGTGAGTTCCTCGAGCGCCTCGACAACCTCGTTCGTCAGATGAACGGGCGAAATGAAACGACTGCCGCCGTGCACGATCCGATGCCCGACCGCAACAATTTGCTCGCTGCCGAGCCGCGTGTCGAGAAAGTTCAAAAGCTGCTGCAACAACGCGCCGGTTGATTGGCCCGGAAGGCGCAACGGCGTTTCGGCAAGAAGGCGTCCCGCAGCATCTTGCGCCGAAAAGTGCGGCGTGTCGGCCAGACCGTCAAAGAGGCCCCGCATCAGCGGCTCAACCTTGCGTTTCGTCGCAGCTTTGAACACGCCGAACTTGAGGCTGGACGAGCCGGCGTTGAGAGCCAGAACGATCATGCTTTCTGATCCTTGTCCCACCACGCGACGGTCGCTTGCAGATCCGACTTGCCTGCGCTAGTGCCGCCACGCCCAGTCCCGCACCTCGGGCATGTCTTCCCCGTGCTCGCGCACGAACCGCCAATGTTCGGCCAGCTTGTCCTCGAAGCTGCGGCGAGTTTTCGCCGCATCGGGCCCCGGATTGCCGATCCTGTCAATTGCCTCGATAGCGAGGTGATAGCGGTCCAGCTCGTTGAGCACCGCCATGTCGAAGGGCGTGGTGGTCGTACCTTCCTCCTTGAAACCACGAACGTGGAAATTGTCGTGGTTGTTGCGCCGATAGGTGAGCCGATGGATGAGGTAGGGATAGCCATGATAGGCAAAGATCACCGGCCTGTCGCGCGTGAACAAGGCGTCGAATGCGTTGTCGGTCAAACCGTGCGGATGCTGGCTGTCCGGCTGCAACGTCATCAGGTCGACGACGTTGACGACGCGGATCCGCAACTGGGGAAGGGCGCTCCGCAGCAGGTCCACCGCGGCAAGCGTTTCCAGCGTCGGCACGTCTCCTGCACAGGCCATGACCACATCGGGTTCGCCATCACCTCGCTCCGTGCCTGCCCATTGCCAAATGCCGGCACCGGTCTCGCAATGGGCAATCGCGTCGGTGATGTTCAGCCATTGCAGTTGCGGCTGCTTGCCGGCAACGATCACGTTGACGCGGTTATATGTGCGCAGGCAGTGATCCGCGACCCACAGCAGCGTGTTCGCATCCGGGGGCAGATAGATGCGCACGATGTCGGCTTTCTTGTTGGCGACCAGATCGACGAAGCCCGGATCCTGATGACTGAAGCCGTTATGATCCTGCCGCCACACATGCGAGGTCAAAAGGTAGTTCAGCGAGGCGACCGGCCGCCGCCAAGCCAGCTCGCGCGAAACTTTGAGCCATTTGGCGTGCTGGTTGAACATCGAGTCAACGATGTGGATGAACGCTTCGTAGCAGGAAAAAAAGCCGTGCCTACCGGTCAGCAGATAGCCCTCCAGCCAGCCCTGGCAAAGGTTCTCGCTGAGCACTTCCATCACCCGGCCGTCATGGGCTAGGTGTTCGTCGTAAGGCTCGATGCCTTCCATCCAGACGCGGTCGGTGACCGCAAAGACGTCATCGAGACGGTTGGAGGCGGTTTCATCCGGGCCCATCAGCCTGAAATTGCGTGCCTCGGCATTCAGCGTCATTACCTGTCGGAGCAGACGCCCCATGGCACGCGTAGCTTCCGACTTGATGGCGCCCGGGGCCGTGACCTCAACCGCAAGCGAACGAAAGTCCGGAAGCACGAGGTCACGCCTGAGCAATCCGCCATTGGCGTGTGGGTTGGCGCCCATCCGGCGCTTGCCTTTTGGCGCCAGCGCTTGCAGTTCTGCACACAGCCGACCTTGTTTGTCGAAAAGTTCTTCGGGTCGGTAGCTGCGCATCCAATCCTCGAGCAGTTTGAGGTGACCTGGCTCGTTTCGCGGATCGGAGATTGGCACCTGGTGCGCGCGCCAGAAGCCCTCGACTTTCTTGCCATCCACCTCCTTGGGGCCGGTCCAGCCCTTGGGGCTACGTAACACGATCATTGGCCATTGCGGTCGGTCGGTATTGCCCGCGCTGCGTGCCTTGCTCTGGATCTCGGTGATTCGCTTGAGCGCGAAATCGAGCGTTTCCGCCATCTGCCTGTGCATCTCTTCGGGTTCGTCGCCTTCGACGAAAAGAGGCTCGTGGCCGTAGCCGCGGAGAAGGCTTTCCAGTTCCGCCTTCTCTATCCGCGCCAGGATGGTCGGGTTGGCGATCTTGTAGCCATTGAGGTGCAGGATCGGCAGCACGGCGCCGTCATGCGCGGGGTTCAGGAACTTGTTCGAATGCCACGAAGCCGCCAGCGTGCCGGTTTCGGCCTCCCCGTCGCCGATGACGCAGGCGACGACGAGATCGGGATTGTCGAAAGCAGCACCGTAAGCGTGGACGAGCGCATAACCGAGCTCGCCGCCCTCATGAATGGAGCCGGGCGTCTCGGGGGCTGCGTGGCTGGGAATGCCGCCGGGAAAGGAGAACTGGCGGAAAAGCTTGCGCACGCCGTCGAGATCGCTGCTGATCTCTGGATAGATCTCGCTGTAGCTGCCCTCGAGATAGGTATTGGCGACCATGCCTGGCCCACCGTGACCGGGACCGCAGACATAGATCATGTCCAGGTCGCGCATCCGGATAAGCCGATTTAGATGGGCATAGATGAAGTTGAGGCCGGGTGTTGTACCCCAGTGACCGAGCAGCCTGGCCTTGACATGCTCGGGCTTCAGCGGCTCGCGCAGCAAAGGATTGTCGAGAAGGTAGATCTGGCCGACCGAAAGATAATTCGCTGCCTGCCAGTAGCGGTGGAGCAGCGCAATTTCCCCATCCTCGATGGCGTGCGCCCGATCGTTGTCGTCAAGCCTTCCCATGCGCATTTCCTTCCACGGTCATCAGAAACTTGGCAATCACTAAGGAAGAATAGGTCGCTCCCCGCCTTGAGCCAGGTCAAAGAGCGTCCTTGGAATCCTACTCGATAGGGAGGCACCTTCACATTTCTTTACACTTCCCCGTCACTCGAGAAACGTTGGCCCTCCAGTCTGGCGTTATCGCGGCAGCAAGTGCCGCCTAACCAAGGAAGCGATCATGGACAACGACAAGCAGAATTTGCAGACCTCATCGGCTCCGAACACCGCAACTGGGTCGCGTGGCTGGGGACGGCGCATCGTTATCGGCGGCCTTGCTGCCGCAGCAGTTGCCGGCATTGGACTTGCTGTGGCCAACAGTGGCGAGTTCGGAGATGGGCACGGAATGCTGCATTTTGGCCAAGGGCACCAGATGATGGATGCTTCGATGGGCCGAGGTGGCTTCTCGGAGCGCCGGATGGAGCATATGATGGAAGATATCGATGCCACACCGGAACAGTCGAAGAAGCTAAGGGAACTCTTCGGTTCTGCCCGAAATGAGATCGCTCCGATGCTCGACGACTTCAGGGACACGCGCAACGCCGCAGCCGACATTCTGGGCGCGCCGACTATCGACCGGTCTGCAATCGAAACGTTGCGCAGTGAGCGCGTTGCCGCGATCGATGCCGCCTCGCGGAAAATGACGGCCACTCTTGTCGATGCAGCAGAAATCCTGACGCCAGAACAAAGGGCAAAGATGTTGGGGCGTTTCAAGGCGCGCGGAGATCACGGCCGGTGGTAGGATTTCAACTGCAAGGTTGAAATCCGGAGAGTCCCGACCATGGCGGAACAGGTGCTGATCATCGATGACGACACACGCCTGTCCGCCATGATTGCGGACTATCTCTCGGGAAATGGCTACGCTGTCCACACCGCTGCAACCGGGCATGCCGGCCTCGCCGATGTGCAACGGCGTTCGCCAGACGCGGTAATTCTCGACGTCATGCTGCCCGATCTGGACGGCTTCGAGGCCTGCCGCCGCATGCGAGCTGTATCTGACGTGGCCATTCTTATGCTCACGGCGAAAGGGGACGAGACGGACCGGATTATCGGGCTGGAGTTGGGAGCAGACGACTACTTGCCAAAGCCGTTTAATCCACGCGAACTGCTTGCACGACTCAAGGCTATACTGCGGCGGCGCCGTGGCGGCGATCTGGCCGCATCACGCATCCTTCGGTCCGGGCGGCTTGAGATAGATCCCGGTTCTCGTTCAGTCCGTATCGATGGACGCGATTGTCCGATGACCAGCTATCAATTCGATCTTCTCGTTACATTGGCGGAGAATGCCGGACGTGTGCTGTCGCGCGAGCAACTGATGGACCTTGTCAAAGGCGAGGAACTCGAAGCGTTCGATCGGTCGATCGATGTGCATATTTCTCGGATCAGGGCGGCAATCGAGGATAATCCCAAATACCCGCGTCGCATCGTTACCGTGCGCGGCGCCGGCTATGTTTTCGCTCGCTTTCAGGACGATCAGAAATAAGTCGGGGCGAAATTGTGGTGCGCAAAAGCCTTTTCCTCAAGGTCTACCTCACGCTGCTGGCGAGCTTGGCCGTAGTCGCATTCACGAGTGCGTTTTTTGTCCGGCTGGGGCAGGACGAGCTGGACCGGGGATGGGGCGGCCGGCGCGACAAATTCATCGCCACAATGTTACCAGTGACCGACGATCCGGCTATGCTCAAGATCACGCTTGACCGGCTTGCGGACGCCTTCGCAGCCGACTTGGCGCTATACAACCCGCATGACCAATTGATTGCTAGTGCCGGAGAACCGTTCAAACTCGACGCGCCCGGCTCGCGTCAGTCACATGATGGTAAACGGCCGTTTGTAATTCGACTGGCGGATGGACGTTCGATACAGGCCCGCATGCCCTTGGGGCCGGGTGGACGAAACCCACTTGGCTATCTGGCAGTCATAGCCGGTGTCATCGGCCTTGCAGCTTATCCTGTGGTTCGCCATCTGACGCGGCGGTTGGAGCGTCTGCGCCGTGGCGTGGAAATTTGGGGGGCTGGCGAGCTTGGAACTCGGGTTGCGGCGAGTGGCAGCGATGAAGTCGCAGCAGTCGCGCGGAGTTTCAACGTTGCGGCCGATCGCATCGAACGTCTAGTCGACGCGCATCGATCCCTGCTCGCAAATGCCAGCCATGAACTGCGTTCGCCGTTGGCAAGGCTTCGCATGGCCATAGATCTCTACGAGCGTTCGGCCGATCAGGCAACAAAGCGAGAGATCGTGCAAAGCCTCTCGGAACTCGACAGTCTGGTCGAGGAAATCCTGTTGGCCAGCCGGCTCGACCATGTCCAAAAACTGGACCATGTGGAAGCCGTCGACATGCTTGCACTTACAGCCGAAGAAGGTGCGCGCAACGACGTTGCGGTCACCGGCTCGACCGCCATAATCTCGGGCGATGTGCGGTTGCTGAGGCGCCTGGTTCGCAACTTGATGCAGAATGGGTTGTGCCATGGGGCTCCGCCGGTGATCGCCGAGGTCGCGACCGATGGGGCAATCGTGCGCCTGTGCGTCAAAGACCACGGCGAGGGTATTCCAGACGGCGAGGGCACACGGGTCTTCGAACCGTTCTACCGTCCGACGGGACGAAGCGAGAGCAAGGGCGGTTGGGGGCTTGGACTATCCTTGGTCCGCCAGATCGCTACTCACCACCGAGGGTCTGTACGCTATGAAAGGGTGCCGGAGGGTGGGGCGTGTTTCATTGTGGAATTCCCGGCGTCGAGCGTGGCGCAGCCAGTAGCAAGACCAACATCGACGAGCGGTTGATCCGTCCTGTCAGCCCAGATCTTCCAGTGCTTAGCGCATCAACTGGGATGTCATTACCGCTTGTGTGTGCCGATCAGGACCGCAGGCTTTTTCGCCACAACGGCTTGATGGCCTCCAGAACGAGCAACACGATAATCCCAGCGGCCAGTGTCACGGCAAGGTCGTCAAGATGCAGAGCGCCGAACGCAAACAGCGCGCTGAGCCATGGCCATAAGAGGCTGGCCGCAAGTATTGCGCTGACCCCCAGAAGGATCCACCCCAGTGAAGGATTGTGCCCGCGAAACGCCGTAATGAGAGACGCGCTGAAGGAGCGATTAACAAGAATGAGGCTGATGATGGAAACCACAAGTGAAAAGAAAGTTAGCGCACGCACTTCGTCTTCCGGCATGCCTCGATCGAGAGCCACCAGATAAATGGCGGCCACCAGTCCAAATGCCAACGCACCCTGCATCACGCTCCAGCCGATCAGCGGCCACGAAAACAAAGACTCATTGGGCCGACGTGGCTTGCGGCGCATCACGTCACCTTCCTCCTTCTCCGCTTCGAAGACCAAGGCGCACACCGGATCGATGATCATTTCAAGGAAGGCAATGTGGATAGGCCCCATCAGGATCGGGAGACCGAACACAAGCGGCAGGAGCGCCAATCCGGCTATCGGAACATGGACGGCGAAGATGAATCCCATGGCTTTGCGCAAATTGTCATAGATGCGGCGTCCGAGCCGGACGGCAACGACGATTGATCCAAAATCGTCGTTAAGAAGCACAATTGATGAGGCTTCGCGCGCGACGTCGGTGCCGCGCCCGCCCATGGCGACGCCGATATGCGCGGCCTTGAGGGACGGCGCGTCGTTCACGCCGTCACCGGTCATTGCAACGATCTCGCCGTCGGCTTTCAGTGCCTGCACAATTCGCAATTTCTGTTCCGGCATGATCCGTGCGAACACGGACGCGCTGCGCACCCGGCGCGCAAACTCGGCTTCATCGAGAGATGCGAGAGCATTGCCGGTCTGCACGTCGTCGACCGCGATTCCGGCCTGAAGCGCAATGGCGCGCGCCGTCGCGGGATAATCGCCTGTTATCATGACGACCCTGATCCCGGCCGAGCGGCATTCGCGCACGGCGTCAGGGACGCCGGCGCGCAGCGGATCTGCAAGACCGGCTAGCCCTAGAAAGACGAATGGAAATTCCTTCTGCGTGCCCGGCAAATGACCGCTCTCATGGCTGGATTTCGCAACGCCCAACACGCGCAATCCTTCGGTAGCCATCTCGTCCACCGATTGCCGCAAAGCATCAAGTTCGGCTTCGTCGAGGCGGCACAAACCTGCGATGGCTTCAGGCGCGCCCTTGGCCGCGACCAGGAAAGCGGGTGCAGGGGTATCGGTCCGCCAGACCTGTGTCATGGCGAGAAGATCGGGGCGCAGCCCATAACTATGCGCGAGTGTCCATTTCGGCCCGGGCAGGCCGTCCGTTGCGTTCAGTCCATCGTGTGCAAGCTTATGGAGGGCCTTCTCCATCGGATCGAACGGCTCTGGTGCGCTGGCAAGCAGGGCGTACGCAGCGAGTTCCCGGAAACGACCTGGTATTGTGATCTCGCCCGTATTTCCTGTGCGGAAGGATGCGCCGTCCGGGTGCCGAAGTTCGGCGATGCTCATCCGGTTCTCGGTTAGCGTGCCGGTCTTGTCGGTGCACAGCACCGTCGCTGATCCTAACGTCTCAACGGAGCTGGCGCGGCGTGTCAGCACGCGCGCGTGGGAAAGCCGCCATGCGCCCATTGCCATGAAGACGGTCAGGACGACCGGAAATTCCTCCGGCAGCATCGCCATGCCGATAGTGATCCCTGCAAGCACGGCATCAAGCCAGCCGCCGCGTAGCGTGCCGTAAAGTGCGACCGTCGCAAGGCTGATAACGATGCCGCCCATCGCGGCTAAACGTACAATCCGCGCTGTCTGTGCTTTAAGGCGGGGAGGCTCGGTTTCAAGCGTATGGAGCGCCTGGCCAATCTTTCCGATTTCGCTGCGCGGTCCGGTGGCGATCACTTCGGCGATGCCACTGCCACGCACCACGAGCGACCCCGAATAAACAAAAGGCAGGTCGTCCCCACCAGGTCGAGGCGGGCTGTCTGTCTTGTCGACGGACAACGCCTTGCGTACTGGCACAGATTCCCCGGTCAGCAAGGATTCATCGACCTGCAAATCCTGCAACTGCAGGAGGGCTGCGTCGGCCGGAACACGGTCACCTTCGCCAAGTACGACCAGATCGCCACGTGCGACCTCGCGGCCTGCAACGCGAACACGCACGCCGTTCCTGACCACGAGCGCGCGCGGACTGGTGAGATCTCTTAACGCTTCCATCACGCGCTCGGTACGCGCTTGCTGAACGAAGCTGATCAGCACCGACAGGGCCGCAAAGGCAAGCAGGATCAGCGCTTCCCTTAGATCGCCGAGCAGAAGATAGACGACGCCGCCACCAAGCAAGAGAGCGAGCATCGGCTCGCGCAGAACCTCCAACATGATGCCAAGCGTTGTCCGGCGGTCGAGGTGCGGCAGTTCATTGAAGCCTTCTGACTTCAGCCGCCCCTGTGCTTCCGCCTCGCTTAGACCGGACAACAAAGGTGTATGATCATCGGTCATGGCATTGAATGGCCAGTGAAGCATTTCGGCAAAAATGTTTCGATGCCGACCAAGAAATGGTTCATCCGCACTGTCATTGTCGGTCCGGCTCTATCCACGTGCCGCGCATGCCCTTTACGATCTCCGGCGCATCTTCAAGTCTGCCGATCGCGGCCGGCTTTCCGGTTGCTTCCGAAAACTCAATTGCGGCTGTCACTTTCGGCCGCATCGAGCCGGCCGGAAAGTCTGCCACGGAAATGTCCGAGCTGCGCAGATGGCCAAGCGGACGGGCAATGGGAGTGCCCCAGTCGAGATATATGGCGTCGACGTCGGTCAGCATGAGCAACATGTCGGCTTCGAGGTTGCGCGCCAGAAGCGAGCTGGCGAGGTCCTTGTCGATGACCGCCTCGATGCCTGCGATGGCGCCGTTCTCCTGCTCGATCACGGGTATGCCTCCGCCACCGGCACAGATGACGACAACACCGTGTTCGACCAGGAAGCTGAGAACCTTGGCCTCCAGGATCGCCAGTGGTTTTGGCGACGGCACGACGCGACGCCATCTGTCGTTGTCCGGCGCGATTCGCCAGCCGCGCTCAGCGGAGAGTCTGCGCGCGGTCGCCTCGTCATATGTAGGGCCGATTGGCTTAGTCGGGTTCGCGAAGGCCGGATCATGCGGATCGACCCTGACCTGCGTCAGCAGCGTCGCAAAGAGCTGATCCTTCATCACGTTGCCGAGCTCTTGCTGCAGGACGTAGCCGACCATGCCGGCGCTCTCCGCATCGAGAACGTCCAATGGGAAGGGGGCGTCGGAGGATGCGGTGGCCTGCAACGCGAGCAACCCAACCTGTGGTCCGTTGCCATGCGTGATCACCAGGGTGTGTCCGGCCTCGACGAGTTCGGTCAGCGCGGAGGCGGCCCTCCGGATGTTGGCGCGCTGGTTTTCGGCTGTCATCGGCTCGCCGCGACGCAGCAGCGCATTCCCACCTAAGGCGACGACGATGCGCATATCAGTTGCCGAGGGTCGCGACGAGTATTGCCTTGATCGTGTGCATACGGTTCTCGGCCTGGTCGAAGACGATGGAGGCTTCCGATTCGAAGACCTCGTCGGTAACCTCCATGCAGTCGATGCCGTAGTCTCGGGCAACGCGCGCACCGACCTCGGTGCTGTCGTCGTGAAAGGCCGGCAGGCAATGCATGAATTTCGTGTAAGAATTCCCGGTCGCCTGCATCAGCGCGCGGGTGACGCGGTAGGGGGTGAGCAGCGCGATGCGCTCCGCCCAGCCGCTCTCATCCTCACCCATGGAAAGCCAAACGTCGGTGTAGACGAAGTCGGCGCCCTCGACGCATTTTTCTACGTCTACATCCAGCCGAAACTGGCCACCATTACGCTCGGCCAATTCGCGGACATGCGCGCAGAATTGTTCGTCCGGCCAGAGTGGTTTGGGAGAGGCTATGCGTATATCCATACCTACTTTGGCGGCTCCGATCGCCAGTGATTTGGCAACATTGTCGCGGCCCTCGCCGACGAAGGTGACTGTCACATCTGACAGGTGCTTGTGGGTGAACTCGCGCATGGTCATGAAGTCTGCGAGGATTTGGGTCGGATGATCCTCGTTGGTCAGGCCGTTGTAGACCGGCACGCCGGCATACGTGGCGAGCTGCTCGACTTGATGCTGGCCAAAGCCGCGATATTCGATCGCATCGTACATGCGGCCCAGTACGCGCGCGGTGTCCTTCATCGATTCTTTGTGGCCGATATGGCTGCCTGACGGACCGATATAGGATACGTGCGCGCCCTGATCGTAGGCAGCGACCTCGAACCCCGATCGGGTGCGGGTGGAATCCTTCTCGAAGATCAGCGCGATGTTCTTGCGCACCAGACGCGGCACTTCCGTACCTGCCTGCTTGGCCGCCTTGAGATCAGCAGCTAGCCTAAGCAGGTAGCGGATTTCTGGAGGCGAGAGATCGTCCAGCGTGAGCACGTTGCGGCCCAACAGATTGACAGGCATGGTCTGTTGTCCTTTCGTTTCAGATCGGATCGCGGGCGATTGGGCAAGTCATGCAGTGCCCTCCGCCGCGGCCACGGCTGAGTTCGGCGCCTTCTACGGTGATGACCTCGATCCCCGAACGCCGTAGCAGCGTGTTGGTGTAGACGTTGCGATCGTAACCTATGACCACACCTGGCTCGACGGCGATGACATTATTGCCGTCATCCCACTGCTCGCGCTCCGCCTGATAGGCGTCGCCCCCGGTGCCGACGATGCGAAGCGCCTTCAGGCCAAGCGCCTCCTTCACGACGTCGGTGAAGGGCTTTTCCTCCTCAATCACGTCAACGACGGTTTTGCCTTCGCCGGGTCGCAGCGAAAAGGTTCGCAGACGGTCGACGACTGGTGGATACATCGTGACGAGGTCGCGGTCACAGAAGGTGAAGACCGTGTCCAGATGCATGAAAGAGCGGTCGCGCGGCATTAGCGCGGCGATGACACGTGTCGCCTCGCCGGCCGCGAACAGGCTGCGGGCCAATCCGCCGACCGCCTGCGGGGTCGTGCGCTCGCCCATGCCAACCAGGACGACGCCGCCGCCGATCGGCATCACGTCGCCGCCTTCGAGGCTGACACCTGGTCCAGGATTGTCTGGCGACACGAAGGCAAGGTCGGCTTTTTGGAAGCGGGGATGGAAGCGGTAGACGGCCTCGACATTGGCGGCTTCGGGCTTTCGCGCTGGCCAGTACATGGCATTTACCGATACCGCGCGATAGACCCAGCAGGATGAATCGCGGGTGAAGAGCTGGTTGGGCAGGGGCGGCAGCACAAAGTCCTGCGGTAGCATCGTCTTGCCCGTAAGGCCCGTCGGTTTGAAGGGTAACTCGGCGCGCGCAATGCCGCCGACGAGGATTGCGGAAAGCTCCTCAGCGGGCATTTCCTCAAGCCAACCACGCAGCTCTTCGACCATGTCGCAGCCCACGACCGAGGCGTCAATCCGGCGGTCGAGCAGCCATTTACGGGCTTCCGGCAACGCTAAGGTTTCGGCAAGCAGTTCACCGAACAGATGCACAGTGACTCCGCGCTCGCGCAGCGCGTCGACGAAGACGTCGTGCTCTTGCCGCGCGCGCTTGACCCACAAGATGTCGTCGAACAGCAGTGCCTTACAGTTGTCGGGTGTCAGCCTGCGCAGGCTGAGGTCCGGCCGGTGCACGATGACCTCGCGCAGCCGTCCGGTTTCGGAATGAACGCCAAGAGCGGTCATGGCGAGGGTCCTTTCGTTGCGGGGTTTTAGAGCGCGCTGACCGCGCCGATCCACATCTGCCAGGCGGCGTATAGGCCGATGGCGACGAGTGCTGCCGCGAGCACGGCCTCCACCGGTTGGAAGACACGCTCTCCGTTCTCGCGCCGCGCCCAGATGTAGAAAGCTATGCCCGGCGCGTAGAGAACAGCGCACATGAACAGGTACGAAAGCCCCGCTGCGTAGACGAGCCATAGCCCGTAGACCGTTGCAACCAGCCCGATGATCAGTGCTACGATACGGTTTTCCCCCGCACCGTAGCTTTCCCCGGTTATCGCGAGCTTCGCGGCGTAGGCGCCGGAGAAGATGTAAGGCACGAGAATGGCAGCAGAGGCGATGTAGAAAAGCGCCTGGTATGTACTTTGCGCGAAGAGCGTGATGATCAGAAAAGCCTGCACAAGGAGATTGGTAATGAGAAGCGCGGTCGACGGCACACCGCGTTCGTTTTCATAGCCGAAGTACTTCGGCATGGTGCCATCTCGGCCGGCCATGTGCGGGATCTCGGCCGCCAGCAGCGTCCAACTCAGGAACGCGCCGATGACGGAGACGACAAGCGCCAGGTTGATGAGGATCGCGCCCCACGGGCCAACGATGGCCTCCAGAACACCGGCCATGGACGGATTCTTTAGTGCGGCGAGTTCCGGCTGACTCATGATGCCGAGCGACAGCAGCGAAACCAACGCGTAAAGCGCCAAGCAGGTAAGGAAACCGAACACCGTGGCAGTGGCGATGTCCTTGCGCCGTTCGGCACGGGCCGAAAAGACGCTGGCGCCCTCGATGCCGATAAACACCCAAAGCGTGACGAGCATGGTGCTTTTTACCTGGTCCATGATCGAGCCGAGGTTGGCGTTGCCGAGCCCGGTGAAGTCGAGCGACCAGACATCGACCTTGAATGCGACAGCAACAACTCCGATGAACAGCACGATCGGTGCGATCTTTGCTACGGTGACGATCAGATTTACTATCGCCGCTTGCCGTACGCCGGCCATGACGAGCAGATGGATAGCCCATAGCAGTACCGAGGCACCGAGAACGGCTTGCCAGGTGTTGCCGTCGCCAAAAGACGGGAAGAAGTAGGACAACGCGCTGAATACGATGACGGCATAGGACACGTTGCCGATCCAGGCGCTGATCCAGTAGCCCCAGGCACTGTTGAAGCCGATGAAGGGGCCGAAGCCGGCCTTGGCGTAAGCATAAGGGCCTGCATCCAGATCCGGCTTTCGTGTGGCGAGCGACTGATAGACGAAGACCAGAGCCAGCATTCCCACCGCAGTAATGCCCCAACCAATGATAACGGCCAAGGGGCCGGCACCGGCAGCCATGTTTTGCGGCAGGCTGAACACGCCGGAGCCGACCATCGAGCCGATGACGAGCGCCGTGAGCGCACCGAGGCGTAACCTGTTGCCTGACACGGTCGGAATAGTTCTGGCGGCGGACGTCGAAATCTCGGTAGTGGCCATGGTGTGTCTCCCAAGGTTAAGTCCATCTTCTTGGGTAATCTTGGGCCGTTGGGGCGTCCTCTGCTTTGACGCGCGTCAACAATCTGCGCCTCTGACCTGAAAATTGGCGCTGCCATCCACGACTCGAAATGGTTGTCTCTGCGTCCACAGCGAGGTCACCCTTCAGATTTGGACAATGCCAAATTCCATAGGAGCGGCCGAAGGGTTCACCGCGACGCGGGCTGGAACTTTTGTAACCATGCTCAAGTCGGGGCGCCCGTCGGGTTACTCAGCGGCGAAGAGAATTGCCGGCGGCCTGGGAATTTCCGTGCATCTCAGGCGACTTAGATTTGCGATGCAAGAAAGAGCAGACCTATCACCGACGCACCAAGGCAGATCAGCAGCACGGCGGCAGCAGCCATATCCTTCACTACGCGAATTTCGGGATGTATTTCCGGGTGCAAGCGATCGACGAGTGTTTCAAGGGCGGAATTGAACAGTTCTGCAGCCAAGACAAGTGCAATTGCTAGCCCCACAATGGCCAGCCAAATACTGGAAGCACCGAGGAGTACTACACTCAAGGCAATGATTAGGCCGATCATCACCTGGGCCCGGAAGCTGTATTCACGTTGCCACCCCTCTCGCAATCCCTGTATGGCAAACCCAAGTCGATTGAGAAAAGGTCTGTTCTTCATGTTCGTGTGCTTATTGGGGACCCTGACATAATGTCCGGTCGGATGCGTTGGCGATAGGCGGGCAAAGCGGGCGTGGGCCGACTTGAATCTGTCAGCCACGGTGACCGTTATTATACACCGTTAGCCTGGAACTGCCTCAGTGATCTTGCCACCGACAAGTTTGATACGACAGTTCATCCGCGCTGCCATGTCGAGATTACCCGTCGTGGCCACGATGGATTTGCCGCCTTAAAACGTGCTCTGACTGTTGCGGCCCTGGCTCCGGTAGCCAACACTATTTCCGTGGGGGACTTGACGACCGGCCTATGCGACCTGTTGCCTTCAATCCGATGCGCCGCCCCCGGACACCATTGGCCGCAATTGCACCAAGAGAGTACCGCGATCTATCGAAATCAGGATGCGGCGACGCCTTGATGACGCAGTCGGTGAATTTCTCAGTAGAGTGGTCGATGCGCCGGCAATGATGCCGGACGACTTCGCGACGGAAGCGTTCGCGGATATCGAAGGAGAAGACTTCGATATTATCGTTCAGTCGTTCTCAGACATCATCGAGTCGATCAGCGAAGTGAACTGTGTGGCATATGGCGTGGAGCCCGACACTGTTAAACGATACCACGAGGTAAAGGCCAACGGCGGCGGGCCCGCACATCGCTGATGGCAGTCATGTTGCATAAATCGAAATCGTATGTTCCCGAACGAAAAACAGTTTTTTGCGGAGACAACCATTCTTGCATAAAAGATGCATTAAATGGTCGAAGCTGGTGGTCTTTGCTACCTAATTCTGCAGTGGAGCGCCTCGTCACCCACCCTGATCATGTCCGTAACAGTCATTGACCGGCCTCTCGCACGTTCGCCGGTTGCGGGGCGACATCGAGGCCGTTGATACTGGGCGCGCCATCGTCCGCCCTGAGCCGAGTGGGCAGGATTCGCCGCCGTTGTCTTGCCCGCCCCGTTCGAACCGAGCAGTGCAAAGATACTGCCGCGTGCCACGTCGAAGTCCACGCCGCGCAACACATGCAGTTCGTACGACTTCTCCAAGCCCCGCACGCGAATTGCCTGGACTTGCTGCTGTGTCATCGACCTCGGATGGGCGAAACTACCGCACTCCCGCGCCTGAACGAATCCCAAACTCATGCGGCGCGGGCTGCAAGTAGAGCGTGGAGGGCTTCTGGCTTTAGGTGCGTATACCGCTTCAGCATCTTCCAGTCCTTGTGCCCGGTAACAAGTGCAACTTGCTCGATTGTGAATCCGGCCTCGAAAAGTCGGCTTGTGCCTTCGTGTCGCAAGTCGTGGAAGTGAAGGTCGTGGATACTCAGGTCGGCGCATCCGCGACGAAAAGCTGTGCCGACTGATCTGCCATTGAATGGGAAAATTCGATCATCGTCGTTGCTTCGCTTGGCGCGCTGCTCCTCAACAATGGTCCACGCGTCGTAACCGGTCGCCGCGAACAGCGGTATGCGCTGATTATTGCCGTTCTTGTTTCGGGGATCTTTCCGGTCACGGATGAGAAGCATCCGCGTACGAGTTTCCAAATCGGACCAACGTGCCGTGCAGATTTCCTCCTGGCGCATCGCGGTTGCGACGGCAAAACGTATGATTTGGCTAACCGGTGCTAGCTGACGAGGATTTGCATCGAAGTGAGCGATCAGTCTGTCTAGTTCATCCTGGGTCGGCCGCCTGTCGCGCTGATGGCCCTTCCCAACGAGACCAAGCCTCTTTAGGGCGATGCGCGCGAGATCGACCGGTTCGACCTTGACGGGCAGGCCGTGAACGGCAGCGGCATGAGCCAGAATGAGTTTCACAAAACCGATGTCGATACCGAGAGTCATCGGTCCGGCACCTTGAGCTGCTCGATCACGACCAAAGCGAATGAGCCGTTCGCGATCAAGGGCCACGATGTTGCACTTCCCCAGATGTCTTTGGAGCATATCAAGGGCTGCGGCCTTGGAGCGGCGAGGGGACTTGCCTACATCGCACATGTCGTCGATATGGAGGTCGATGAGTTCGCCGAAAGTTTTTAGGCGCGCTATACGGGACTTGGTCGGCGTTTCACCGCGATCGACTTGGCGCTCGGTTTCGGTTGCCCAGCGCCTAGCGTCGTCTCGGCGCAAGAAGGTTTCGCTGACGTAGCGACCTTTGCGACGCACTTGGACACGCCAGGAACCGGACGAGAGTTTTGTGTAGGTGGCCATTTTTCGTGTGCGCTCCGTGTGCAATGAAAGATCGAAACGTGGCGAAGAGGGGCGTATTCTGGCGTAAATTCGTGTGCACTCGGTAGGTTCTAACGATTTGATGTTAAAGAAAAAATGCTGAAAAATCAAGATCATAGACTGGCCGTGGCGCCCATGATGGACTGGACCGATCGCTGCTGCCGCTATTTTCACCGGCAGATGACCCGCGATTCCCTGCTGTACACCGAAATGGTGGTCGCTGACGCCGTGATCCACGGCGCGCGCGAACGGCTTTTGGGTTTCGACGACTGCGAGCATCCCGTGGCGCTGCAACTCGGCGGTTCCGATCCGGCGAAGTTGGCCGAAGCGGCGCGCATCGGCGAAGACTTCGGCTATGACGAGATCAACCTCAATGTCGGCTGCCCGTCCGACCGGGTGCAGTCAGGTACCTTTGGCGCCTGCCTGATGAAAACGCCGGGGCTGGTAGCCGAAGGTGTTGCGGCCATGAAGGGCGCGGTGAAAATCCCGGTGACGGTGAAGTGCCGCATCGGCGTTGACGACCAGGACCCCGAACCGGCCCTGGACACGCTCGCCGACGATGTCTTCGCGGCCGGTGCGGATGCGCTCTGGGTGCATGCGCGCAAGGCGTGGCTCGAAGGCCTCAGCCCCAAGGAAAACCGCGATATCCCGCCGCTGAACTATGGCCGCGTCTATCGGCTTAAGGCCAGAATGCCCCACCGGTTCATAGGCATAAACGGTGGTATTCAGACGCTCGATGAAGCCCGGGCACATCTTGGCCATGTCGACGGCGTCATGCTTGGCCGCGCCGCCTACCACACGCCGAGCATCCTTTCCGGTGTCGATGCGATGCTGCGCGGCGAGGCATCCGAAAATCTTGATTTCGCTGGCCTTGTCGACACGATGTCCGACTATGCCGCTCGCCACATCGCTGCCGGCGGCAGGCTCGGGCATGTCACGCGGCATATGGTCGGATTGTTCCACGGCCTTGCCGGCGCCCGGCGCTTCCGCCAGATCCTCTCGACGGACGCGACCAGGCCGGGTGCCGGTGCCGAGGTGTTGCGACAGGCGTTTGCGGCGGTCGAGCTCAACCGGGCAAGCGAAGCGGCGTAGCGCATCAAAGGCTCAGTCGCGGAGGATCATCCGGTCGCCGCGCACGTCGAAACCCGACAGCGAGCCGATGAAATTCATGCCCAGCAAGCTCTGCTCGAGGCCCTGGTCGGCGACGAGCATGGGCAGGTTCTTGCGCTCGATGGTGCCGAGTTGGACGCTGCCGGCGGTAATGCGGGCCGCATGGGCAATGCCGTTGGCGGTCGACACGGGAACCGAGAAATTCAGGCTCTCGGGATCGAAACCCGCGCGGCGGGCATCGGCCACGGTCAGCACGGTGCTTGTGGCGCCGGTGTCGACCATCGCCTGGATGGTCGCGCCATTGATCTGCAGGCGTGCGCCGAAATGCCCGTTCGGCAGCTTGTCGAGCGTTACGGTGGCGCGGCCGTCGCCGTCCAGCGCCGATATCGGACTGCCCGGCACCAGGCCTGCGGTCACGCGGCTGGCGATATCCTGCAATTCGTAGCGATACTGATAGCCGGCGACCAGCACGAGCACGATCAGTACCCACATCGCCAGGCTTCTCAGCGTGTCGCCCAGCCGAGTTCCCCGAGCCAGGACGCCGGCCCCGATGACCATGACGAGCACGCCGAGATAGATCAACTGGCCGAAGCTGTCATTGTCGAGGCCAAGGGTCTGGCCGGATGTGTCGTTGAACAGCAAGAGCAGCAGTCCACCGCCGAGCACCGCTATGGCAATCCAGTAAAGCCGGCTCATCTCTTTGTGCAGATCCTCAGACGGCGCCGCGTTCGCGGGCCATGCGCGTGCGACGGGTTTCGCGGCGCGGCTTGCGCTCTACGGTTTCGAGTCGCGCCGGAAGCGCGGCCATCACGGCGCGGCGCGTTTCCGGCGTCATTGTGAGCCAGGCGCCGATCTCTTCACGCGTGCGGCCGCAACCGAAGCAATAGCCGGTGACCATGTCGATGGAGCAGACGAGGATGCAGGGCGATTCGATGGCCGTCATCGTGGAATCCGGTGGCGCTGGTGCAGATTATGCAGGGTGCCGCACGCCGCCGCAACATGCAGGCTGCCGCTCCCACATGGTGCAACCGGTAAGGGAATGCAAGTCCGACGGCCGGTGTCGTGCCGCATAGTTTCCACGGCGCAGGCGACCGGACGCCATGCCGCGATTGTTTTCGTTCCGCGAGGGGGCTATTGCGCAGGCGACCATTTTGAACGGCAGGCCCCGCGATCATGACCAGCGCTTCTCCTTTTGACGATTTCCGCAACCTGTTTGCCCACCTGCCTGAAGGCGACGTGGCTCAAGCCGGCAAAGTGTGGTCGCTGTTTGCCAAGGCCGACAAGCCGAAGGGGTCGCTCGGCCGTATCGAAGACATCGCTGCCTGGCTGGCACGCTGGACCGGTCGCGCGCCGCCCACAGTGCTCAAGCCGCTTGTCGCCATCTTTGCCGGCAACCATGGCGTGGTTGCCCAGGGCGTTTCGCCACGGCCCATGGAAGCGACGGCCCAACGCGTCGAACTGTGCGCTGCCGGCGGGGCGGCGATCAACCAGATCTGCGTCGCCCACGATCTCGGGCTCAAGGTGTTCGATCTGGCGCTGCACCTGCCTACGGCAGACATCACCGTGGAACCGGCGCTCGATGAACGCGGTTGTGCCGCCACGATGGCGTTCGGCATGGAAGCGATCGCCGGCGGCACCGACCTGTTCTGCATCGGCGACCTCGGCGTCGCCAACACGACGATTGCGGCGGCACTTTCCGCGGCGCTGTTCGGTGGCAAGGGGGCGGACTGGGTTGGGCCCGGCTCCGGGGCCGATGCCGCGATGCAGGCACGCAAGGCCGAGGTCGTCGACCGCGCGCTGGCGCTGCATGGCGATCATCTCCACGATCCGTTCGAGGTGCTGCGCCGCCTCGGCGGGCGCGAATTCGCGGCGATCGCCGGTGCCATCCTTGCCGCGCGCATGGAAAAGATCCCGGTGCTGCTCGATGGATTTGCGACGTCGGCCGCTGCCGCCGTGCTCTACTCGGCCAATCCTGCCGCGCTCGACCATTGCATGTTTTCGCATGTGTCGACCGAGCCGGGCCATGCGCGGCTGCTGGCGAAGCTCGGTGCCCGGCCCTTGCTGGGCCTCGGCATCGACCATGGCGAAGCGGTTGGGGCGGGCCTTGCCGCCGGCCTGGTCAAGACGGCGGCACAGATCAGCTCCGGAATGGCCGCGGCCGTCAAATAGCTAGCGGCTGCCCGTCGCGCTGCGCGGCTGCATGTTGGGCAACCCGTCGATCACCCGCGCAGCCGGGAAGATGGCGATCGCTTCGGTGCCCTCGCGCAGCTTCGACCGAAGGTCGAACTCGCCGCCATGCAGCGCGAGCAGGCCCTGCACGATGGGCAGGCCGAGGCCGGTGCCCTGTTCCGCGCTCTTGATGGCGATCGAGCCCTGGCCGAATGCCGACAGCACGACCGGGATCTCCTCGGCGGGGATGCCCGGTCCGTTGTCCTTGACCGAGATGTACTGGCCGCCGCCGGCTGTCCAGCCCACCCGCACGCGGATGTCGCCGCCGGTCGGGGAGAATTTGATGGCGTTGGACAGCAGGTTGAGGGTGATCTGGCGGATGGCGCGCTCGTCGCCAAGCATGCGCGGCAACGCCGGCTCGAATTGCTCGATGATCCGCAAATCCTTGTTGCGCGCCTTCAGCTCCATCATGTGACAGCAGTCCTCGACGATCGAAAGCAACTGCTGGGGTTCTTCGTTGAGCTGGTAGCGCCCGGCCTCGATGCGCGACAGGTCGAGGATCTCGTTGATGAGATCGAGCAAATGCTGACCGGAATCGTGGATGTCGCGGGAGTATTCGCGGTAGGTCGGGCTGTTGATCGGGCCCAGCACCTCGCCGGCCATGACCTCGGAGAAACCGAGGATGGCGTTGAGCGGCGTGCGCAGTTCGTGGCTCATCGTGGCGAGAAAGCGCGATTTGGCGAGGTTGGCGTCTTCGGCGCGACGGCGCGCCTCGTCGGACATGGCCTTTGCCGTTTCAAGTTCGGCGATGAGCGCGTCCATTTCAGAGCGAAACGACATCAGCATCAGCGCCGAGCGGTTCATGGTCTTGGCGACATAGGAGAAGAAGGGCAGGGCCACCACCAGCAACGCCACCAAGAGCATGCCCAGCGGCTCGGTCAACCTGGCACCAAAAGCGGCATAGGCGGCGACAGGCACGGCGAAGGTCACGGCCAGCGCGCCGCGCAGCGAGGATGCCACGATAGCGGTCGCGGCCATGGCGACGAGCAGGAAGACGCCCTTGGCGATCGCCAGCAGGTCGGGTCCGCATGCCGCGCACGTCATCGCCGCCAGATAGGCCCAGGACAGGCCGGTGACGAAGTGGCCGACGAGGAAATTGCGACGCATCGCCGACGGCGGCATGGCGGCGGCTGCCGCCTCGTCGGCGCGGCGCGCGAGGATGGCCAGGCCGACATAGGCCAGGATGGCGATCAGCGCCCAGGCCAGGATGTCGCCGTCGGCGCCAAGCATCAGTCCGATGCCGGCGAAGATGACGATCAGCAGTGGAAGCGTTGCCGAGTTGGCGACGATCGAATTGGCGTGGAGTTTCAGCAGCTCGCGGTCGAAGACCAGCCCGCCGGGCTGTTGCGACAGGCGATCGCGTGTCTTGCGCACAGCACGCGCGACATCGCTGTTGCGATGGCGTTTCCTGCGGTCCACAATGATCTTGTCCGCCGTGTTAGAGCGTTGCAACGGCATGTGATATTTCGATTTACGCGCGCGCCTCAATTACACCTGCACGCTACGTCCGAATGATTAAGGGATTGTTTGCCATATGAGCCGTTCGTGGCCGGGCAGGCCGCGGCAGCGGTATTTCAGGCGCCCGCGCAGCCGCTGGCGCAAGCTTGCCGACTATTTGCTGGCAGCAGCGGTGATGGGGTTGCTGCTCCTTGTTTCGGCGCGGCTGGACCGGTTCGAAACGCGCAGCACCCAGGGTGCGGCGGTCATCAACGATGGCGATTCGATCACGCTTGGCAGCGAGCGTATCCGCCTGCGCGGCATCGATGCGCCGGAATTCGGCCAGGTCTGCAGGACGGACGGGGCCGAGTACCCGTGCGGCAAGCGCTCGCGCGAAGCGTTGTCCAGGCTTGTCGCCGGACGCCAGGTGACCTGCATCGGCTGGGAGCGCGACAAGTACGGACGGTTGCTTGGAGAATGCAGCGTCGGCAGCACCGATCTCAATCGTGCCCAGGTGGATGGCGGATGGGCCGTCGCCTATGGCGGCTACGAGGCTGAAGAGGCGGCGGCGCGGCGCGGTCGCAGAGGGCTTTGGGCCGGCGAGTTCGATCGTCCGCGTGACTGGCGCACCATGCATGGAACGATGGCCGAGACCGAACATGGCAGCTACGGACGTATCCTCAACTGGCTGCGGGAAATCTTTCGGTTCTCGTAGCTTGGGGCTTATAGTCCGGGCAGTGCAATCACGGGGAGGAGCCGATGAAGCTGTTTGACGGAGGGCGTGCGCCGAACCCCAGGCGTGTCCGTGTGTTCCTTGCGGAGAAAGGCATCGAAGTGCCCATGGTCCGCGTCGACATGGGCGCGATGGAGCACAGGAAGGAAGACGTTTCCTCGCGCAATCCGCTACAGCGCCTGCCTGTGCTCGAACTGGACGACGGCACGATCCTTTCCGAATCGATCGCGATCTGCCGCTACTTCGAGGAACTCTCTGCCGAGCCTGCCCTTTTCGGCCGTGGCGCCGTGGGCAAGGCGCTGGTCGAGATGTGGCAGAGGCGCATCGAGCTCAACCTGTTCCTGCCGGTGGGCTTTGCGTTCCGCCACATCCATCCGGCCATGAGGGAGTGGGAGGTGCCGCAGGTGCCCGAGTGGGGCGAGGCGAACAAACCCAAGGTTCTTCAGTTCCTGGCCTTGCTCGACGGGGAACTCGCGGGCCGCGAGTTCGCAGCCGGCGACAGCTTTTCCATCGCCGACATCACCGGCCTGATTGCCATCGATTTCATGAAGCCCGCGCGGATCGTCGTTCCGGAAGAACTTTCCAACGTCTGGCGCTGGTATCGGGCACTTGCGGCGCGGCCCAGCGCCGGCGCCTGATCATGTCTCCGGAACTCGACCGCCTGGTCAGCGAGATCATGGCCTGCCGCATCTGCGTCGAGCATCCGGTGGGCAAGCCCATGCCGCATGAGCCCAGGCCTGTGGTGAGGCCGTCTGCCACGGCACGGATACTGATCGCCGGACAGGCACCCGGCACCAAGGTGCACATGAGCGGCGCGCCCTTCACCGACGCCTCCGGCGACAGGCTGCGGGACTGGCTGGGCGTCAGTTCGGAGGAGTTCTACGATCCGGCCAAGTTTGCCATCGTGCCGATGGGCTTCTGCTTTCCCGGGCAGGATGCCAAGGGCGGGGACCTGCCGCCGCGGCGGGAGTGCGCGCCGGCGTGGCGAGCCCGACTGATGGCGCTGATGCCGCAGGTCGACCTCGTTCTGGCCGTCGGTCAGTATGCGCAGCGATGGCATCTCGGGAACACGCGCGCCGGCACGCTGACTGAAACCGTGGCTGGCTGGCGCGGCATCTGGGAGCGTTCGTCATCGCCGCATCTGCTGCCCTTGCCGCATCCCTCCTGGCGGACCTTCGCCTGGGCCAAGCGGAATCCTTGGTTCGAAATGGAATTGCTGCCTTTTCTCAAGGCAGAAATCCGAAATCGTCTCGGCCCGACGAAATAGAAATCAATACCGAAGATGCCAGGTGCGCGGAGAATTCCTTTCTTGTATGATGCGGTAAATGAAAGGATTATGGCGAACCTTTTCTAACGGAGCCCGCATATGGACCGCCTCGACAGGAAAATTCTTCGCCTCCTCCAGGAGGACGCGACACTGGCCGTCGCCGACGTCGCCAAGAAAGTCGGACTGTCCACCACGCCGTGCTGGCGCCGCATCCAGAAGCTTGAGGAAGAAGGCGTCATCAAGCGCCGCGTTGCACTGCTCGACCCCGAGAAGATCAATGCGCGTGTCACCGTCTTCGTGGCGATCCGCACCAATTCGCACAGCCACGAATGGCTGCGCCGCTTCTCCGAAGTGATCCAGGAATTCCCCGAGGTGATCGAGTTCTACCGCATGAGCGGCGACGTCGATTATCTGCTGCGCGTGGTCGTGCCCGACATCGCCGCCTATGACGCCTTCTACAAGCGGCTGATCGCCAAGATCGAGATCCGCGACGTGTCGTCGTCCTTCGCCATGGAGCAGATCAAGTACACGACCGAGATGCCGCTCGATTACATGGTTCTCGACAAGGAAAGTGGCGCGTCGGCAGCCTGATCAGCGCTTCTTCGCGTTCAAGCGTTCGAGCGTCCTGGGATCGGTGAGTTCGCGCACTGCGTCGTTGCCGATCCATCTTGCCGCCTTGTCGGGTGATGCCGCCAGCTTTTCCGCCAATGCCAGTGCCGGGGCGTGGAGGGCGAGCGAACGCTTGCCGACCTGCCTGAGTGCCCAATTGACCGCTTTCTTGACGAAGTTCCTGCCGTCTCCCGCGTGCGCCTCGACCAGTCCGAGCCAGGCGACGAAGGTGTCGTCCGGTTCCTTCTTCAGGTGCATGGCTGCCGTGGCGATGGTCGAGAAGGCCGCGCGGCGAATGAATTCGCGCTCGTCGGCGGCGTAGGCCGGGATGATCTCGTGGGCCAGCCTGGCCTCGCAAATGAGGTGGGCGGCATGGTCGACGATCTCCCAGCTGTCGAACTCCGCCGCCATAGCGTCGATCTGGGGCCTCGTCACCTGCGAAGGCTCGTCGGTCAGGATCGCCAGCAGGCGCGCCTCGCGGAGGTCAGTGGTCCATAGGGCCGCCGACCTGGCATGATCGCGCTTTAGCTGTCGCGCGATCGGGTTGAGCACGGCATTCGGGATGCCGAGGGCGCGGTCGGTGGCGATGCCGAAACGCGCCATTCCGGCCCGTTTTTCCTCCGAGGCGAGCGTGAGCAGATGCGCTGCTATCTCCTCGGCGGTCGATGCCGGCGACAGCGCCATGTCGCGACGCTATTTCTCGAGGCGGGCGAGCAGCGACGAGGTATCCCAGCGCTTGCCGCCCATGGCCTGCACGTCCTTGTAGAACTGGTCGACGAGGGCGGTCACCGGCAGCCTGGCGCCGTTGCGGTCGGCCTCGTCGAGGCAGATGCCGAGGTCCTTGCGCATCCAGTCGACGGCAAAGCCGAAATCGTAGTTGCCGGCATTCATGGTCTTGTGGCGGTTCTCCATCTGCCAGGAGCCGGCGGCCCCCTTGGAGATGACGTCGACGACCTTCTCGATGTCGAGACCGGCCTTCTTGCCGAAATGGATGCCTTCGGCGAGTCCCTGGACGAGGCCCGCGATGCAGATTTGGTTGATCATCTTGGTCAACTGACCGGCACCCGCCGGCCCCATCAGGCCGACCATGCGGGCAAAGGAATCGATGATCGGCCTGGCGCGGTCGAATGCGTCCTGTTCGCCGCCGACCATGACGGTGAGCACTCCGTTCTCGGCTCCCGCCTGGCCGCCGGATACCGGCGCGTCGAGGAAATGGAAGCCGCCGGCCCGGGCTGCGGCGTCGAGTTCGCGGGCGACTTCGGCCGAGGCCGTGGTGTTGTCGATGAATACGGCGCCCTTGTTCATCGACTGGAACGCACCGTGGGCACCGATTGTGACTTCGCGCAGGTCGTCATCATTGCCGACGCAGGCGAAGACGAAATCCTTGCCGCGGGCCGCTTCCGCCGGCGTCGGCGCAAACGCACCGCCATGCTGGTCGGCCCATTTCTGGGCCTTTGCCGCCGTGCGGTTGTAGACGGTCACGTCGTGCCCGCCCTTGTTCTTGAGATGGCCCGCCATGGGATAGCCCATGACTCCAAGACCAAGGAACGCGACCGATGCCATGGCTCACCCTTTCGACGTGCAAATGTTCTGGTGCCCGTGGTCTATGCCATCGGACGAATTCGTCAAGACGATCCTGGTTGGGCCAGCGGCCGTAAGGTCAGCGATGCAGGTGGCGCGTGATGCGCCGTTCGATCCAGTCGACAAGGTGGCGCAAGGTCTCGACCAGCGACAGGTAGAGCAGGGCCGCCCAAAGGTAGGTCTGGAAATCGAAAGTGCGCGAGAATGCCCGGCGGGTTTCGCCCATCAGGTCGTAGACGGTGATGATGGCGACGATGGCCGAGCCCTTGATCATCAGGATGACCTCGTTGCCGTAAGGCCGCAGGGCGACGATCAGCGCTTGCGGCAGCACGATCTTGTAGAGCGTCTGCAGCTTCGACAGACCAAGGGCGGAAGCCGCCTCCCACTGGCCTTTTCCGACGCTTTCGATGGCGCCGCGCAGGATCTCGGCCT
Organism: Aminobacter sp. DSM 101952; assembly: GCF_001424795.1. Lineage (NCBI taxonomy): Bacteria > Pseudomonadati > Pseudomonadota > Alphaproteobacteria > Hyphomicrobiales > Phyllobacteriaceae > Aminobacter > Aminobacter sp. DSM 101952. Next base: position 350,933 of record NZ_LMCL01000023.1, on the reverse strand, counting down.
GATAGGCCGCGGTATTGAGCGCGAAGGCGAAGACAGCACAATACCAGGCCTCGCGGAAGAAGCTCCACAAGCCGATCGCCTCGAGCTGGGGCCTGAAGGATCCGAAGCCGTAATAGATCAGGAAGGTCTGGGCGAGCAGCGGCGTGCCGCGGAAGAAATAGACGTAGCCGTAGGAAATTGCGTTCAGCACCCGGTTCTTCGACATGCGGGCGTAGCAGATCGGCAGCGACAGGATGGCGCCCAACACGATCGACACCGCGACGAGCGTCAGCGTGACGCGCAGGCCGGAGAGATAAGACGGCGCGTATTTGGCGAAGAGTTCGGGGTTCCAGGCGCGGAACAGATAGACGACAAGGCTGAGGGCGAGGGCGGACCAAAGCCCGACCAGGGCCCAGCCCATGATGCGCTCGTGGGACCAGCCGCGTGGCGGTGCCGGTGGGCGCTGGACCTTGACGGCCGTATCGCTGGACGCGCTCATCGCTGCGCCTCCCGCTTGCCGACCCAGCGTTCGATGGCGCCGATGCCGAAGGACGAGATGATGGCGAGTGCCAGGTAGATGAGGCAGGCGACGCCGAAAAACATGAATGCGTGCTTGGTGACGCGGGCGGCGATGCTGCTCTGGCGCACGATGTCGGTCAGGCCGATGGCCGAGACGAGTGCGGTGTCCTTGAGCAGGATGAGCCAGAGATTGGACAGGCCGGGAAGGGCGATGCGGACCAGTTGCGGCAGGATCACCAGCCGCATGGTCTGGCGCGACGACAGCCCGACGGAATAGCCGCCTTCATACTGGCCCCTGGGTATGGCGCGGAAGGCGGAAAGGAAAACCTCGCTGGCGTAGGAGGAGAACACCACGCCGAGCGCGATCATTCCGGCGACGAAGCTGTTGATCTCGACGACCGCTTCGGGCCGCACCAGCCGCACCAGCTGCTGGACGCCGATCTGCGCGCCGTAGAACACCAGGAACAGCGTCAGCAGTTCCGGAAGGCCGCGAAAGATGGTTGTGTAGATGTTGCCGGCGAGCCTCATGGACGCTTCGCCGGATTGCTTGGCGAGCGCCACCAGGAAACCGATTAGAAGCCCGAGCGGCAATGTGACCAGCGCGAGCGAAACGGTGACGAGCACGCCATAGGCAAGATCGTCGCCCCACCCGTCGGGTCCGAAACTCAGAAGCGCCCAGACGCTTTGCATCGGTCGGCTGTCCCCTTTGGCCTCCGGTGGCCGGAGTGCCGCCGCCTTTGATGACGGCTTGTTGTTATGTCCATGTTAGCCAAACGGCGGGAACTTGTCCCGCCGCCTGATCCGTTTTCAAGCCAATGGCGGCTCAATCGCCATAAACGTCGAACTTGAAGTACTTGTCGTTGATTTCCTTGTACTTTCCGTTAGCGCGAATAGCCGCGATCGCTGCGGTGAACTGATCGGCCAAAGCGGTGTCGCCCTTGCGGACGCCGACGCCGGCGCCATCGCCGTGGATTTCGGGCATGTTCGGAATCGTGCCGACGATCTTGCAGCAGGCGCCATCAGCCGTTTCCAGCCAATTGCCCATGGTCACGGCGTCGTCGCTGACCGCATCGAGACGGCCATTGGCCATGTCGAGCTTGTATTCTTCGGCGGTCGGGTACGACTTGATCTCGCTGTCGGTGAAGACCTTCTCAGCGTAGTTGTAGTGAATGGTCGATCCCTGGACGCCGATCGTCTTGCCGGCGAGGTCTTCCTTGGTCACGCCCTTGATGTCGCTGTCCTTGGCGGCGGCGATCACGGCCGGCGTGTTGATGTACTTCTTGGAGAAGTCGATTTTCTCCTTGCGTTCCGGGGTGATCGACATCTGGGCGATGATGGCGTCGAACTTGCCGGCCTGCAGGGCGGGGATCATGCCGTCCCATTCCTGGGCGACGATCTCGCACTTCGCCTTCATCTCTTCGCAGAGCGCATTGGCGATGTCGACGTCGAAGCCGACGAGCTTACCGTCGGACGTCAGGCTGTTGTAGGGAGGGTATGCGCCTTCGGTGGCGATCTTGATCGATTTCTCCTGCGCCTGGGCCATGCCGATGGTCAGGGCAAGTGCAGCCGACGCTGCCAGGGCGATACGCATGGAAATACCCATAGTGTTCCTCTCTTTTTTTCGCTTTCGGCCGGTTCCGTCCCTCGGCCGTTGAGCGGAGAATTTCCGCCGATGGGGCGGATACTCCCACTCTTTTCAGTTGAAAATCAATGGCAAAAAGGGTTGTTGCAGCGCCTGTTGTGAACATCTCCGGTGACGCTGCGTCAGCGTTTGCCGAGGCCCGATCTTGCTTCGACGAAGTCGGCGATCGACTTGATGTCGTCGATGCCGAACACCGGCACCTGCTCGCCCTCGACGGGATGATCCGAAGCTATGGCGACGATTGCGGGGTCCTCGGCGGTCAGCGGCGAACGGTCTTTCGCCTCCAGCCGCCGCGCTTCGATCTTGAGATGGTTTTCGCGCTTGTAGCCCTCGATCAACACCAGGTCGCATGGGCCGAGCCTTGCCAATACCTCGTCCAGCGTCGGCTCGTCCTCGCCGCGCAGCTCGTGCATCAGCGCCCAGCGCCGGCCCGAAACGATGGCGACTTCCGTCGCGCCGGCCTCGCGGTGGCGGAAGCTGTCGGCGCCGGGCTTGTCGATGTCGAAGTCATGGTGCGCGTGCTTGATGGTCGACACCTTCCAGCCGCGCCCGGCCAGTTCGCTGACCAGACGCTCGGTCAGCGTCGTCTTGCCGGAGTTCTTCCAGCCGGTGATGCCGAATACGCGATGCGCCATCAGTTGGCTCCGTCCAGAATCCGTTCGGCCTCTGCGAGGTCCCCGGGCGTATTGATGTTGAAGAATGGGTCGACGGTTCCCGCCCCGAACTGCACGGTGGGAAAGTCCACCACGTCCAGGCCCGCCTGTTCGATGAACGTCATCACCCGGCGGGTATCGCCACTTTCAAGAAACGCCGCAAGGCCATCGCGCAGCGACAGCGGCCACAGCGCGAAAGTGGGGTGCATGCGCCCGTTCGAAGCGGCAAAGGCGCCGTGGTCTCCTCTGGATGCCAGTTGGACGGCAAGGTCGGCCGGAAAGAACGGTGTGTCGCCGGCGACGCTGAGGAGGTGGCTGACGCCGGGTTTTTGTGCCGCCCATTCCAGCCCGGCGAGAATTCCCGCCAGCGGGCCCTGGTGGCCGGCGATCGTGTCGGCGACGATGTCGGCGCCGAAATTGGCAAAGAGCGCGGCGTCGGCGTTCGTGTTGATGGCGATCGGAGCGGCCTGGGGCTGAAGACGATCGAGCACACGGACCACCATAGGGCGCCCGCCGAGCGGCAACAGCGTCTTGTCGGTGCCGCCCATCCGGCTCGAACGGCCGCCGGCGAGGATGAGGCCTGCGATCTGCCCTGCCATGCTCTCAGATCCCGTCGGGCGCCATCGAGGCGCTGGTGCTCTCGGCCGCCGGCCGGGCCTTGCCGACGATGCGCTCGCGGTAAAGCGAATAGAGGCCCGATGCGACGATGACCGCGGCCCCGGCTATCATGGCAAGGTCGGGGATGTCGCGGAAGACGACGACGCTGAGCGTGATCGCCCAAATCAGCGCCGTGTAGCGGAAGGGTGCGATGAAGGAGATTTCGCCTTCGCGCATGGCCATGATGACGAACTGGTAGCCGAACAGGACCAGGACTGCGGCGCCGGCGAGGTAGAGGACGAGCTCGGACGTCATCGGCACCCAGCCGCCGAAAGGCACGATCGTCAGCGCTCCCGTGACGGTAATGACGATGGTGGTGACCGTGGAGACGAACAGGGACGGGACGTGATCGGGGATCTTGCGCGTCGCCAGGTCGCGCACGGCGCAGAAGGCGACCGAAAGCAGAGCCAGCAGGGAAAAGGCGTTGAAGCCGTCGAAGCCCGGTCGCACGATGATCAGCACGCCGCTGAAACCGGCGACGATGGCGAGCCAGCGGCGCCAGCCCACGCCTTCGCCGAGGAACAGCGCCGCACCCATGGTGACCGCCAGCGGCAGCGCCTGCAGCACGGCCGAGATGTTTGCCAGCGGCAGATGCGGCAGGGTGGCGAGAAAACACACGGTTGCGCCAACCTCGCCGACAAGGCGCAGGAACACCATCGGATGCCAGAACTGGCCCGCGCCCTTCAGCGCGCCCTGCTGCCAGGCCAGCAGGCTGATCAGCGTGGTGGCGAACAGCCCGCGCACTAGCATGAGCTGGCCCGGATTGATGGTCTGGGCGGCGAGCTTGCTCAGCGTGTCGTTGAAGGTGAAGGCGGCCATTGCGACCACCATGAACATGGCGCCGCGGACATTCGAGGAAAGTGGCACTTGGGCTTTCCGTTGCTGCTGTTGCCTACGGCTTTAGCATTGGTGCGCGAAACAGCAATGGCAAACGCATGGACCAGTGGCTGCTACGTCATCACGGCCCGACGAGACTGTCGGCGATCGCGCCAACGAGCGGGTCGTATTTCGACCGCGTGGTGGCAGGGTATTTGAGCAGGAACGCATGGATGACGCCGTCGCGGCCGAACTTCAGGCGGTGATAGAAGATGTCAGGCCCGTCGTGCCCCGAGAGCACGACCCAATCCTTGCCGACCTTGCGATAGGTGATCGTCGCGCCTTCGGAGCTGAAGTCGGCCAGCTGTTCGGGTGTCTGGTCTAGGGCATTGTTGGACCCGTAGACGGCAAGGCTCGCGCCATCGGGGGCCAGGAAGGTCATGCCGTCGCCGTTGGCCGGCTCCCCGGCTCGGCTGGTGAAGACCTCGAGCGGGAACGTTACCGACGTACCGAAGCGGGCATTGGTGTAGATGAACGGCTCGGCCATCGCGGGTGCGGCCAACGACAATGCGAGCAAGATCGCGGACAGTGCCGTTGCGAGCCGGTAAGCCATGCCAACTGTATCCCTTGAGGAAACCAGTCTTGCCTATGCGGTGGATGCCGATCCGCTCAGCCGCCGGTCACGCTCATATGGCGCGAGACGGCCGGTCGGTTGGTTCGGCGATCAATGACGAAGTCGTGGCCTTTGGGCTTGCGGCCGATCGCCTCGTCGATGGCGTTCGACAGGAGCTCGTTGCCCTCGGACGCACGCAACGGCGCCCTGAGGTCGGCGTCGTCGTTCTGGCCTAGGCACATGTAGAGCGTACCGGTGCAGGTCAGCCGCACGCGGTTGCAGCTCTCGCAGAAATTATGCGTCATCGGCGTGATGAATCCGAGCCGGCCGCCGGTCTCGGCGACCTGCACATAACGCGCTGGGCCGCCGGTCTTGAACGGAATGTCGGTCAGCGTGAACTGACGCTCGAGATTGGCCCGGAGCAGTGACAGCGGCAGGTACTGGTCGGTGCGGTCGCCATCGATCTCGCCCATCGGCATGGTCTCGATGACGGTCAGGTCCATGCCGCGGCCGTTGGCCCAACGTAGCATTTCGGGGATTTCGAGGTCGTTGAAGCCCTTGAGCGCCACGGCATTGAGCTTGATGTGCAGGCCGGCAGCCTGGGCAGCGTCGATGCCTTCCATCACCTTGGCGAGGTTGCCCCATCGCGTGATGGCGTGAAACTTGTCGGCGTCGAGCGTGTCGAGCGACACATTGATGCGCTTGACGCCGCAATCGGCGAGTTCCCTGGCGAAGCGCGACAGTTGCGAGCCGTTGGTGGTCAGCGTCAGCTCTTCGAGCGCACCGCTGTCGAGGTGACGCGACAACTGGCGGACGAGGTACATGATGTTCTTGCGAACCAGCGGTTCGCCGCCGGTCAGGCGCAGCTTCTTGACGCCCTTTTGGATGAATACGGTGCAGAGCCGGTCGATTTCCTCGAGCGATAACAGGTCTTTCTTGGGCAGGAAGGCCATGTCTTCGGCCATGCAATAGGTGCAACGGAAATCGCAGCGGTCCGTAACCGACACGCGAAGGTAGCTGATCGAGCGACCGAAAGGATCGATCATGTCCATGCGCTGCGCTTCCGTTCCCATTCGAAGGCCTCTGCGCGCCCTCAATAATAGGGCTATGTCGTGAGGCGCGAGCTGTCAATCAAGATCAACATTATTGCCTCAGGGTAGAATCCGCCGCTGACGCCAGCGAGCCGCCGGTTACGGCTTTTCGTGCGCTTCGAAGCGGGGTAGGGAAGGTCAGCCAACACAGGAATTGCCATGACCGCGCCGAAGGAACTCCGGGTCGCCAAAGACCGCAAGCTGTTGACGGTGACCTTTCCCGATCACCGGCCGTTCGAACTGCCGGCCGAATTGCTGCGCGTGCTTTCGCCTTCGGCGGAAGTGCAGGGCCATTCGCCGGAGCAGCGGGTGACCGTGCCCGGCAAGAAGAACGTCGCGATCCTCAAGATCGAGCCGGTGGGCAACTACGCGGTGCGCATCACCTTCGACGATTTCCACGACACCGGCATTTTCACCTGGAACTACCTCCACACGCTCGGCCACGAGAAGGACAAGCGCTGGCAGGAATATCTCGACGAGCTTGCCCAGAAGGGCATGAGCCGCGATCGATAGGCCTGTCGTCGGCCTTTCACATGGGCTGGCTAAAGGGAGCGGAAACTGAGGGCAGGGTGATGTCGGTCATCTCGACGATTGAGCAGCTTGAAGCGTTGTACGGGCTTCCCGGCGAAACGTCGCTGGTCAAGGAACTCGACCACATCATCCCCGAATATGCCGCCTTCATCGAGGCTTCGCCTTTCGTTTCGCTGGCGACCAGCGGACCGGAGGGGCTCGATTGCTCGCCGCGCGGCGATCTTGCCGGCTTCGTGCGCATCCACGACCCATGCACGCTGATGATGCCCGATCGGCGCGGCAACAACCGTGCCGACTCGCTGAGAAACATCATCCGCGACCCCCGCATGGCATTGCTGTTTCTCGTGCCGGGCTCGGGCACCACACTGCGCGTCAACGGCCGTGCCCATGTCACCGTCGATGCCGAGCGCTGCGCGTCGTTCATCGTCGAGGGCAAGCCGGCTCGCTCGGTCACTGTCATCGAGGTCCAGTCGGTCTATTTCCAGTGCGCCCGCGCGATCGTCCGGTCCGATTTGTGGAACCCGGAACGGCACGTCGACCCGAAGACGCTGCCAACCCCCGGACAGATCCTCGCCGTCACCAGCCGGGACGGCATCGACGGCGAAACGTATGATCGCGAATGGCCGGAGCGCGCCAAGAAGTCGATGTGGTAGCCCCAGCTGGCTTGAGTTGCGGCCTTGCGGCTCAACACAACATGATCGTGCTAAGGTAACTTTTGCGGCTTTCGCCACGTATACCCGGCAAAGCTGCTGGAGCCACTTGTCGCATGAAGCCCTGGACCGACCGCGCCGGAAAACTGTCGCCGCTGAAGGCTGCCGCGTTCGTGGGAACGCTCGTGCCGGCGCTGCTTCTGGCCTACTACGCCGCGACAGGGTTCCCGTCGGCAGCGCCGACCGGGGGCCTGCTCGGCCCGCGACCGTTCACGGCGGCCATCCATCACACCGGCGACTGGGCGATCCGCTTCCTGCTGTTGTCGCTGGCGGTTACGCCGCTGCGGCGCATCGGCCAATGGCCGAAGCTCATCCTCATCCGCCGGATGCTCGGTGTCGCCGCGCTCTGCTACGCGCTTGGCCACCTCGTCCTCTACTTCTTCGACCAGAACTGGAACGTTGCGCGCGTTGTCAGCGAAATCGCGCTGCGCATCTACCTGACGATCGGCTTCGTCGCATTGCTTGGCCTCGTTGCGCTTGGTGCGACCTCCACCGATGCGGCGATCAGCAAGCTCGGGCGCAACTGGAACCGCCTGCACAAGATCGTCTACGGCATAGGCATCCTGGCGGCGCTGCATTTCTTCATGCAATCGAAGGCCGATGTCTACGAGCCGACGCTGATGGCCGGTTTCTTCATGCTGCTGATGTTCTATCGGCTGGCGCATTGGCGCGGCCTGGGCCTGACGTCGCCGTGGGTGTTGATCGCAATCGCCGTGGCCGCAGCGCTCGCGACCGTCGCCGTCGAGGCGGCCTGGTATGGGTTGGCAACAGGGGTGCCGCCCGGCCGCGTGCTTTCGGCCAACTTGCAATTTTCCTATTCGATCCGGCCGGCGTGGTGGATCCTGGCGACTGGGCTCGGCGCCGCCGTGCTCGGTTATGTCAGGTCGTTGGGCAAGGCCGATGCGCCGCGAGGCAGGCGCGTGGCCCGGGCTAGCGCCTGAACCCTCTAGTCCTTCAGGGCATCGGCGACACGCAGCATATGCGCGCCGATCAGGTCGCATTGCTCGGGCGTCGAGGCGCTCATCGCCTTTTCGATCAGCGCGCCATAAGCCTTCAGCGCCCGCATCAGCAAAGCTTCGCCGTCCGCAGTCAGCGTCAGACGCATGATGCGCCTGTCCTTGGCGTCGGCCTCACGACTGACCAGCGAGCGCTTCTCGAGCTGCGGCAGCAGCATGGTGATGTTCGAACGGCCGACCAGCAGCTTGCGCGCCAGGTCGTGCTGCGACATGCCGGGATGCCGGTAGAGATTCATCAGCACATCCAGCTGCGCCGGCTTGAGATCGTGGGGCTGCAAGGCGGTCGCCAGGGCGCGTTCCATCGAATGGCACGCCTTCGCCACCGCGACCCAGTTGCGGAACCGCGGATTTTCCCACGGCAAATCTTGTTTATTGTTCATGATTGAACTATTATGTTCATGATTGAACTTATGGATGGGCGCGCACTATGGCATCAATCGGGCTGAAGGTCATCCGGCGGCTGTTCGGGGCTGCCGAGGTTGTTTCGCCGCGGCTTGCCGGCCGCGCCGCATTCGAGCTTTTCCGGCGCACGCCAAGCGAAAAGTCGCTGTCGGAGGCTGAAAGGCGGGCCATTGGCCGGGCTGCCGACTTCATGGCCGAGGCACGCCATCACCGAATCAAGACACGGACGGGCTGCGTTGCCATGCATGAATTCCGTCCGTCCCAGGGAAGGCAGGCTGGAACCGTGCTTGTCATCCATGGCTGGCGGTCGCGCACCGAATACATGCGGGCGCTGATCGAAGGCTACTGCAGCGCCGGCTATCGCGTGGTATCGCTTGACCTGCCCGGCCATGGCGGCTCGCTCGGCCGCGCGCTCGACATGGCAATGGCGGTCGAGGCGGCCACGCTCGCCGGCCAATGGTTCGGGCCGTTCGAGGCGATCGTCGGTCATTCCTTCGGCGGCGCCGTCGCAGTCAACGCCGCGGCAGGAACCGTCAAGGGATTTGCGCCGCTTTCGGCCAACCGGCTGGTGCTCATCGCCGCGCCCGATTCGATGCCACGGCTGTTCGAAGATTTCGGCCGCTACGTCAATCTGGGCGCCCGGACGCAGCAGGCCATCGCGGGTCAGGTCGAACGCGTGACCGGAACGCCGATCCATCAATTCATCAGCTCGAGGCTGCTGATGCGCCTGGCCATTCCGACTCTGGTCATCCATGCTCCCGACGACAGGGAGGTGTCGGCCAAGGACGCGCGGGCGATGGCCGGAGCCGGGCGTCATGTCCGGCTGTTCTGGGCCGATGGCCTCGGCCATCGGCGCATCCTGTCAGACGCCCGCGTTGTCGAGGAGGGCGTCGGCTTTGTCAGGAACTCGCTGCTGCTCGAAGCCCTGGCAAAGTCGCGCGAGAGCGTTGCCTAGTCGCCCCGGCTGCTTGCCGATGGTGGCGATCAGCCCATTTTCTCGCCTGTTTCGGTCGGCAGGCCGGCGCTTCGCCAGGCCGTGAAGCCGCCCAGGATATGGCGCACGGGCTCCAGCCCCATCTCTTGCGCGGTCTTGGCCGCAAGTGCCGAACGCCAGCCGCCGGCGCAGAAGAACACGAAGCTCTTGCCGCTCGAGAAGAAGGGTTTGTGGTAGGGGCTCTCGGGGTCGATCCAGAATTCCAGCATGCCGCGCGGACAGCGCTGCGCGCCCGGTATCCGGCCTTCGCGCTGAACCTCGCGTGGGTCTCGGAGGTCGACGAACACGGTGTCCGGGTCGTCGAGCAGGGTCGCGGCTTCTTCGGGCGAGACCACTTCGACCACTGCGTTGGCCTCGTCGAGCAGTTCGCGATAACCCTTTTTCACCTTGACCCCGCGTCAACTTGTCTTGGAGTGCGAAGTTCTCGCATGAAGACGTGCCGCCTGTCATTGGCATCGGATTGTGCCAGCCCTCCGCCTGCCTCACGATGATGTGAAACTGTTCGGCAACAGCTGCCGGGAAATTTATGAAAGCTTAACGTTATCGGTATGAATCGATGGAGGAGCGCCTTACATCCGACATGGGGTGACAAGAATTCTTCCATCGGTGCGTAGAGCGATTCCGGCAGGGGATGGGTAATTTATGACGCTTTCTTTCCTGAAAAAGCCGCTCTTTCTTCCACTTGCCGCCTTGGCCGCCAGCCTCGCCATGGGTGCGCCGCAGGCCGGTGCGCAGAATTTCTTCGACATCCTGTTCGGTGGCAACAACCGGAACTACAGGCAGCCCCAGGGCGAGTTTCCGCCACCGCCGCGCAAGGCGCCGCCGAAGCGGGCAGCGCCGGCCAGGATCAGCGCGCCGTCCTATTATACCTACAAGACAGACCAGATGGTGCCGGTCGACTTCGCCAAGCTGGTGCCGACCACGCAATCGGTTTCGCTGGAGCCCTCGCTCGCCGGCACCGCGTTTCGTGAAGCGCTTGCCGGCCTGAGCGATTTCAACCTCGTCGCCGAAAAAGAGATTGCCAAGGCGCTGCTCGACTATTATTCGGCCAATCCCGAATTCATCTGGGTAACCGGCCAGGCAGCCAACAGCCGCGCCGAAGACGCGATCCGCAGCTTGAGCGATGCGGCAAACCACGGGCTGATGCCGGCGGACTATTCCGTTGCGGTGCCGCCAGCCGCCTTCGCTGCAGACGACAGCGCGGGCCGGTTGAAGGCGCTAATCCGTTTCGAAATGGCGATGTCGGCCCGCGTGCTGCGCTACGTCCATGACGCGCAGGGCGGCCGCATCGATCCAAACCGCATCTCCGGCTACTACGATTTCGCGGCCAAGCCGCTCGACATGGTCGGCGTGCTGAAGAGCCTGAGCCAGTCGCAGGACGCGCGCGCCCTGCTGGAGGGCTACCATCCGAAGAACCCGGAATACCAGGCGCTGCGCGTCGAACTGGAAGCGCTGCGGGCGAGCGAGGAAAACGACATCGTCGTCGATGCCAAGCTGCTGCTCAAGCCGGGCGAGACCAGCCCGGAACTGCCCAAGCTGCTGCACCTGATCGCGCGCGACCTCGACGACGAGATGGGCGGCGATTACGGCGAGACGCTTGCCAGGCTGGGCACGAGCGAGACCTACGTGCCTGAACTGGTGCCGGTGATCGAGGCGGTGCAGAAGCGGGCAGGGTTGAAGCCCGACGGCGTGGTCGGACCACGCACAGTGGCGACGCTCGCAGGCACGTCCAAGGCGGATCGCCTGGACAAGGTATTGGTGGCGCTGGAGCAGTTGCGCTGGCTGCCTTCCGACCTCGGCAGCCCGCGCGTCTTCATCAACCAGCCGGCCTATACCGCAAGCTACATCGACGGCGGCACAGAGAAGCTCAAGATGCGGACGGTGATCGGCAAGACCACCAACCAGACCAGTTTCTTCCAGGATGAGATCGAGCAGGTCGACTACAATCCCTATTGGGGCGTGCCGCAGTCGATCATCGTCAACGAGATGCTGCCGCGCCTGCGCAACGACCCGAGCTATCTCGACCGTGCCGGCTACGAGGTCACCGATTCGCGCGGCAAGCGCATTCCGTCGTCGTCGATCGACTGGGGCCAGTATGGCGCCAAGGTGCCGTTCAGCGTGCGCCAGGCACCGAGCGAGGCGAATGCGCTGGGCGAACTCAAGATCCTGTTCCCCAACAAGCACGCCATCTACATGCACGACACGCCACAGAAGGCGCTGTTCGACCGCGACAACCGCGCCTTCAGCCACGGCTGCATCCGGCTTTCGGATCCGCGCGGCATGGCGGCCGCCGTGCTCGGCACCGATGTCGACCATATCGCAGCCAAGCTGAAGCAGGGCCATTCTTTCGAGAAGGTGACGCGCAAGATCCCGGTCTATGTCGCCTATTTCACGGCTTGGCCGACGCTCGACGGCAAGGTTGAATATTTCGGCGACGTCTACGACCGCGACGCCAGGCTCAAGGACGCGATGACCCGCACCGACGCGGTGAGGGCGCCGAGCATTTAGCTACGGCTGAGGCCTGGACATCTGAAGTTGGCGCGCCCAGCAGCAGGTGTTCGAAACGCTCAGCACCATCCGGGAGGATGTGGCTACCCTCAAGGCCAAGACGTCCGACCGATAGGTCAGAGCAAGTACCCAAGCATCTCTTTCACGAAGGCAATGAGCACCGGCGTTGCAATAGCGGCAACGATGTCGATGCCCGGCCGACGGCGCATCGAGCGACGTTCGACGACCTTCTTCGAATGACGGTGTCTCTTCGACTTGGGCATACAGCTCTCCATTTGGAAACGAACTGAAAGGCCGAAGTCAAAGAAAGGATCATCCCATTTTGCCGGTAGGTCAAGGCTGGGAGGGGCAGATCCAGATCCAGTATGTGGACAGCGAATGTGGACAACTTGGCAAGGTGGCCCGCCTATGACGGCGTCACTATCTCAGATGAACAGATTTCCCGGATTTTCCCCGATAGAAACTGCCGAATTCTGCCTGTGTTCGCCGAGTGATGCCGAATAGGTCTTGTAGGCCGTTCGCGGCGCGAACCAGGGGAATGGTGGGCGATATAGGGATTGAACCTATGACCCCACCCGTGTGAAGGGTGTGCTCTCCCGCTGAGCTAATCGCCCGTCCGAGGCCCGAGGGCCGAACGTCCGGGCGATATAGTGGAGGGGCGGGAGTGGTGTCAAGGCGGCTTTAGCGACTTGCCGCGTCTATCAGCTTCTGAGCCATGCCAAGCGTCAGTTCGTCATAGTGCGAGATGACGACCGAAGGCTCGTATTCGCTGACGTGACGGTCGGTATAGCCGAAATCGACGGCAACGACCGGGATGCCGGCTGCCTTGGCGGTGTCGATGTCGGTGACCGAATCGCCGACCATGACAGCGCGCGTCACGTCGCCGCCTGCCTTGGCGATGGTTTCGGTCAGGTGGCGGGGGTCCGGTTTGCGGATGCCGAAGGTTTCGGGCCCGGTGATTGCCGCGAACCTCTCCGACAGGCCGAGCGACCGAATGAGGCCCGTTGCGAGGGTCTCATACTTGTTGGTGCAGACCGCGAGCAGGTAGCCGGCAGAAGCAAAGCGATCCATGGCGGCAATGACGCCGGGATAGGGCTGCGAGCGGCCCGGAATGTTGAGCGTGTAGTGATCGAGGAAGATATCGTGCAGGCGGTCGTGCTCGAGGGCGGCGAGCTGCTGCTTGCGCTGGGCGGTGTAGGCGCGCTCGATCATCACGCGCCCGCCCTGGCCGACGAAGCGGCGGAAGGCGGTGTCGTCGACCTGGGACAGGCCGCCGGCAACGAGCGTATGGTTCAGGCTGTCGAGCAGGTCGGGCGCCGTGTCGACGAGCGTGCCGTCGAGGTCGAAAACAATGATCGGTTTGGACATGGCGCCGCTTTCATGGGTTTCTTCGTTGCCAGAGCCGATAGCCCCGGGCCCGGCATGACGCAAGCCACGGGTCATAAAGCCTTTGACCCAACGGGCAAAAATGCTAGGAGCCAAGCCTGAATTCGAGGATTTTGCGAACAAATCATGGATGCCAAGGCTTTGAAGATCGAGGCGGCACGCGCCGCCTTGGGCTATGTCGAGAGCGGAATGCGCCTCGGCATCGGTACGGGTTCGACGGCCGAGGAGTTCGTCAGACTGCTCGCCGAAAAGGTTGCAGCCGGCATGAAGGTGATTGGCGTGCCGACATCCGAGCGCACTGCTGCCCTTTGCCGCGAATTGTCTGTGCCGCTGTCGACGCTCGACGAAACGCCTGAGCTCGACCTCACCATCGACGGCGCCGACGAGATCGACCCGGCTCTTTCGCTGGTCAAGGGCGGTGGCGGCGCGCTGCTGCGCGAAAAGATCGTGGCGGCCGCCTCGGCGCGCATGGTGGTCATCGCCGACCAGACCAAGCTGGTCGAGGCGCTTGGGCGCTTCCCGCTGCCGATCGAGGTCAATCCGTTCGGCCTCAAGGCCACCGAAATCGCCATCGCCAAGGCGGCGGCAAAACTCGGCCTTTCCGGCCCGCTGGTGCTGCGAAAGACAGGCGGGAAGACCTTCGTAACCGACGGTGGACATTTCATTATCGATGCATCTTTTGGCCGCATTCCCGATACAAGAGCGCTTTCTGATGCCCTGCACGCCATCCCCGGCGTCGTGGAGCATGGCCTCTTTCTCGGCCTGGCCACCGTTGCCGTCATCGCCGGCACAGACGGTGTCAAGACCGTCCATCCGACCCGCTAAACAGGAGTTCTATTCATCATGATTTTGACAAACCGGCTTCGCGGCTTCTCCGTCATGGTGGCGGCTTCGGCATTTGCGGCGATCGCGTTCTCGGCACAGGCCCAGGAGATCGGCGAATCCCATCTCAAGGCGGCTCATGCCGCGATTTCGGCGATCCACGCCACGGACTCCTTCGATTCGATCCTGCCGCAGGCGGCCGCAGCGCTGAAGCAGCAGCTGATCCAGCAGAACCCGGACATGCAGGAACTGATCACCCAGACGGTGGACGAGAACACGCTGGCGCTGGCGTCGCGCCGCGCCGACCTCGAAAAGGAATCGGCGCTTGCCTATGCCAAGGCCTTCTCCGAGCAGAACCTCAACGACATCGCCACCTTCTACAATTCCGAGGCCGGCAAGAAGCTGATCGAGAGCGGTCCGATCGCCTCGCGCGAATTGGTCAAGGCCGCCGAGATCTGGCAGAACGGCATTGCCCGCGATCTCGCCGAACAGGTTGGCGAAAAGCTCAAGGCCGTTGCCGGCACCAAGGCTCCGGCAGCCGAAGGCGCGGCGCCGGAAACGCCGAAGCCGTAATCTTCCGCGACCAACGGTCACGATCCAGAAGCCCGGCAGTCGCCGGGCTTTTCTTTTGGTGCCGCTGCCACTACCTGTGACGCACCCAATCGCGGCGACCGGCCGGCAATCGGAAACGGTTGCTGCGACCGGAATGCGCTGCTTCAAACGACATCGGAGCGGCTGCGCTCCGACCGCTGGAAGGACCACCATGGCTCAGTACGACTACGACCTCTTCGTCATCGGTGGCGGCTCCGGCGGGGTGCGTGCAGCACGGGTTGCGGCGGCACTTGGAAAACGTGTCGCGCTGGCCGAGGAGTTCCGCTTCGGCGGTACCTGCGTCATCCGCGGCTGCGTGCCCAAGAAGCTCTATGTCTATGCCTCGCAGTTTCCCGAGCATTTCGAGGATGCCGCAGGTTATGGCTGGACAGTGGGCGAAGCAAAGTTCGATTGGGCAACGCTTGTCGCCAACAAGGAGCGTGAGATTTCTCGGCTCGAGGCGATCTACAAGCGCAATGTCGAAGGCTCCGGCGGCGAGACGATCCATTCGCGCGCCGTGCTCGTCGACAGCCATACCATCAGGATTGAGGCGGAAAATCGTACCGTTACCGCCGATCAGATTCTGATTGCCACGGGCGGACGGGCGGCCGCGCATCCGGCGCTTCCCGGTCATGAGCACTGCATCTATTCGAACGAGGTTTTCGATCTTGCAGAATTGCCCAAGGCGATCCTGATCGAGGGCGGCGGCTACATCGCCGTTGAATTCGCCAACATCTTCCACGGCCTCGGCGTCGAGACGACGCTGGTCTATCGCGGCAAGGAAATCCTCAGCCGCTTCGACATGGACCTGCGGCGCACGTTGCACGACACGATGGTTGCCAAGGGCATTCGCATCCTGTGCCCGGCGGTCTCGGAAGAGGTGGTCAAGCGGGCCGACGGGCGTCTCGACGCGCGTCTCAACACCGGCGAGGTGCTGACCGTCGATCAGGTCATGCTGGCCATCGGCCGCACGCCCAACACCGAAAACCTCGGCCTTGAAGCCGCGGGCGTCGTCATGGACAGGCAGGGCGCCATCGTCGTCGACCGTTTCTCGCGCACCAACGTGCAGAACGTCTGGGCTGTCGGCGACGTCACCAATCGCGTCCAGCTTACGCCTGTCGCGATCCACGAGGCGATGTGCTTCATCGAGACGGCGTTCAAGAACAACCCGACCGAGCCTGATCACGATTGCGTGGCAACGGCGGTGTTTTCGCAGCCCGAGATCGGCACCGTCGGTCTCTCCGAGGACGAGGCGGCCAAGCGGTTCAAGCACCTCGAAATCTACCGCACCAGCTTCCGGCCGATGCGCCATACGCTGTCTGGCAGGCAGGAAAAGATGCTGATGAAGCTGGTCGTCGATGGCGACACGCGCCTTGTGCTGGGCGCCCACGTGCTGGGCCCCGATGCCGGCGAGATGGCGCAGCTGCTCGGCATCACGCTGAAGGCGGGTCTCACCAAGGACAATTTCGACCGCACCATGGCTGTGCATCCGACCGCGGCGGAAGAACTTGTGACCATGTACAAGCCTACCTATCTCGTGAAGGAGGGTGTTCGCATCGACGGTTGATTGTACGTTCAGGCGACGTGCAATCCTGGGTTCGGGCGTACACCTAATACGGGGTAGTATAGCGGCTCCTCATCGTGTAAGGAGCCGCGTTCCCGTATTGGCGGGTCATAGCGCGGGTGAGGTGCCCGCTGGCAAAACTTTTAGGTGCGAACATGACGAAATGGTCACCGAATTCCTGGAGAAGCATGCCGATCCAGCAGGTCCCGGCTTATCCGGATGCTGCGGCGCTCACGGAAACGGAAGCTCGTCTCGCCACCTTTCCCCCCTTGGTTTTTGCGGGTGAAGCGCGAAAACTGAAGAAGCAGCTCGCCGCCGTCGCCAATGGCGAAGCCTTCCTGCTCCAGGGCGGCGATTGCGCCGAGAGCTTCGCCGAACATGGCGCGGACAACATCCGCGACTTTTTCCGCGTCTTCCTGCAGATGTCGGTCGTGCTGACCTTCGCCGGCGCGCAGCCGGTGGTGAAGGTCGGCCGCATTGCCGGCCAGTTCGCCAAGCCGCGCTCGTCCGACAACGAGACCAAGGGCGACGTCACGCTGCCGAGCTATCGCGGCGACATCATCAACGGCCCGGCATTCGACGAAAAGTCGCGTGTGCCCGATCCGGCGCGCCAGGAAATGGCCTACCGTCAGTCGGCGGCGACGCTGAACCTGCTGCGCGCTTTCGCGCAGGGCGGCTATGCCAGCCTCGAGAATGTTCAGCGCTGGATGCTCGGCTTCGTGTCGAACAGCCCGCAGGGCGAGCGTTACGAGGCCCTGGCCAATCGCATCACCGAGACGATGGACTTCATGCGTGCCGTCGGCATCACGTCGGAGACCAACTACGCGCTGCGCGAGACCGACTTCTACACCAGCCATGAGGCGCTGCTGCTCGGTTACGAGCAGGCGCTGACCCGCGTCGATTCGACCTCGGGCGACTGGTACGCGACGTCGGGCCACATGATCTGGATCGGTGACCGCACGCGCCAGGTCGATCACGCCCACGTCGAATACTGCCGTGGCGTGAAGAACCCGCTCGGGCTCAAGTGCGGCCCGTCGATCGCGCCCGACAACCTGCTCAAGCTGATCGACGTGCTGAACCCGGAGAACGAGGCTGGCCGCCTGACCCTGATCGCGCGCTTCGGCCACGACAAGGTCGGCGACCACCTGCCGAAGCTGATCCGCGCCGTCGAGAAGGAAGGCCGCAAGGTCGTCTGGTCATGCGATCCGATGCATGGCAACACGATCACCGCCGCCGGCTACAAGACGCGTCCGTTCGACCGCATCCTGAGCGAAGTGCAGAGCTTCTTCGACATCCACCGCTCCGAGGGTACTCACCCGGGCGGCATTCATGTCGAGATGACCGGCAACAACGTGACCGAATGCACAGGTGGCGCCCGCGCCATCACCGCCGAAGAGCTGCAGGATCGCTACCACACGCATTGCGATCCGCGCCTCAATGCCGACCAGGCGATCGAACTCGCCTTCCTGGTGTCGGAACTGCTCAGGAAGAGCGCGCCGGCCGCCGAGAAGAAGGCAGTCAACGCCTGATCCGCAGTAGGCAAGTTCAAGTCAAAGGCGCCGGTTTCGACCGGCGCCTTTTTCATGTCCTGATCCAGCGCATGTCTTGAAGGCGAGGATCGCCGGCAAAGCTGGTGCGGTCGAAGCCGATGCGGATCTCGGGGAATTCGCAGATGGCCTGGACCCCGGAAGGGCCAAGGCGGATACGCCAGGTCTGCCGCTCGACGGGCGCAGGCTTGGCAAAGACCGTGCAGGATAGAAGCGCCAGGTTGGCACCGCCCCGGGGATCGCGCACCGAGCGATAGCGGATCGCCTGCAAATTGGCCTCGCGCGCGTCGTCGGTCACCTGCTGGCAGGCAGCGTAGTCGGTCGGATGCATCCAGCTTGCAGCATCCTCCGACAATGGCGGCGCGGTCAGGTCGATGGCGCGGGTCGTCTTGAAGGCAGCGGCGAAGGCCGTGTATTCGGCCGCGTCGCTGGGCCAGGGCGTGTCGGGAGATTCGGAAAAGAACAGCAGCCGGTAGAAAGCCATCTCGGCGACGGCGGTCTGCACTTTCTCGGCGGCGTAGTAGACGCCAAGCGATTTGCCGGCGCGGCGGAAGCGCGAACCGGTTGGATAGTTCGAGCCGTAGCGGAACGGCGTCGCCAGCAGATAGTGCAGCTTGCGGCATTCGACCGGCACGACCGGCTTGGTTGCCTCGACCAATTCCTCCAGCAATGCCTGCTCGTCGAGGTCGTCGACGAGCTTCAGGGTGGACACGCGATGCTGGGCCTCGACCAGCCGCCAGCAACGGCCTTCGAGCGCACGCGCCTCAGACGAGAGCGCGGCGGGCGTCCAGGTAGGCAATGACATCGACGAGCCCGGAAATGGTGACGATCTTCTCGATTGGCGTGGCGCCGAGCGCTGTGTTGTCGTTGCGCAGCCAGGACCGGGCGACCGACTCGTCGCCGCCGACTATGGCGTCGAGCGAGCGGAACAGGCGGACGAACAACACGGCGAGCTCGAATGGCTTGCTGCCGGCTTCCAGGGCGAATTCCTGCTTGCGCATCCTGGATACCGTGGCTTCGGAGACGCCGATGACGGAGGCGAGGGCCTTGGCGGTGATGCCGAGCATGTCGGCGGCGCGCAGGGTCGCCTTGGTGATGACGGTGCCCTGGCTGGCTGCTGGTGTTGGATCGAGGTGGTTCCGCATCGGTCTTTCCATTTCTATGGAAAATATAGTCCATACAAATTCATATGGAAAGAGGTTCTGCCGAAACGCCGTCGCCGATCAGTCCTTCTTGTAGAGCATCCAGTTCTTGCCCTGGCGCTCCGCAATCGTCGAATAGCGGGTGACGCGATTGCGGCCGATGAGCTTGGAACGGTAAAGCGCGCGGTCCGCCTTGGCGTAGAGGTCTTCGGGGCTTTCGGCGTCGGATGCCATGCAGACGCCCATTGAAACCGTCACCTGGCCGTAGTTCACGCCGGGCTGGATATCCTTGAGTTGTGTCTGCGCAACCAGCAGGCGAACCCGATCGGCGATCTCGAAGGTGGCTTCCTCGGTGGTGCCTTCGACGATCAGCGCAAACTCCTCGCCGCCGGTGCGGGCGACGAACATGTCGCGATGGACGCTCGACTGGAAGATGTCAGCGATGATCCGCAGGATTTTGTCGCCGACGGGATGGCCGTGCCGGTCATTGATGTCCTTGAACCGGTCGATGTCGGCCAAGATCAGGGCGCTGAACAGGATTCCCTTGTTGTCGTTGTAGATCCTGGCGATCCTTCGGTCGAAGGCGCGCCGATTCCAGATGTGGGTCAGCGGGTCGGTGTCGGCGAGCTTCTTGTACTCTTCGAGCTTCGACTTAACGCTTTCGAGTTCGCTCGACTTATCGCCGAGCGTGCTCGCCACCTGCTTGCCGTGATCGATGGTCGAGGCAGTGGCCACCGCCATGACGCCGACGATCTTCTGCAGCAGTTCCTGTGACATTGCCGTGCGGCTGTTCAGGCCGCTCGACGTTTCGTCGAGCACCTTGCCGTAGCGCTCCAGATGGCTGCGCTCGTTGCGCAGCAGGCTGGCAACGCCCTCGAGTTCGCGTGCCAGGATCTCGCGTGCCTGTTCGACGATGCCCTGGCCGTGGTTCACGGCAAAGAACTTCTGGCCGACAAGGTCCAGCTGGTCCTGGGTCGGGCGATTGCCGAGCGCGATGACTTCGAGGCTGAGCGCCGGGTTGGTGCCGGTCAGCGCCTCATAGAAGATCTCGTAGTTGCGCGGCAGTCCGATGACTCCCATCTGGGCCATCGTCGCCACGACAGTGCTCGCAATATCATTGCCTCGGTCTGTCGGGGCGGCTGCAGAATGCATGTATGTCCCGTTTCAGTTGGCCAAACGATCGCTTCCATGCCGGCAAAATTCTGGCGGGCGACCGGTCGGGAGCGAGCGGCGAGATGAGAGTGCTTTGCAACGACGCAGGTCCCCTCTGCGCTCATCACTTGTATCGACGTCTAATTTAGGCTGGCTAAGGTTTCCTTAATTTGCAGCGATGTCGCGTTCATTTTTCTACCACAGGGTGTATTTTCCTGGGCCCTGACGTCGCCGAGGCTCCGGCAGCGTGCCGGATGTGGCAAACTCTTGCGCATCGCATCTCGCGCAGGCTCAGTCTGGGCGTGGCCATGGAGGAAAAAATGGACGAGTCGAACAAAGGGTCGTGCCTGTGCGGGGCCGTACGGCTCACTGTAACCGGACCGCTGCGCGGCGTAGTTTATTGCCATTGCACGCAATGCCGGAAGCAGAGCGGGCATTTTTATGCAGCGACCAGCGTTGCCGATGGCGAACTGGAGATCGAGGGCAGCGAGCATATCACCTGGTATGCGGCCTCGGATTTTGCACGTCGTGGCTTTTGCAGCCGGTGTGGCTCGCTGCTGTTCTGGAAGGCGCACAGCGAGCCGGACATCTCGATCATGGCGGGCTTGTTCGACGATCCTGACGCGCTTGCCGGTTCCTGCCACATCTTCGTCGGCCAGAAGCCCGGCCACTACGAGATCAATGACGGCCTGCCGCAATATGAGCGGTCGTCTCCGGGTGTCGCAGTGGCGGAAGACTGAACGACAGACGCGAAGCGTTCACGTTCGGTGAACGCTTCGTCGCTTGGCACCGGTCTGCTCGAAACGACCCGCAGGGCGTATATTCAGGGCAAGGAGAAAGAAAATGACTTCGTTGCCCACACTTTTCATCTCGCATGGCGGTCCCGACATCGTTTTGGCCGACACGCCGGCGCGCCATTACCTCGAAACGGTCTCGGAGTTGATGCCGAAACCGAAGGCGATCGTCGTCGTTTCCGCCCATTTCGAGACCGACGGTGTGGCGGTGGTGACCGATCCCAAGCCTGGCATGATCTATGACTTCGGCGGCTTTGCCCCGGAACTCTACAAGATGGTTTACCCAGCCCCGGGCGAACCGGCGCTCGCGACGAAAGTTTTCGGCATGCTCGAGGCAGCCGGGCTCAATCCTCACACCTATGAGAAGCGCGGCTATGACCACGGCACCTGGACGCCGATGAAGCTTGCCTTCCCGGATGCCAACATACCGATCGTGCAGGTATCGATCGATCCGAACCGCGACGCAGCGTGGCACTATTCCATCGGCAAGGCGCTGGCGCCGTTGCGCGACGAGGGCGTCCTTTTGATCGGTTCGGGTCACGTCACCCACAATCTGCGCGCCTATTTCTCGACGTTGAGGCACGGCGCGGAGGCTGACCCGGTTCTGGCCGGCAAGGTGTACGCCTTCACCGAATGGTTCGCCGGCAAGCTGGTTTCGGGTGACACCGATGCGATCCTCCACTGGAAGGACGAGGCACCGTATCCGTCGGAGAACCACCCGACCGACGAGCATCTGATGCCGATCTTCTTTGCCTATGGGGCGGCAGGCGAGGGTGCAAAAGGGCGCCGCGTGCACGATTCGGTCGACCACGGCTTCTTTGCCAACGATTCCTATCTGTTCGACTGATCGCCGAGCAGCTAAATGATGCCCCTTCGATTGAGCTGAAAGGGCATTTCATGGATCGGCTGGTCAAGGCTTTCCAGAATTCGGTGCGGGCGTTCTCGCGGTTGATCCGCACCGAAGCGGCGTTCCAGCAGGAGATCATGCTGCTGGTCGCTGCACTCCCGATCGGCTGGTTCCTGGCCGAGACCTGGAGCGGCTATGCGCTGCTGATCGGCTCGATCCTCTTCCTCGTCACCGTCGAAGTTCTCAACACCGGCATCGAGGCGGCATGCGATGCTGTGAGCCGTGAGTTCAACATCGACATCCAACTCGCCAAGGACTGCGGCTCGCTTGCCGTGCTGATCTCGATCGTGATCGTGCTCGGCGTCTGGGGCTTCGCCATCGCCGAGCGCCTCCTCGGCCTTTCGATCTGACGGAGCCGTACCTACATGTCGGTCACCAAAGGAGACCGACATGGCTGATCAAGCCGATATCCACCATCTCGAATCCAGGGCAGGCCTGCCCGAGGATCTGCGCTGGCTGGTCGACAAATACCCGCGCGAGGACTGGTTCGACCATGACAACGTTCATGGCATGGCGTCGATGTGGCTGCAGCGGCATGACATGTTCCGCGAACTGGGCGCCATGCTCACCACGGGCATCGGCGACTATCGCGAGGGCCGCATGGATGCGCAGCAGTTCGCCCGCTGGTTTGCGCCGCGCCTCAACCACTTCCTCGGCAATCTCGACGGGCACCACAATGTCGAGGACCACCACTACTTTCCTGTCTTCGCCAACGCCGAAACGCGGCTAAGGCCAGGATTCGAGATCCTCGATGCCGACCATCACCTGATCCATGAGGCGCTGGAACGCAATGCCGAGACGGCAAGCGCCTTTCTCCGTGCGCTCAAGGAAAGCGAAGACAGCCAGCGCTTCGCCGCCGACGCCTATGCCGACGAGAACGCGCGGCTGGTGGCGATGCTGACCAGGCATCTCGACGACGAGGAAGACCTGATCATCCCGCTGATCCTGGATCGCGGCGACCGCGAACTCATCGGCTGAAGCTACTCGCGCGGCTCTTTCTTCACGACATGACGGGCGAGAAGCCAGCCTGCGACGGCCACCACCACGCCGATGCCGAGCCCGATCAGCAGGCGCTGATGTCCTTTCAGCGCGTCGCCGACAATGTGCTCGGCACCGAGGCCGAAAACGTAGCCAAGACTGACGAACAGCGCCGCCCAGGCCAGCGCGGACAATGCATTCAACGCAAGGAAGGCGACAACGGGAATGCGCGAAAGCCCGGCGGCGATGCCGCCCGCCAGGCGCATGCCGTAGATATAGCGGTTGGCCAGAACGAACAGATACGGATGCGACTGCACCATCCGGTAAGCGTGGCTGAATCCCGGCCGGCGCCGCAGCAAGCGCACCCATTTGTGGTTCGAAAACCGGCGGCCCAGCACGAAGAACAGCGTGTCGCCGAGAAAGGCGCCGGACGCCGCCGTGGCAAAGGCCTGCCAGGGTGCAAACACCTGCTGATGGGCAAAGAAACCGCCGAGGATAGCCACGCTTTCGCCTTCGGCCATGCAGCCGACGAACACCGCCAAAAGCCCGAAGCGCTCGACGAGGCTGTGGATCGTGTCGATCATTGGGCCGGAGACTGCCCGGCGGCGGGAGGGGCGATGCGGCCGACCTGCTCGGCGAGCTCGCGGAGCTGTTGGCGCAGCAGGATGATCTCCTGGAAGCGGATTTCGTCGAGCTTCTCGTGTAGTGCCATGATCTCGATCTCGGCCTTGAGGTTCACCGCATAGTCATGTGCGGCATCGATGCGGTCGCGCTCGGCCTGCCGGTTCTGCGACATCATGATGATCGGCGCCTGCACTGCCGCGAGCATCGACAAGATGAGGTTGAGGAAGATGAATGGATAGGGATCGAAAGATTCGCGGCCAAGCATCCAGGCGTTGAGCCCGGTCCATGCTACGAGGAAAGCCAGGAAGGTGAGGATGAAGCTCCAGGAGCCGCCGATACGGGCTATCGCATCGGCAAGGCGGTCGCCGGTGCCTTCCTGTCGTTCCACGCTTTCGTTGACGTTGCGCGAGACTGCCTTCCTGTCGATCGCGCTTTGCAGCACCTTGTGCTCGACCTCGCTCAGGTTCTCGGATTTCCGGGCCAGCCAGCGGCCTGCAAGGTCAGCTACGGTCTTGTTCATGTTCCGCTCCGCACTGGTGAAGGCGCTGCTTGGCAGCGGCAAATCCATATAAGAAGATATTCGCGTGCGGCGCCAGAATGCGGGCGAGGAGGGACCAGGATGGATTTTGCGAAGATCAGGGCGCGGGCTGCCGACCGCAAGGGCGGCGAGGCGGTGCTGAAGTCGCTGCTCGGACCGGTGTCCGGTAATGCAGCACTTGCCAAGGTCAGCGACGACCGCATCCTCTCCACCATGGCCGAGCGGGTCTTTGCGGCCGGTTTTGTCTGGCGGGTCATCGAGCAGAAGTGGCCGGGCTTCGAGGAAGCCTTTCTGGGGTTCGAGCCGAAGCGGCTGTTGTTCCAGCCCGACGATTTCTGGCACGACCTGGCATCGGACAAGCGCATCGTGCGCAATCCGCAGAAAATCCGGTCGGTGCGCGACAATGCCGCCTTCGTCGAGCACGTATCGAAGGAGCATGGCGGCTTCGGCAAATTCTTGGCCGACTGGCCGGCCGACGACCAGGTCGGGCTCACCGCCTATCTCGGCAAGCACGGCAGCCGCCTTGGTGGCAACACCGGGCAGTACCTGCTGCGCTGGCTCGGCTGGGACACCTTCATCCTGTCGCAGGACATGATCCTGGCGTTGCGCGATGCCGGGCTCGACATCGGCGAAGCGGCCACGTCGAAGAAGGACCTCGCCAAGGTGCAGGCACAGATCAACGAATGGGCGGTGGCGACCGGGCTGCCGCGAGCGCATATCTCGCGCATCCTGTCGATGTCGATCGGCGTCAACCACCCGGCCGACGAACTCCGCGCCTACATGGGCGAATGATGGTCCAATCGATCGCCATTGCCCCCCACAAAGACGCAGGCTAAACCGCTGGCATGACGAAAAAATCCATCCCCGATATCCTCCGTGTTGCTGTCGCCCAGTTGAACCCGACTGTCGGCGACATCCAGGGCAATCTTGCCAAGGCGCGTGAGGCAAGGGCGGATGCGGCACGCCAGGGTGCCGACCTCGTGCTGTTCACCGAACTGTTCCTGGCCGGCTATCCGCCGGAAGATCTCGTGCTCAAGCCGGCCTTCCTGGCAGCGTGCGAGCGGGCAGCAGAGGATTTTGCCAAGGACACCGCCGACAACGGCCCCGGCGTCATCATCGGGGTGCCGCTCAAGCGCAAGAGCGGCGTGCACAATGCGATCATCGTCGCCGATGGCGGCAAGGTCATTGCCGAACGCTTCAAGGTCGACCTGCCCAACTACGGCGAATTCGACGAGAAGCGCGTCTTCCAGGCCGGTCCCGACATGCCCGGGCCGGTCAATTTCCGCGGCGTGCGCCTCGGCATCCCGATCTGCGAGGATATCTGGGGCGAACTCGGCGTCTGCGAGACACTGGCCGAGAGCGGTGCCGAAATCCTGCTGGTTCCGAACGGCTCGCCCTACTATCGCGCCAAGATGGATGTGCGCCACCAGGTGGCGATCCGCCAGGTGATCGAGAGCGGCCTGCCGCTGCTCTATGCCAACCAGCTTGGCGGGCAGGACGAGCTGGTGTTCGACGGCGCCTCGTTTGCGATCAATGCCGACCATTCGCTGGCGTTCCAGATGAGCCAGTTCGAGGAAACGGTGGCGATGACGCTGTGGCGGCGCGGCGACGAAGGCTGGGCCTGCGTCGAGGGGCCGATGTCGAAGATACCCGAGCGGGAAGAGGCCGATTATCGCGCCTGCATGCTGGGCCTGCGCGATTACGTCAACAAGAATGGCTTCAAGAACGTCGTGCTCGGCCTGTCGGGCGGCATCGATTCGGCGATCTGCGCGGCGCTCGCCGTCGATGCGCTGGGCGAGGAGCGGCTGCGGGCGATCATGATGCCTTACCGCTACACCTCGTCCGACTCGCTGAAAGATGCCGAGGACTGCGCCCGCGCGCTCGGCTGCCGCTATGACATCGTGCCGATCCACGAGCCTGTCGATGGGTTTTCGCATGCGTTGACGCAGCTGTTCGAAGGCACCAAGGAAGGCATCACCGAGGAAAACCTGCAGTCGCGCGCCCGCGGCACGATCCTGATGGCCGTGTCCAACAAGTTCGGCTCGATGGTGGTGACGACGGGCAACAAGAGCGAGATGTCGGTCGGTTATGCCACGCTCTACGGCGACATGAATGGCGGCTTCAATCCGATCAAGGACCTCTACAAGATGCAGGTCTATGCGCTGTCGCGCTGGCGCAATACCCAGGTACCGCCCGGCGCACTCGGCCCCTCGGGCGAGGTGATCCCCAAGAACATCATCGACAAGGCGCCTTCCGCCGAACTGCGTCCCAACCAGACCGACCAGGATTCGTTGCCGCCATATCCTGATCTCGACGACATCCTGGAGTGCCTGGTCGAGAACGAGATGGGGGTCGACGAGATCGTGGCGCGCGGCCATGACCGCGACACCGTCCACCGCATCGAGCACCTGCTTTACATCGCCGAATACAAGCGGCGGCAGGCGGCGCCGGGCGTGAAGATCACCAAGAAAAACTTTGGCCGCGACCGGCGCTACCCGATTACAAATCGATTCAGGGATCGCGGATAAAAGCCTGAAATCAATAGCATATCATGCGGCGGGTTTCCGCCGGAAGGAATGACCCATGGCTGTGGTCGAGATCAGCTTTGACCTGTCGCGCATCGATTTCGGCAAGACGTCGGAAGTCATCAAGGCGAGCTATTGGGGCGCGGAGCGAAGCGACGAGATCAACCGGCGCGCCTTCGACAACTCACTCTGCGTGGGCGCCTATCTCGACCGGCGGCAGGTCGGTTTCGCCAGGGTGGTCACCGACAATGCCTGCTTCGCCTATGTCTGCGATGTGATCGTCTGGCCCGAACATCGTGGCCTCGGAATCGGCACGGGCCTCGTGCAGGCGCTGCTCGACCATCCGGACCTTGCCAGCGTGACCGGCTGGAGCCTGCGCACCAGCGACGCGCATGGCCTCTACAACAAGTTTGGCTTCGAGGTTTCGAACGACGGCATGTACATGCGCCTGGCGCGGCAGCCAGCCGCTCACGCATAGACCGGGCCGGTGTCTTACATCGCCTTCGTCCGAGACAATCCGCGCTGGCTTGCCGGCGGGTTCCTGCTCACCTTCTTCTCGACCTTCGGCATGACATCGTTCGTCGCTTTGTCGGCCGGCGACATCCGCCGCGACTATGGTCTGTCGCATGGCGAGTTCGGCACGATCTACATGTTTGCGACACTGGCCAGCGCCTTGAGCCTGCCGTATCTCGGCCAGATCGTCGACCGCCGCAGCGTGCGCAACGTGGCGCTGTTCATCGTGCCGATGCTGGCGCTGGCAAGCGCCTCGATGGCGCTGTCGCAGCACCTCGCGCTGTTATTCGTGACGATCTATCTGCTGCGCCTGTTCGGCCAGGGCATGATGGTGCATGCCGCCTACACAGCGACCGCGCGCTGGTTTTCGGCGCAAAGGGGGCGCGCGCTTTCGACCGTCATCCTCGGCCACAATGCCGGCGACGGCATCCTGCCGATGGCATTCGTGCTGATCTCCGCCGCGGTCGGCTGGCGCAACAGCTGGCTGCTGTCGGCAGCCGTGCTGGCGTTTGTCGCGGTGCCGGCAATTGCCGTTCTGGTGGCCAGGGACCGGAAGCCGCGCCCGTCGGACCCTGCGGCTCGCCGGGTCGATGCGCGCGACTGGACGCGGGCCGAGGTCGTCCGCGATCCGATCTTCTATGTCTTGCTGCTAGGCGTGATGGCGCCGGGCCTGATCGTGACGACCCTGTTTTTCCACCAGGTCTATCTGGTGGAGTTGCGAGGCTGGTCGCTCGAGGTCTTCGCCTCGTCCTACCTGGTGACCGCGCTGGTCAATGCCGCCTTCACGCTGGTGGTCGGCCAACTCATCGACCGCTTTTCCGGCTTGTCGCTGCTGCCTTTCGTGTTGCTGCCGCTGGGGCTCGCCTGCCTGTTGCTGGGCCTCGTCGACGCGCAGTGGAGTGCCTTCGGCTTCATGGCGCTGCTCGGCGTCTCGAACGGTTTGTCGACGATGCTGTTCGGCGCCGT
Source organism: Aminobacter sp. DSM 101952 (assembly GCF_001424795.1). Classification (NCBI taxonomy): domain Bacteria; kingdom Pseudomonadati; phylum Pseudomonadota; class Alphaproteobacteria; order Hyphomicrobiales; family Phyllobacteriaceae; genus Aminobacter; species Aminobacter sp. DSM 101952. The sequence continues at coordinate 322,753 of NZ_LMCL01000023.1, read as the reverse complement.
CTGGCCCGAAGTCTACGGCTTGAAGCACCTTGGCTCGATCAGGGCACTGATCGTGGCCGCCGGGGTACTCGCCTCTGCAATCGGACCGGGCCTGACCGGGTTCCTGATCGATGGCGGCGTGAGTTATCCCGGCCAGATTTTGGCAATGGGCTTCTACTGCTTTGCCGTTTCATTCATCCTGCTGCTGGCGTCGCGCCGGGTACGAGCGCGGAGCCATGTCGAGGCTGCGCCTGTCGCAGCCTGAGCGAGGCCGGTCACTTTCCGGAAATGCCTTCGACGGTTTCGCGCCGGTCGTAGACGTGGTCGACGATGCCCCAGTTCCTGGCTTCCTCCGCCGTGAAGAAGAAGTCGCGGTCGAGAACGCGTGAAACCTCCTCTTCGGTTCGTCCACAGTGCTCGGCATAGAGGCGCGTCATGCGGCGCTTGAGCTTGAGGATGTCCTCGGCATGGCGCTCGATGTCGGAAGCCTGGCCGCGGAAGCCGCCGGAGGGCTGGTGCAGGATCACGCTGGCATTGGGCAGGGCAATGCGCCGGCCAGGCTCGCCGGCCATCAGCAGGAACGAGCCCATCGAGCCCGCCGTGCCCATGCACAGGGTCGAGACAGGGCAGCGGATGAACTGCATGGTGTCGTAGATGGCGAAGCCGCTGGTCACCACGCCGCCGGGCGAGTTGATGTAGAACGAGATTTCGCGATTGGGGTTTTCCGACTCGAGGAACAGCAGCTGCGCGCAGATCAGCGACGCCGAATTGTCGTCGACCTCGCCGTTGAGGAAGACGATCCGCTCGCGCAGCAGCCGCGAGAAGATGTCGAAGGAGCGTTCGCCGCGGGGCGACTGTTCGACGACCATGGGGACGAGTTGCATCGTGTCGCGCATGCGCGAGTTCCTTCCATCGTTGGGAGTGGTTTGGGTTAGGCGGCGCGCGCCATGATCGGCGGGCTGTTCGAGTTGGCCGCGCCACCGATCCGTCGGCCGCTTTCGGCGCTGTGGGTCAGGCGGAACCATGTGCCGCCGCCCGGCTGCGCTTCGAGGTCGAAGGTCACGAAACTCTCCGGCTCGCTCGCCGAGGCGTCGTTCCAGGCATAGCGAACACGTGAAAAGGGCAGGGCCTCGACGATCCGGTAGGCAGGTCCGCTCGTATCTGCGGACACCTCGTCCGCTGCGGGCACGTCGAGCCAGGCCGAGATCAGTTCAGGCACGGTCAGCGCACGCCAGACCTTCTCCGGGTCTGCCTCAAGTTCGCATTCGACGACGATCGCCTCGCTCCGGTCGTCGGTTTCGGCCATGTCCGTCATTGGTCCATCTCCTTGAGCAAGGTCTTCAGTCGCTCGACGCGGTCCGGCCAGAAGGCACGATAGCGGGCCAGCCAGTCGAACAGCGGCTTCAGCCCGTCGGGGTTGACGCTGTAGTTGGTGTGCCGGCCGGCCCGTTCTTCACTGATCAGCCCGGCGCCGCGCAGCACCGCGATATGCTGCGAGACGGCGGGCTGCGAGATTTCGAGGCCTTCGCGCAGTTCGGTCGCGTTCTTCCCGCCGGACAGCAGCCTGTCGAACACGGCACGTCGCGTCGGGTCGGAAAGGGCGCGGAATACGTCAGATTCGTTCATGGATTTCAGATAAGCATACACTTATCTATTGCGCAAGCGGTACTCGTCGGCATGCTTGTTCTGGCACAATTGGCTTCGGTCCAGACCGGGACTTGGCGAAGCAAAGTTGCTCGGTTATAAGCAACTCCTTCGCGGCCACTAACAGGGAGGTCTGAATGCCAGAATATGACATGTCCTCCCGAGGTTCGAACCGAGGCCATTGACCTCGCGAACCGCCTTCGGTGTCTTTTGTTCCCGACGCCGCCGTACCGCGACTTCCTGATTCCATAAGAATTATTCGTCGCGCCCTTGAACATCTTTTTTCTCTGAGGATGGCGTCGGTTTCGACGCCTCGATGACATCATGGCTCGTTTTCGTATCGACCTGCGCGGCGGCGCCTTCCGCAGCGTTCTGGGATTCACTTTCAGGCACTGGAAGCACCAGCCGGTGCGGCTCGTCGTCATTTCGGCGGCCGTTCTCGTCTCGACCATGGCCGACGTGATGACGCCGCTCTACTCGGGTCGGCTGATCGACGCCGTCGCCAGTGGCGCTGCGACCGATGAGGTGGCGTGGAACGCTGCCCTGGCGGCGTTCTTCACGCTGCTGGCGCTGGCGACCGGTTCGCTGGTGTTCCGTCACATCGCGTTTGCCGGCATCATCGAGCTGACGCTCAAGATGATGTCCGACATTGCCCAAGACGCGTTCCATCGCGTCCAGCGCTTTTCGACCGACTGGCATGCCAACAGCTTCGCCGGTTCGACGGTGCGCAAGGTGACGCGCGGCATGTGGGCGCTCGACCTGCTCAACGACACGCTGCTGGTGGCGCTGTTGCCGTCGATCGTGATGCTGGTGGGCTCGACACTCCTGCTGGGCTGGCACTGGCCGATGATGGGCCTGATCATTGCAGCGGGCTCGCTCATCTTCATCGCGCAGACGGTGGTGATGTCGCTCGGCTTCGTCGCGCCGGCGGCAAGCCTTGCCAACCGCTGGGACACGCGGCTGGGTGGTTCGCTCGCCGATGCCGTCAGCTGCAACTCCGTGGTCAAGGCGTTCGGCGCCGAAGAGCGTGAGGAAGGCCGGCTTGCCAAGGTGATCGCCAAGTGGCGCCACCGCACGGCGAGAACCTGGATGCGCGGGACGATCAACGGCACGTCGCAGAACGTCACCCTGGTTCTGCTGCGCGCCGCGATCATCGGCTTTGCGTTGACGCTCTGGGCGGGCGGACAGGCGAGCGCGGGCGATATCGCCTTCGTGCTGACGTCGTTCTTCCTGCTGCAGGGCTATCTGCGCGATGTTGGCATGCACATCCGCAACCTGCAGCGCTCGGTCAACGACATGGAGGAACTGGTCGACATCCAGGGCCAGCCGCTCGGCGTCGCCGACCGGCCGGGCGCCAAGCCGATCCAGATCCGCGATGGCGGCATCGAGTTCGACAATGTGACCTTCCACTATGGCACTCACGCGTTGCCGCTCTACCGGGATTTCTCCGTGTCGATCAGGCCGGGCGAGCGTGTCGGCCTTGTCGGTCACTCGGGTTCGGGCAAGACGACATTCGTCAAGCTAATCCAGCGGCTGTACGACGTCGGCGGCGGCCGGATCACCATCGATGGGCAGGATATCGCCAGGACGACGCAGTCGTCGCTGCGTTCGCAGGTGGCGATCGTCCAGCAGGAGCCGATCCTGTTCCACCGGTCGCTTGCCGAGAACATCGCCTATGCCCGCCCGGGCGCGACGCAGGCCGAGATCGAACACGCGGCGAAACTCGCCAGCGCGCATGATTTCATCCAGCGCCTGCCCAAGGGCTACGGCACGCTTGTCGGTGAACGCGGCGTCAAGCTGTCGGGCGGCGAACGCCAGCGCGTGGCCATCGCGCGGGCATTCCTGGCCGATGCGCCGATCCTGATCCTCGACGAGGCGACTTCCAGCCTCGATTCGGAATCGGAGGTGCTGATCCAGGAGGCCATGGAGCGGTTGATGGTCGGACGCACGACACTGGTCATCGCGCACCGGCTGTCGACGGTGCGGGCGCTCGACCGGCTGCTCGTCTTCGATCGGGGCGAGATCGTCGAAGAGGGCCGGCACGAGGCACTGGTCCGCCTCGACGGCGGTATTTACCGCCGGCTGTTCGAGCGCCAGGCACTGGAGCTTACGAAAGGTCTGGTCTGATCTTGAAAGGGCCGCGAGTGATCGCGGCCCTTACTTCGTCTCATAGGCGGAAGTAGTCCTATTGGTCGGCTTCCATTTGAAGCAAGCTTGCATTATTTCTGGAAAGGAGGTGCGGGGGCGCCGTCTTGTCAACGCAAAAGCCTTCCGCTACGCCCCGATCATGACAGTTACAGTTCGCTTCGCACCTTCACCCACCGGACGCATCCACATCGGCAATGCGCGCACGGCCCTGTTCAACTGGCTGTTTGCGCTCAAGCACAAGGGGCGTTTCGTCCAGCGCTTCGACGACACCGATGTCGAGCGCTCGCGCCAGGAATTCGCCGATTCGATCCTCTACGACCTGCACTGGCTCGGCATCTTCCCCGACCAGACCGAATACCAGTCGCGCCGCTTTGCCAGCTATGACGCGGCCGTCGACAGGCTCAAGGCGGCCGGTGTGCTCTATCCCTGCTACGAAACGACGGAAGAGCTCGACTTGCGCCGCAAGGTGCGCCGTACCCGCGGCCTGCCGCCGGTCTACGGGCGCGAGGCGCTGAAGCTCACCGATGCCGAACGCGCGTCCTACGAACATGACGGGCGCAAGCCGCACTGGCGCTTCCTGCTGCCCAATTTCACGTCGGACCCGTTCGAGACCGAGCGCACCGAAATCCACTGGAACGATGTCGTGCGTGGGGAGGAGACCGTCGATCTGGCCTCCCTGTCCGATCCGGTTCTTGTGCGCGAGGACGGAACCTATCTCTACACGCTGCCGTCGGTGGTCGACGACATCGAGATGGGGATCACCCACGTCATCCGCGGCGACGATCACGTCACCAACACCGGCGTCCAGATTGCGATCTTCCGCGCGCTCGGTGCCGAACCGCCGGCATTCGGCCACCACAACCTGCTGACCACGGCGTCGGGCGAGGGGCTGTCCAAGCGCACCGGTGCGCTGTCGATCGAAAGCCTGCGCGACAGCGGCATCGAGCCGTTGTCGGTCGCTTCGCTTGCCGTGCTTGTCGGGACATCGGAGAATGTCAGGGCGGTGCCGAGCCTTGCCGAACTGGCCGAGAAATTCGATCCGGCGGCGACTTCGAAGTCGGCGTCGAAATTCGATCCCGACGAGCTCATCGTGCTCAATCGCTCGCTCCTGCACCACACGTCCTTCGACGAAGTGCGTGACCGCCTGATGGTGCTCGGCGTCAGTGGCCCGCATGCGGAGGCGTTCTGGATGGCCGTGCGCGGCAATCTCGACCGGCTTTCGGACGCGGTTTCGTGGTGGAAGATCCTGCGCGAGGGGCCGCAGGCGGCGACCGAGATCGCCGACGAGGATCGCGAGTTCCTCGGCCAGGCCTTCGATCTTCTGCCCGACGAGCCATGGGACGGCAATGTCTGGAAGGACTGGACGGCCAAGGTGAAAAAGGCGACCGGCCGCAAGGGCAAGGCGCTGTTCATGCCGCTGCGGCTCGCCCTTACCGGGCTGGAGTCGGGCCCGGAGCTCGCAGATCTGTTGCCGCTCGTGGGTCGGGAAGGAACGCTGGCCCGACGGCCCTGACCTTTCGGTCCGGGTCGGGTGCTGCCTTGGGGACGACCGGCATCGGCGCCTCGTCCTCCTGGGCCGGGCTGGCTGCCTCGCGCACGGCACGTCCTTCGCCGCCGACAATGGAAAAATTGCTGTTCTGGCTGATGTTGCAGCCGCAGGCCGGCACGCGTGGCAAATCCACCCGCTTGTAGCGGTAGGCGGTCGGCAGGTTGCCGTAGGGTTGGCCGGAGCGGGCGGAAACCATGCTTTCCTGCGGCTGACCGCCATTGAGGTGATAGAACAGCTCGATGTCCGTGCCTGGGCAACTCGCTGCGCAGTTCTTCTCGTCGCGCTGGAAATCCGAGACGTCGGCAGCATTCGACATCGGAAAGAAATAGCCGTCGCAGGTCCGCACGCAGAGCGTGCGGTATTCGCCCGTTCCCTGTTGCTGGTCGCGGCCGATCACGATGCGCTGCGGGTAGCGCTCGTCGGCATCGAGGGTTTCGGAACTGCCGCCGCGAATGATCGTGACCCCGGCCTGGTTCTCGGCTGGCTCAGCGCTGAAGGACTCGTCGTCCTCTTCCTCAGGCTGATCGTAGCAACCAGCCCGTTCGAGTGCGTCGAGGATACGGATCCGTTCGGCGCGGGCATTCCGGTTGGGGCGCATCGCCGGCCTGCTTTCCAATTGGCCGAGATTGTCCTCCATCCTGGCGATCCGGGCATTGAGGTCGGCGCAGGCGGCAACCATGCCGGGCGCAATGGCCCGGCCGCAGCCGAGGTCGGCCGCCCTGATACGGGCCAGGTCGATCTGGTCGCGCTGGGTGTTTGCGGCAGCGGTGAATTCGTCCGGCTGGACGAAGCTGCCGCGTGGCTGTGCGGGCAAGCCGGCCAGTTCCGCCTCGAGTTGAAGGCATTGCGGCGAGGCGGCCAGGGCGGTTGATGCGACGTACACCGACAGGACGGCGGCCAGCGCATGCGCCGGCCACCTCATCGTCCTTGTCGTTGTGCCGCGCCCGAACATGCCGCTCCCTGGCAGGATCGACTCAACCTAGTACCAGCGAGGTTAACCGTTTGTTTGGTAACGGCGAACCTTCAGCTGGCGGTATGAGCCCGCTGCGAGGCCTCGACCACCGCGAGCGCCGTCATGTTGACGATGCCGCGCGACGTGACCGATGGCGTCAGGATGTGGGCCGGCTGGGCCGTGCCGAGCAGGATCGGCCCGACATGCAGCGCGTCCATCATGGTCTTGACCGTCGTCAACGCGATGTTTGCGGCGTCGAGATTGGGGAAGACAAGAAGGTTGGCTTCACCCTTCAGCGTCGAGTGCGGATAGACGCGCTGGCGCAACACTTCCGACAGTGCGGAATCGCCGTGCATTTCACCGTCGCTGGCGAGCTCGGGCGCTATGCGCTTCAGGATCGCGGCTGCCTGCCGCATCTTCTGCGCGCTTTGCGAATCGCGCGAGCCGAAATTCGAATGCGACAGCAGGGCGGCCTTCGGCTCGATGCCGAAGCGTCGGATCTCGTCGGCCGCGAGCATTGTCATCTCGGCGATCTCTTCGGCGCTCGGGTCGACCGTCACATAGGTGTCGGTGAAAAACAGGACGCCGCGCTGCGAGATCAGCATCGAAAGCGCCGACAGGTCACGATCCTTGACGCCGTCGCGGGCGCCGACGATCAGCGTGACATTGCGCAGATGGCGCTCGAAGCGGCCTTCCAGCCCGCAGATCATGGCGTCGGCGTCGCCACGCTTCAGCGCAATGGATGCAATGACCGTATTGTTGGTCCGCACCATGGTGCGTGCCGCCTCCGGCGTGATGCCCTGGCGGCCACCGAGATCGATCAGGTGGTCGACATAGTGGCGATAGCGCGGATCGTCCTCGGGATTGATGACCTCGAAGTCGACGCCGGGACGAATGCGCAGGCCGTAGCGCTTGAGGCGGACCTCGATGACATGCGGACGGCCGATCAGGATCGGCTTGGCAAGGCCTTCCTCCAGCACCACCTGGGCAGCGCGGAGCACGCGCTCGTCCTCGCCGTCGGCGTAGATGACGCGATTGGCCGTCGCCTGCTTGGCATTGGAGAAGATCGGCTTCATCACCAGGCCGGAACGGAAGACGAAGCGGCTGAGCTTTTCGACATAGGCGGTGAAGTCGGTGATCGGGCGGGTGGCGACGCCGGTCTCGCAGGCGGCCTGGGCGACGGCAGGCGCGATGCGCAGGATCAGCCGGGGGTCGAAAGGCGACGGGATCAGGAAGTCGGGGCCGAAGGTCGGCGTCTCGCCCGAATAGGCGCGGGCAGCGACATCCGACGGCTCCTCGCGGGCAAGGGCGGCGATCGCGCGCACCGCAGCCATCTTCATCTCCTCATTGATCGCGCTGGCGCCGCAGTCGAGCGCGCCGCGGAAGATGTAAGGGAAGCACAGCACGTTGTTGACCTGGTTCGGGAAGTCCGAACGGCCGGTGCAGATCATGGCGTCCGGCCGAGCGGCCCGTGCCTCCTCGGGCATGATCTCGGGTTTGGGATTGGCGAGCGCGAGGATCAGCGGCTTTTCGGCCATCTGGGTGAGCAGTTCCGGCTTCAGAACGCCGGCGGCGGACAGGCCGAGAAACACGTCGGCACCGCCGATGACATCGGCCAGCACGCGGGCATTGGTGTCCTTGACGTAAGGGTCCTTCCAGCGGTCCATCTCCTCGGTGCGGCCCTTGTGGGCGACGCCGAAGCGGTCGGTGACCCAGATGTTTTCGACCAGGGCGCCGAGCGACACCAGCAGGTTGAGGCAGGCAAGCGCTGCGGCACCTGCACCCGAGGTGACGATCTTGACATCCTCGATCTTCTTGCCGGCGAGTTCCAGTCCGTTGAGCACCGCGGCTGCGACGATGATCGCGGTGCCGTGCTGGTCGTCGTGGAAGACGGGAATGCGCATCTTCGCCTTCAGGCGTTCCTCGACGTCGAAGCACTCGGGTGCCTTGATGTCCTCGAGGTTGATGCCGCCGAAGGTCGGCTCGAGTGCCGAGATGGTGTTGACCATCTGGTCGATCTCGGGGGCATCGATCTCGATGTCGAAGACGTCGATGCCGGCAAATTTCTTGAACAGGACGGCCTTGCCCTCCATCACCGGCTTGGATGCCAGCGGGCCGATATTGCCAAGGCCGAGCACGGCCGTGCCGTTGGAGATGACGGCCACCAGGTTGGCGCGGCCGGTGTAGTCGGCGGCGGTTTCGGGGTCTTCCTTGATGGCGATGCAGGGGGCGGCGACGCCGGGCGAATAAGCGAGTGCCAGGTCGCGCTGGTTGCCCAGTGGCTTGGTAGCCTGGATTTCCAGCTTTCCCGGGACGGGGTGCTTGTGGAAAAAGAGCGCTGCCTGATCGAGATCGGAGAGCGCTTCCTTCTTCTTGTTGTCCCCGGCCATCTCTAACTCCTTTAGAATCCGCATCAAAGGCCGTTCTTAGCACGACGGCCGCATATTTCGAGGTGTCAATGCCAAAACGGCGTTGAAGCACTTTCAAGCGCCGGAACGGAAATCATTCCAGCGGCTTGGCGCCAGATGTTGAGATGCTGAGTCAGCCTCTCGAGGGTCAGAACGAACTGACATACAGTCCGCCGTCGACGGGAATGTTCTGCCCGGTCATGTATCCGGCGTGAACCGAGCAGAGGAAGGCGCAAATCTGGCCGAATTCTTCCGGCGTTCCAAGCCTGCCGGCCGGCACTTCGGCGCTTAGCCGGGCGCGTCGGGCCGCCCCCTGGGCCGGATCCTCGATGCTGCCCGGCTCGTGGGGGCCGCGTAGGCGGTCGGTGTCGAGCTTGCCCGGCAGCATGTTGTTGATGGTGACGTTGCGGTTGGCGACGGTGCGCGCCACGCCCGCCAGGAATGCCGTGAGCCCGGCGCGCGCGCCCGACGAAAGGTCGAGGCCCGGAATCGGCGTGTAGACCGACAGCGACGTGATGTTGACGATGCGGCCGAAGCCGCGTTCGGCCATGCCGTCGATCACCGCTTTGATCAGTTCGATCGGGGTGACCATGTTGTTGGTCACGCCTTCGAGGATCTTTGCCCGGTCGAGCTCGCGAAAATCGCGATAGGGCGGGCCGCCATTGTTGTTGACCAGAATATCGGGAGACGGGCAGGCGGCGAGAAGCGCCTTCTGCACCTGGGGATCGGAGACGTCGCCGGCGATTTCGGTGACGGCCACGCCGAAGCGCTGGCGGATTTCCGTCGCCGTGCGGCTGAGCGCGCCGGCATCGCGGCCGTTGAGGAAAAGTTCGCATCCCGCTTCGGCCAATGCGATGGCGCAACCCTTGCCCAGTCCGCGGCTTGACGCGCAGACGATTGCCTTTTTGCCCCGGATGCCGAGATCCATGATGTGCGTCTCCTGTCGGTGATGGCCCACCCTAGGTCCAAGGCGCGGCCGCCGCAATCGTCATACGCCTGTTGCATGAATCTGGGCATAGCCACCGCGACAGCAACGGGTGAAATGCCATGTCCGGCACCAGCACACGCAGTTTCCGAACGCTCTTCATCTCCGATGTCCATCTGGGCTCGAAGGGTGCCAAGGCCGACTTTCTGATCGATTTCCTGCGCCATCACGAGGCGGAGGCTATCTATCTCGTCGGCGACATCATCGATGGCTGGCGCTTGCGCCGCTCCTGGCATTGGCCGCAGACCCACAACGACGTCGTCCAGAAGCTGCTGCGCCAGGCCCGCAAGGGTACTGCCATCACCTACATCGCCGGCAATCACGACGAGTTCGCCCGCATGTTCCAGGGCGTGCATTTCGGCGGCATCGTCGTCGCCGACCGTGCCATCCACGAAGCGGCCGACGGCAAGCGTTTCCTGGTCATCCATGGCGATCAGTTCGACGCCGTGGTGCAGAATGCCCGCTGGCTCGCCTATCTCGGCGACTTCGCCTACGACGCGGCGATGGCGACGAACCGGATCGTGGCGCGTTTCCGCCGCACCTTCGGCATGCCCTACTGGTCGTTCTCGTCCTGGGCCAAGGTCAAGGTCAAGAAGGCGGTGAACTTCATCGGCGCCTTCCAGGACGTTTTGACCGAAGAGGCCAGGCGTTCCGAGGTCGATGGCGTCATCTGCGGCCACATCCATCATCCGGCGATCGAGAGCTTCGAAGGCATCCAGTACATCAACACCGGCGATTGGGTGGAAAACTGCACGGCCGTGGCCGAGAATTTCGACGGTAGCTTCGTCATCCTGCGCTGGCCGCATGTGTTGGCAGGGCAATTGGTGAACGAGCCCTTCGTGCCGATGGTCGTCGACCAGCGCGTCGACAAGGCGGCCTGAACGGACAACCCGGATGTGCCGTTCAAGACATGCTTCCCGCCACAGGCGGGAAGGGCCGGGCCATGCGCCCGTCAGCGAGCCAGACAAGACGCTGCCAGTGCACGAGCGGGCGTTGCGCCTCGGCGTGCATGATCATCCTGGCGACCCGAGCGGCGACGCGGCTTGGCCGACCAGGACCGGCAGGCGTGGCCTAACCCCTCGGCGGCTTGGCGATCCGGGCCGCTTTCGCCGCCCCGACAGCCATGGTATTGGAACAGCAAATCGGTGAGGCTTGCTAGGATCGGGTCTGCACCCGGACCGCATACCTGCCATGAAACTTCCGCCTCTCACGCCAGAACAGCAGGTCAAGCCGCAGCGCTTCGAGCTGCGCATATCGCTGCTGTTCGCCGCATTGTTCGTACCGATGGGCGTGCACCTGCCGTATTTCCCGCTCTGGCTCGAAGCCAAGGGGTTCGATCCCGAACAGATCGCCATCATCCTTTCGGCACCGATGTTTCTGCGCGTCATCACCACGCCGTTGATCGCGGCGATGGCCGACCGCGCCAGGGACCGCGCCAACGTCTTCATCTTCCTTGCCGCCTCGGCGCTGTTGCTTTCGCTCGGCTATTTCCTGGAACCTGCCTATCTCATCGTGCTGGCCGTCTCGCTGGCGCTTGCGGTGGTCTGGACGCCGCACTCGCCGATCGCCGATTCGCTGGCTCTGTCTGGCGTTCGCCGCTACGGTTCCGATTATGCGGCGATGCGCATTTGGGGCTCGATCGCCTTTCTCGGCGGCAGCCTGGGCGCAGGGTTCATCCTGTCATGGACAGGCGCGGATGCGGTGCCCGTCATCATCTCGATCGGGCTTCTGGGCTGCTTCCTGATGTCGTTCATCACGCCTCGCCTGGGCAGGCCGAGACAGGCTTCGCCGTTGTCGGCGGCCGACATGCAGCAGGCGCCGAAGCTGTTCAACCGCTACTTCCTGCTGATGGCCGGTGGCACCGGGGTGATCATCGGCAGCCACGGTTTCCTCTACGGTTTCGTGTCGATCTACTGGAAGTCTCTCGGCATCGACGAAACCATTGTCGGGCTGCTGTGGAGCTGGGGGGTGGCGGCGGAAATCGTCATGTTCATGTTTTTCACCCGGCTGTTCGGTTCCAGGTCGACGGCGCTGGTGCTCGTCCTGGCTGGCGCCGGTGCGATCGTCCGCTGGATCGCGTATCCGCTGATCTGGCCCCTGGGACTGGGCGTGCCGGGCTTCTTCGCGGTGCAAAGCCTGCACGCGCTGTCGACGGCCCTGGTGCTGATCGGTGTGCAGAAGCTGATTGCCGAGTCCATCCCCGAAGAGCGCACCGGCGCCGCACAAGGCGTCGCCTATTTCACCAACGGCATGTCGATGGCGATCGTGACGCTGGTTTCGGGCCCGCTCTACGAGCGCTTCGGCGTCAACGGCTTCTTTTTCATGGCCGGTGTCGCGGCTTGCGCCATCGTCCTCGTGGTGCTGGCCTCGCGCTCAACCCCAGAGCGCGGACAGGGGCGGAGACACCATTGAGCCGTTGTAGATGAGCCCCGGCGAGCGGTCGCGGGCCAAGAGCAAGGGGCCATCGAGATCGACGAAATCGGCATCCTGGGCGAGCAGCACCGCTGGCGCCATGGCGAGCGAGGTGCCGACCATACAGCCGACCATCACCTGGAAGCCGAGCATACGGGCGCGGTCGCGCAGTTCGAGCGCCGCCGTCAGGCCGCCCGACTTGTCGAGCTTGATGTTGACGGCGTCGTAGAGGCCCTTGAGCCCGTCAAGGTCTGCGGCGCTGTGGACGCTTTCGTCGGCACAGATCGGCACCGGGTGCGGAATGCGCCCCAGGATCTGGTCGGCCCCTGCCGGCAGCGGCTGTTCGATCAGCGCGACCCGCAGCTCCGCGGCTGCAGCCAGGTTTTCGGCGACGTTGGTGTCGGTCCAGCCTTCGTTGGCGTCGAGGATGATGCGGCTGTGCGGTGCCGCTTCGGTCACCGCGCGGATGCGGGCAATATCGTTGTCGCCGCCGATCTTGACCTTGAGCAACGGACGCATGGCGTTGGCGCGCGCCTGTGCTGCCATCGCCTCGGGTTCGCCCAGGGACAGCGTGTAGGCGGTCTCGATCGCGCGAGGCGAGGTCAGGCCGAGCCTTGAGGCAACTGCGGTGTTGGTCGTCCTTGCCTCGAGGTCCCACAAGGCGCAGTCGACGGCGTTGCGGGCCGCGCCTGCAGGCATGAGAGAGAGCAGGTCCGTCCGATTGGCGCCATCTTCGACTGCACGCCGCGCCTGCTCGATTGCCTCGCGGACGCTGGCCATGGTCTCGCCGTAGCGTTTGTAGGGCACGCATTCGCCGCGTCCGGTGAAGCCTGATTCGGTGATCGTGCAGGTGATGACCTCGGCTTCGGTCTTGGAACCGCGCGAGATCGTGAACGTTCCGGCGATGGGAAAGCGCTCATCTTCGACCGAAAGGACACGCACCATGAAAATCTTCTCCGTTCAACTGCTTGGCGGGGTTGCGAAAATCGACAGGCAGCAGCCGACACGTTAAGTAGGGTGCCATGTTGACCATCGGCAAACGGGAAGCAAGCGGCGGGGCAGCCGACGGTCGAGATCACCGACCTCAGGTTGCTGTGGCGGAGCGTGGGGGCGTGCTTGCCTGCGTCTTCACCGGCATCTGGACCACGCGCACCGTAGCCCTTGTCGATGCTGAAATGCGCACGCTCGAAGCCCGCAAGGGCTTTGCGGCACTGGCGCTCGACCTGTCCGGCATCGAGAAGATGGACACTGCGGGCGCCTGGGTCATCGACAGGCTGGTCTGCGCCAATGAAAAGAGGGGCGTCGAGGTCAAGATGGAAGGCCGCAGCGAAGCGGCCAACGTCCTGCTCGGTGCCGTTGGCGAGGCCGTGCGACGCGAGGGCGATTCGGCTGCCGTGGTCCAGCCGAACATCGTCATCCGCATGCTGGAGGCAGTGGGCCGGCGTGTCTATGAGATGCGCGACGACTTCCTGTCTTCGATGAACATTCTGGGCGCGACCATCCGTGGCGCCCAGATGAAGCTCGGGCGCGGCCATGCGGTCAACCCGGCGGCCATCTTCGCCCAGATCGACCGCATGGGCGTCGGCGCGATTCCCGTGGTCTTGTTGATGTCCGGCATCGTCGGCGCCATCGTCGCCCAGCAGGGGGCGTTCCAGCTCAGCTATTTCGGGGCCGACATCTTCGTCGTCGACCTGATCGGCGTGCTGGTGCTGCGCGAACTCGGCGTGCTGATGACGGCGATCATGATCGCCGGCCGCTCGGGCAGCGCGATCACCGCGGAAATCGGCTCGATGAAGATGCGCGAGGAGGTCGACGCGCTGACGGTCATCGGCCTCAACCCGATCGGCGTGCTGGTGTTTCCGCGGCTGGTGGCGCTGGTCATTGCGCTGCCCTGCCTTTCGATCCTGGCCAATTTCGCCGCCCTTGGCGGCGGCATGGCCACGGCCTGGTTCTACTCCGACATTCCGCCGGCGGCTTTCATCGACCGCCTGCGCGTTGCGATCGATCTCAGCACCATCTTTGCCGGGCTGATCAAGGCGCCGTTCATGGCCATCATCATCGGCACCATCGCGTCCGTCGAAGGCCTCAAGGTCGGCGGCAGCGCGGAATCGCTGGGCCGTCACGTCACCGCGTCGGTGGTCAAGGCCATCTTCGTCGTCATCATTCTCGATGGCCTGTTCGCCATGTTCTACGCAGCGATCAATTTCTGACATGGCGAGCCGGACAAAGACCATTCAATCGGAAGGCCAGAGCCTGAATGGCAAGGGCGACGTGCTGCTTTCGGTTCGAGACCTGACGGTTGCCTTCGAAGAAAAGGTCATCCTGGAAAAGCTCGATCTGGACATCAAGCGGGGCGAGATTCTCGGTTTCGTCGGCGCCTCCGGTTCCGGCAAATCGGTGCTGCTGCGCACCATCCTTGGGCTGATCCGCAAGTGCTCAGGCACGATCAAGCTTTTTGGCGTCGATCTGGAGAGCGCAAGCGAGGAAGAACGGCTCAGGATCGACATGCGGCTTGGCGTGTTGTTCCAGCACGGCGCGCTGTTTTCGGCGCTGACGGTGCTCGAGAACGTCCAGGTGCCGATGCGCGAATATCTCGACCTGCCGCGGAAGCTGATGAACGAGCTTGCGATGCTGAAGATCGAGCTGGTCGGCCTGCCGCCGGATGCGGCCGGCAAATATCCATCCGAGCTGTCCGGCGGCATGATCAAGCGCGCTGCGCTGGCGCGGGCGCTGGCGCTCGACCCCGACATCGTCTTTCTCGACGAGCCGACTTCCGGTCTCGATCCGATCGGTGCTGCCGAGTTCGACGAACTGGTCGCCAAGATGCGCGATACGATGGGCCTGACCGTCTACATGGTGACGCACGATCTCGACAGCCTGTTTTCGGTCTGCGACCGGGTCGCCGTGCTCGGCAAGAAGAAGGTGCTGGTCGAAGGCACGATCGCCGACATGCTGAAGAGCGAAGAACCATGGGTGAGGTCGTATTTCCGCGGAAAACGCGCGCGGCAACTTGATCTTGCCGCAAGGGCATAGAATGGAATGATGTGATGGAGACCAGGGCCAACTACGTCGTCGTCGGTATCTTCACGCTGTTTGCGATTCTGGCCGCGTTTGCTTTCGTCTATTGGACGGCGGCGATCGGCGAGAGAGGCGAAACAGCGACGCTGCGTGTGCGCATTCCAGGCTCGGCCTCGGGGCTGGCCAGGGGCAGCTTCGTGCTGTTCAACGGCGTCAAGGTCGGCGACGTCCGTCGCGTCTATCTCGACGTCAGCAATCCCCAGGTGGCGATCGCCGACGCGGAGATCGACAGGCTGACGCCGATCACGCAGTCGACGCAGGCCGACATCGGCCTTGCCGGCCTGACCGGACAGGCCAACATCGAGCTCAAGGGTGCCAACATCAAGGAACCGAACCTGCTCGACAAGGCCGAGGCTGACGGCACCGTTGCCGAGATCGTCGCCAATCCGTCCGCAGTCACCAACCTGCTGCAGACGGCGCAGGACATTTTCAAGCGCGCCGACACGGTGCTGAACAATCTCGAAGGCTTCACCAACGACGTCCGCGGCCCGCTGACGGCAACCGTCGGCAATGCCCAGAAATTCTCGGAATCCCTGGCACGCAATGCCGATGGCGTGGACAAGTTCCTGGCCAGCGTGAGCGCGCTTTCGGAGCAGCTATCCACCGTGTCGGGCAAGCTCGACGGCACCATCGAGGCGGCGGAAGGGCTGCTCAAATCGGTCGACCGCGACAAGGTGAAGAACATTGTCGCCAGTGTCGACACCTTCACCAAGAACCTGAGCGCGCAGAGCGACCAGATCGACGACATCGTCAAGGGCGTCAACACCACCGTCGCCTCGATCAACGACTTCGCCCAGAAGACGCAACAGACCCTGACCAAGGTCGACGGCGTGCTGGAAGGGGTGGATGCGGCGAGCGTCAAGGAGTCCCTCGACAACATCCGCAAGGCCAGCGAAAACGCCAACAAGGCGGCCGCCGACGTCGCCAAGGTGACCGAGAAGTTCGGTGACCGCGCCGACGACATCGACCAGATCGTCTCCGACGCCAAGCAACTGGCGTCGCGTCTCAACCAGGCTTCCGTCCGCGTCGACGGCGTGTTGGCCAAGGTCGACAAGCTGCTGGGCTCGGGCGAGGCGGAAGGCGTGATGTCCGATGCCAGCGAGACGCTGAAGGCGTTCAAGCAGGTCGCCGACACGCTGAATGCGCGCCTGGGCACGATCACCGACGGATTGGCACGCTTTTCGGGGCAGGGCCTGCGCGACGTCGAATCGCTCGTCCAGGACAGCCGCCGCTCGATCACCCGCATCGAGCAGGCGATCTCCGACCTGGAGCGCAATCCGCAGCGCATCATCACCGGCGGCGAGGGCACCGTGCGTGAATTCGACGGGCGGGTGCGTCGTTGACATCGTTTGCCTGCCGCACCATGAAGTTGCTTGAGGGTGGTTCGCGCAAGGTGCGAGTGAGTCGTATCCGGGGACAGCATGTGAAGTCTGCTAGATCTACATTGCTGCTTGCTGCAGTGGCGCTGACGCTGTCCGGCTGCACCTCGCTGTTCGTCAGCACGCCGCCGCCACTCGATACCTACGAATTGACTGCGCCTTCGGTGACTGGCCGCAGCGGTTCGAGCCGCCGCCAGATCCTGATCGCTGAACCTTCGGCGCTGAAGTCGCTCGATGGCCAGAGCATCGTCATCAAGCCGTCGCCCGGCTCGATCCAGTTCCTCAAGGGCGCGCAGTGGTCCGACCGGCTGCCGCGCATCCTGCAGGCGCGGCTTGCCGAGACCTTCCAGCGCGCGGGCGGCTATGTCGGCATAGGCAAGCCGGGCGAGGGGCTGGCGATCGACTACCAGGTCATCGTGGAGGTCCGCAGCTTCGAGATCAAGGTCGGCGGCAGCGCCCAGGCCGAGGTCGAGCTGTTCGTCAGGTTGCTGAACGACCGCAACGGCCAGGTTCGCGCCTCGCGCGTGTTCAACGCCACGGCGCCGGTTTCCGGCACCGGCAACGACGCCTACGTCGCTGCCCTCGACGCTGCCTTCGGCCAGGCTGCGTCCGACATCGTCCAGTGGACTGAAGGACTGATCTGACAACTCGGGCAGTCGGGTAGGCCAGCAGGGCAACGGGGGCCCGGCTGACGCGTTTCCGCCTACCTTCTCTCCCCGATCGTTGGTCCGATTGCGCGATTGCTGTTTCGTCTGCCTGTCGGCCGGAATTGGACCCCTTGCACGTTCCAGTCATCCAAGACGTGAGGCCCGGATGGCAAAAAGGGCAGCAGGTGGTACCTGCTGCCCTTTTGATTCGTGCCATGCGTCCTTTCGGACAGCCTTACTTCAGGCGTCCCGCCGCGTGGGCCAGCATGGTGTAGACCTTGCCGGTATCCGAGGTCAGGTAGGTCTTGGTCATGATGCTGTCGCGGTCGCTGCGCGAGACATCCTTGAGCAGCTTCTCGAAGTCGTCGCAGTAGCGGTCGACGGCCGTGCGGAATTCGCCGTCGGACTGATACTTGCGGCGGATCTCGTCGAAGGTCTGCTGGCCCTTCAGCGTGTAGAGCCGGCGGGTGAAGACGTCGCGCTCGCCGCGGCGATAGCGGTCCCAAAGCTCGATCGAGGCTTCGTGGTCGATGGCGCGGGCGATGTCGACCGACAGCGAGTTGAGCGATTCCACCACATGCATCGGCGAACGCTGTGCGGGCACGGCGCGCGGCTCGGGCTGGGCCGCCTGGCGGGCAGGCTGCTCCTCGCGCGAGGCACCGGTCAACAGGTCGCGCACCCATCCACCCTGCTGGCCGCGGCTGGCAGGCTCGCGGACCGGCGGCTGCGGCTGGGCTGCCGGGCGCTCGATGTCGAGCGTGCCGCGCAGGCCGGCGTTACCGCCCAACGGTGCTGCCGGCGGCTCGCGACGCTGCTCGGGCTGCGGGGCCGGGCGGCGCGGCTGCTGCGCCGGCGGCTGCGTGTTGCGCAGCGAGGCGTCGGAGACGTCCACGGTGCGGCCCGACTTGGCGACGATCGCCGACAGTTCCTTGAGCGCGTTGATCTGCTCGGAGACGGCGCGACGGATGGCCGTGGTCGATTCCTTGGCCTCCTCCGGCATGTCGAGCACGCCCTTCTTGAGCTCGGCGCGAGTGCTTTCGAGCTCGGTCTTGATCGAGCCGGCCGTGCGGCGCATGTCCTCGGTGGCGTCAGCGAAGCGCTTTGTCGCGGTTTCGACGACATCGGAGATAGCGGCGCGGATCTTCTCGGCCGATTCCATGGTCTTGCCTTCGGCGCTTTCCAGCGTCTGGCCGACCAGGCGCTCGAACGACTGCATGACGCGCTCGAGGTCTTCCGATTTCTTGACGAGACCGACGGCCAGGTCCTCCAGCGACGACTGGCGTTCGAGTGTGTGCTCGAGATTGCTCTGCGCCGAGGACAGCAGGTTGGACGCGCTCGACAGCAGGCGGCTGTGCTCGTCGAACTTGGTGGCGATGGAGGCCACTTCGCGCAGCGTGCTCGACGACAGGTCGGTCAGCCGGTTGGTGTTCGAGTCGACCAGGCGCGCGGCGCTGGCGAAGGTCTGCGCTGCCTTCTCGGTGGTGGCCGAGAAGTTCGTCGTGCTGCCGGTGAGGCGATCGTCGACGGTGGCGAGGTTCTGCGCCGCGCGTTCGATCAGTTCGCCGAGCTGCGAGCTCGACGTTGTCATCCGGCCGATGAGATCGGCCACGCTGTCGGCAAGCGTCGAGCGTGCGCCCTCGACGGCAGACAGCGTCTCGGCGGTGCGGCTGGCAAGCGCGTCGGCGAGGATTGCGTTTTCGCTGCGCAGCTTTTCGGTGGCGCGGGCGGTCGCCTCTTCCATCGAGCGGTGCAGGTCGTTGCCGCTTTCGGCGAAGCGGTCGACCAGGGGACGCGCCGTCTCGTCGAGGATCTTGGCGATCTCGTTCGAGCGTTCGGCCAGCATGGCGTTGAGTTCACGCGTGTTGGTGCCGATGGTGCGCGCGGCCTCATTGGTGCTCTGGCCGATGTGCTGGCCGACGGCGGTGAAGGTCTCGGCAATCACGTTGGCGCGGGCGACCAGCTGGGCTTCGGCCTGGGCAACCTGATCGTTGAGCTTCTGGCCCATCGACTCGGCACCATGGGCGAGGCGGTTTTCCGCGCTCGACAGGTGCTCGCCGATGCGGGTCGCGACGCCTTCGGCGCCAGCGGCCAGGCGCTCGTCGACATTGGCCAGCGTTTCCTCGATGGCGCGGGCGCGGGCATCAAGATCCGCCGCCGTGCGCTGGGCGCGGGCAACGACGCGCTGCTCGGTCTCGGTGAAGGCGTTGGCGATCAATGCCGCATGCTCGCCGATGCCCGAGGTACTCTCGGTCACGCGGGCCGCCAATTGCTGGCCGGCTTCGTCGAAGGCCTGGCCGATTTCCGAAGCGCGGCCGAGCAGCGATTGCGAGGTGAGATCGACGCGAGCGGCGATCCTGCCGTCGGCTTCGTCGAAGGCGCGGCTGATTTCGGCGGCACGGCCAAGCAGCGATTCCGCCGTCTGGTCGACGCGAGCCGCAATCCGGCTGTCGGCTTCCTCGAAGGCACGGCCGATGTCGGCGGCGCGACCGGACAGGGTGTCGGCCGTCTGCGCGGCGCGCGCCGCAAGACGCTCGTCGGCTTCCTCGAAGTTGCGGACGATTTCGCCGGCGCGGCTGCCGAGCGTCGCTGAACTGTCGGCGACGCGGGCGGCAATGCGCTCGTCGGCCGCGTCGAAGATGCGGCTGAGTTCGCCGGCACGGTCGCCGAGCGAGTCGGCGCCTTCGGCAATGCGCGCCGCGAGCTTTTCGTCGGCAGTGTCGAAGATACGGCCGAGTTCGGCGGCACGGGCAGCCAATGCATCGGCAGATTCACCGATGCGCAGGCCGAGGCGCTCGTCGGCGTTGTCGAAGTTGCGCAGGATGTCGCCGGCACGGGCCGACAGCGATTCCGCGGTCTCGATGGCGCGCGCGATCAGCGAGCGGTCGGCTGCGTCGAAGGTCTGGGCGATCTCGCCCGCCTTGGCCGACAGCGTATCGGCGGTTTCTTCGGCGCGGGCCAGCAGCGAGTTCGACGTCTCGTGTGCCCTGGCCGCGAGACGGCCGTCGGCCTCCTCGAACGCACGGGCGATGTCTTCGGCCCGGGCAAGCAGGGCATTCGACGTCTGTTCGGCCCGCTCGGCGATGACACGGTCGGCGTCGCTGAAGGCCTGGCCGGCTTGCTCGTGCAGGGCGGATGTCACTTCCATGACCTTGTCGCGCAGGGCGCCGGCGACAAAGACGGCACTCTTTTCGAGCACGCCGCGGACGTTGTCGACGCCGAGCGACAGCGCGCGTTCCATCGTTCCGGTGCGCTCTTCGATGACGCCGGTCTGGCGGCGGAAGGCTTCCTCGATCTTTTCGACATCACTGGCGATCGCGTCGGAAATGTCGACGCGGCGTGCGGCGATCTGGTCGATATGACCGGCGATAGCAAGGTCGATCTCGCGGCGGGCGTCGCCCAGCTTGCCGAGATCCGCATCGAGGGCGCGGACAAAGGTGTCGCGGCCTTCGGCGAGCTTGCCGACGTGCCCGACCACCATGCCGTCGATGTTGGTACGGCTGTCGTTCAGCAAGGCGAGGTCGGCTTCGAGCGCCCGGGTCAGGGCGTCGCGGCCAGCGGCCAGCTTGTCGACCTGGCCGGCGACGATGCTGTCGATGCTGGAGCGGCTGTCGTTCAGCATGGCAAGGTCGGCTTCGAGCGCCTTGGTCAGCGCGTCGCGGCCGGCAGCCAGCTTGTCGACCTGGCCGAGCATCATGCCGTCGATCTTGGCGAGGTCGGCTTCCAGGGCGCGGCGCAGGATGTCGCGGCCTTCGGCCAGCTTTTCGACCTGGCCGGCAACGAGGCCGTCGATGCCGGAGCGGCCTTCCGCCAGTTTGGCGAGGTCGTCTTCAAGCGCCTTGGACAGGGTGCCGCGTTCGGCGACCAGGCGCTCGGCATGGCTCGACACAAGGCCCTTGACGCTGTCGAGGTCGGCTTCGAGCGAGCGGGCCAGCATGGCGCGGTCCTCGGCCAGCTTCTCCGACTGCGAGGCGACGGTGCTGCGGATGGTGTTCAGATCCGACTCGAGCGCGCGCTTGAGGATGTCGCGGCCTTCGGCGAGCTTCTCGACCTGGCCCGCAACCAGGCCGTCGATGCCGGAGCGGCTTTCCGCCAGCTTGGCAAGATCGTCTTCCAGCGCCTTGGACAACGCGCCGCGTTCGGCGACGAGTCGTTCGGCGTGGTTGGAGACCAGGCTCTTGACGTTGTCGAGATCGGCCTCGAGCGAGCGGGACAGCAGCGAACGGTCTTCGGCGAGCTTCTCCGACTGTGCAGCGATGGTGCTGCGGATGGCGTTGAGATCGGTTTCGAGCGCACGCTTGAGGATGTCGCGGCCCTCGGCGAGCTTCTCGACCTGGCCCGCGACCAGGCCGTCGATGCCGGCGCGGCTGTCGGCCAGCTTGGCAAGGTCGGATTCCAGCGTCTTGGAGAGCAGGGTGCGCTCTTCCGCGAGCTTGTCGGCATGGCCTTCCATCAGGCCGTGGATGTTCGAGATGTCGGCTTCCAGGCTGCGCGACAGCTCGGCGCGGTCGGTCGCAATCTTCGACGCATGGCCGTCGACCAGTGCCTTGATGCCGTCGAGATCGGTTTCGAGTGCCTTGGCAAGGCCGGCACGGTCTGTGGCGATCTTCGAGGAGTGGCCGTCGACGAGCGCCTTGATGCCATCGAGGTCGCGTTCCAGGGCAGATGCCAGGATGGCGCGGCCTTCGGCGATCTTTTCGACCTGACCGGCGACCAGGCCGTCGATGCTGCTGCGGCTGTCGGCCAGCTTGGTCAGGTCGGCTTCGAGTGCACGCGTCAGGATCGAGCGGCCCTCGGCCAGCTTGCCGACATGACCGGCGACCATTTCGTCAATGTTCGTACGGGCTTGGACGAGTCTCTCGGAGTCTTCCACGAGCGCCTGGGCGAGTTGTTCGCGGCCCTGGGCCAACTGGCGGAACTGGCCGGTGAGGGTTTCGTCGATGGCCTGGCGCGACTGGTCCAGCTTGCGCATGTCGTCGTCGAGGGCGCGCGTGATCAGGCTGCGGCCTTCGGCGAGCTTCTGGACCTGGAAGCCAACGGCGGCTTCGATGCTGGCGCGGCCTTCGGCGAACTTGCTGAGATCGTCCTTGAGTGCCGCTGCCATCCGGTCGCGGGCGTCCGACAGCTTGCGGGTGTGATCTTCGACCGCCTGCTCGATGCCGACGCGGGCGTCGGAAAGGCGCTGGATGTCGCCGTCGAAGGCGCGAGACACCTGGTGACGGGCAGCCTCCATGCGGCCGGCGAAGTCGGTCGCGCGGGCTTCGAGCATGGTCGAGGTCGAGGTGATGATGTCGGCGAGGTCGGTGCCGATCTGGGTCTTGCCCTGGTCGATCATCGCCGACAGCGAATCGCGGCCCTCGACGAAGGTCGTTGCAATCTCGCGGGCACGTTCGACCAGCGTCTCGTTGATCTGGCGGGCGCGGGCTTCGAGCGCGGCATTGAGCTTGGCGGTGCCGGTGTCGAGTGCTTCGGCGCGCGTCTGGAACTCGCCGATGAGCGCCTGGCCACGTTCGGCCAGGATGCGCTCGATGCCGTGCAGGCTCGCCTCGAATTCGGAATTGATGGTCTTGGCAGCGCCGCCGAGAAGCGAAACCATGCCCGAGGTACGGTCGTCGAGCATGTCGGTCAGCGAGCGGGTAACTTCGTCCGTGCTCTGGGTCAGCTTGGCGATGCGCGTGTCGAGCAGGCTGGCGAAGGCCTCGCCCGAGGTCGACAGGCGGTCGCTGATCGAATCCATGCGGTTGTCGATCGCTTCGAACAGGCCCATGCCGCCTTCGTTGATGCGGTCGATCAGCGTGTCGCCGGAATTGGTGATCGTCATCGACAGCTTGGTCGATGCGTTGAGGATGCTGTCGCGAATGATGTCGCTAGCCGAGCCAAGCTCGTCGCGCAGCGTCTCATGCGCGCCGGCGATCGAGGCGCGTACGCGCTCGGCGTGCGATACAACGGCCTCGCGCTCGCTGCCGAGGCCGTCGACCAGCGAACGGATGCGGGCGGAGTTTTCCGAATAGGAGCGCTCGATCTGGTTGACCTCGGTGTGGACGAGCGTCTCGAGCTCGACGGCGCGGGCCAGCGTGCGCTCGATGCCTTCGCCCATGGCGGCGACTTCGCGGCGCACGGCCTGGCCGACCATCATGACACGGTCCTGTGCCATGTTTTCGGGTTCGGCGAGGCGGAAGGCCACTTCGGTCATCGACTGCGCTGCAATGCGCATTTCCTGGGCGCGGCGGATCATCGCGGCGAAGGCCCAGAACAGAGCGATGGGCACCACGGTGGCGACCAGCAGCATCAGCAGGCCCGGACGCGCGAAGATGTCGTCGATCGAGCGAATGGTCCAGATGCTCGGGCTGACGACACGGTCGGCGAGGGCCAAGGCGCCTGCGACCCAGGCGACCGAGACAAGGCCGACCATCCAGTAGATGGTGCTGGATGCACGGCGGTTGAGGCTGTGAAGCAGCGACTTGTAGTCTTTCTGGCGATCGTCATTGGCCGGCTTGAAGCCTTCGGGCTGCAGCGGGCGGGTTTCGACGGGGCGCAATTGGGTCGGCGGCTCGGCCGCGGCGCGTGCCATCGGCGCCGGTTCCGGCTTGGGCGCTGCGGGCTTCTTGTTGCCGCTTTCGCGCGCCAGTTCCTCAGCTGCCTGGGAAATCTGAGCTTCGAGATCGTCCATCGATGCGGCCATGTCGAGGCCGCCGTCATCGGCGCCGCTCAGGTCGAGATCGAGCGCCTGCTCGAGCTCCTTGGCTACGTCGAGATCGAGGTTTTTTGTCGGAGTGGATTTCTTCGCCATGCCTTCGCTACCCTGTACTAAAGACGCGGAATCTCTGGACTTTTTGTCCTATTTTTGACCGCGTCCGAGGCTCAATATGGACCGCCCGTATCGTAGTGACACAATCGGGTAAAGAAAACATGCATTCGCCCCGATACGTAAAAGTTTAAATATAAGGTTAACACTGGAGTGATTATTGGGCCCGACGCCATGCGCTTGCTGGGGTTGCCGGGTTAACGGGTTATCCACATGGTCGCCCTAGGTTACCAACCCATGGGCGAGTGGCGAGGCAGGGGTTGAATGGTAATGCGCGAAACCGGTTCGGTGGCCTTCGGCATGCCGGGGGGCGAATCTTCTGGCGCGTCGCATGGCCGTCCAATCGACTTCGAACACCTGTCGCGGCAGACCATCGGCGACCGCGATGTCGAGCGCGAAGTGCTCGACATGTTCGTCCACCAGGCGCTTTCCGTCCGCGATGCCATCGTACCGGCTGACCTGGCCGAACGCCTCAGGCTGTGCCATGCCCTCAAGGGCGCAGCGCGGGGCGTCGGCGCTTTTCCGATCGCCGATTGTGTCGCCGAACTGGAGGAGCGTCCGGACGACGCCAGGCTGCTCAAACGCCTTGCCGGCCTGATCGACGAACTGCGCGACTTCCTCGCCGCCATCAGCCGCTAGGGCTTCCATCTCGATCCCGACATGAGGCGGCGCGTACGCGCCGCAGTTGACTTGCACGGTGGAGTGATTATCTGCCGGGTGACCTTTCTTAGGAACGAGCATGACCAAGCTTACCTACATCGCCCATGACGGCACCCGTTTCGAAGTCGAGGCCGAAAACGGCTCGACGGTGATGGAAAACGCCATCCGCAATGCGGTACCCGGCATCGAGGCCGAATGTGGCGGCGCCTGCGCCTGCGCGACCTGTCATGTCTATGTCGACGAAGCGTGGACCGCGCTCGTCGGCGAGCCCGAAGCGATGGAAGAAGACATGCTCGACTTCGCCTACGAGGTGCAGCCGAATTCGCGCCTGTCGTGCCAGATCAAGGTCCGGAACGAACTCGATGGCCTGATCGTCACCGTGCCCGAGCGCCAGGGCTGAGCCTTCCCATCTGCGCCTCGCTTGGCATGGCCGTGCATCTCATGCACATTCCTTATATGTGCGTGCGTGAGCGGCGAGGGTGGCTTTGAGCGACATTACCCATACCGACGTCCTGATCATCGGTGCCGGCCCGGTCGGCCTGTTTGCCGTGTTCGAGCTCGGTCTGTTCGACATGCGCTGCCATCTGATCGACATCCTCGACCGGCCGGGCGGGCAATGCGCCGAGCTTTATCCGGAAAAGCCGATCTACGACATTCCGGGCTATCCGGTCGTCGGAGCGCAGGAGCTGGTCGACAAGCTGCTGCAGCAGATCGCCCCGTTCAAGCCGGGCTTCAGCTTCAATCGCATGGTGACGGCGCTGGAGCGTCTGGAAGGCGGTGGCTTTCGCGTCACGACCGACGAGAACGAGGTGTTCGAAGCCAAGGTGGTGGTGATCGCTGCCGGTGGCGGTTCGTTCCAGCCCAAGCGGCCGCCAATCCCCGGCATCGAAGCCTATGAAGGATCAAGCGTCAGCTATTCGGTCCGGCGCATGGAAGAGTTCCGTGGCCACGACGTCGTCGTGGTAGGTGGCGGGGACTCGGCGCTTGACTGGAGCCTCAATCTCCAGCCCATCGCAAGGCGGGTTACCCTTGTCCACCGTCGGCCGGAATTCCGTGCGGCGCCCGACAACGTCAACAAGATGCATGCGCTCCAGCAAGCTGGCGCGCTCGACCTGGTGATCGGCCAGGTGTCGGCGCTTTCGGGCGAGGACGGTGCTCTCAGGTCGATCGCAGTCAAGGGACCGGACAGCGAAGTTGAGGTTGCCTGCACGCGTCTGTTGCCGTTCTTCGGCTTGACGATGAAGCTCGGGCCGGTGGCCGAATGGGGCCTCGATCTCCACGAAAACCAGATCCCGGTCGACACCGAGAAGTTCGAGACCTCGGTGCCGGGCATCTTCGCCATCGGCGACATCAACTGGTATCCCGGCAAGCTGAAGCTGATCCTGTCGGGGTTTCACGAGGCAGCGCTGATGGCCCAGGCGGCCAAGCACGTCATCAGCCCCAAGGAACGGATCGTGTTCCAGTACACGACCTCGTCGACGAGCCTGCACAAGAAACTCGGTGTTGCCGACTAGCGGCGAGGTCCGCCCTCAGCCCTTGATCTTGCCGGCGTCGATGCGCTCCAGGCGGTAACGCAGCAGCCTGATGATGCGGCTTTCGAAATTGATGCCCTCGATGCGATCGAACTCTTCCTGCGCGCGGTCGTGCGCGCCGAGGATACGATCGCTGGTCGCCTTGGCCTTGGCGGCGGCGATGGCGCAGGTCTTCTGCCTGCCAATAGCCTTCAGCGCCTGCTCCAACTCGCGGGCGTGGTTCTTGGCGATTACCACATGGCTTTCTTCGTGGCGCTTGATGTCGGATGACAGCGTGTTCCAGATCAGCTTGACGTCCTGTGCCGCCTTGCCGTTCTGGCGCCAGCGCGGCAGGATCACCTTGGCCTTGACGCTGACCTGCGCCGAGACGATGGCGCAGCCGCCCTTGACCTCGGCGTAGCCGATCCGGCTGGTGAACTCCATCTGCGTCGCGCCGGGATGCCTGCCACCGGTGCTCTTGACCTCGGGCCCGCGCGTCATCAGCTGCTGTTCGATCTCGTCGAGCGTTTTGCCGGTGATGGTGAAATAGCTGTAGGATTTCGACACAGTTGCCGCCTGAACGGGTAGGCAAATGCCTCCAGTGAGCAGGGCGGCGAGGAAGAGTTGCTTCATTAGTTGCCTCTTGGCCTACCTTGCGTTAGGGGCGTTGGCGGCGCAACGGAAATCGGTGCCGCAAGAAGTGGCCGCACGGCGAGTTGATGCTGCAAGCGTTGATATTTCGTGACGCGGTCTGTGCTCTGGAGTTCTTTTGTGGCGACGGCATGACCGGCAAACGATGGCAACTGGCGCATGGGCGCCATGTCGATCTCGGCGACAGGGCGCTTGTCATGGGCATCCTCAACGTCACGCCTGACAGTTTTTCCGATGGCGGCGCGTTCGACGCGCCTGAGCTGGCGCTTGAACAGGCCATGCGGATGGTTGCCGAAGGCGCAGCCATCGTCGACGTCGGCGGTGAATCGACGCGGCCCGGTGCCGCACCGGTTTCGGCAGCGGAAGAACAGGACCGTGTCCTTCCGATCATCTCCCAGCTCGCCCGTTCAGGCGACGTGCTGGTTTCGGTCGATACCTATCGCGAGGAGACGGCGCGCCTCGCCGTGGCCGCCGGTGCCCATATCGTCAACGACGTGTGGGGCGTGCAGCGCGAGCCCGGCATCGCAAGGGTCGCCGCCGAGACCGGGGCAGGGCTGGTCATCATGCATACCGGCCGCGACCGCGCCAAGCTGGGCGACGTGATCGACGATCAGTTTGCCTTCCTGCGCCGCTCGCTGGAGATCGCGCGCGCGGCCGGCGTTCGCGACGAGCAGGTCATGCTCGATCCCGGCTTCGGCTTTGCAAAGGACGAAAACGAGAACCTTGAGCTGATGGCACGCTTCTCGGAGCTTTCCGAACTAGGCTATCCGCTGCTCGCCGGCACGTCGCGCAAGCGTTTCGTCGGCCATATCATCGGACGCGAGGCTGCCGACCGCGATGCGGGCACGGCGGCGACGAGCGTCATTCTCCGCATGAAG
Source organism: Aminobacter sp. DSM 101952 (assembly GCF_001424795.1). NCBI lineage: Bacteria > Pseudomonadati > Pseudomonadota > Alphaproteobacteria > Hyphomicrobiales > Phyllobacteriaceae > Aminobacter > Aminobacter sp. DSM 101952. The sequence goes on along the minus strand of NZ_LMCL01000023.1, from coordinate 295,070 downwards.
GGCGCGCAGATATTCCGCGTCCATAATGTCGCAATCAACGTGGACGCGCTGGCATTCGCGGATGCTATGCTAGCGCGCCAGACCAACCTGCCGGGACACTGACTTCGATGTACCTCATCCGAATGAAAAACTGCGCTTTCTTTGCGCGGCACGGTCTGTTCGACGAAGAAGAGACGCTTGGCCAGCGCTTCTATGTCGATGCCGAATTGACCGTAGACCCGACGCGTCCGTTGGGGGACGATTCGATGGAGAGCACCGTCGACTACGGCGTTGCCTTCCAGGTCATCGAATCGATCATCACCGGCGAGCGGCGCTTCCTCATCGAAGCGCTGGCGCAGGAATGCGGCAGGGCGCTGGCCGAGCGTTTCCCGCAGATCAAGAAGGCGGAGATCACCGTTCGCAAGCCGAATGCGCCGGTGCCTGGTGTCCTGGACTATGTAGAGGTGACCGTTGTCTGGCCAGGCTGAGGAGCGGGCGTTTCTCAGTCTCGGCGGCAATCTTGGCGACCCGGCGAAATCGATGGCTGCGGCGCTGCACATGCTGGATGCCAGCGGCCAGACGCGTGTCGTGACGGTTTCGTCGCTCCACCGCACGCCGCCCTGGGGCAAGGTCGACCAACCGGATTTTCTCAACGTCACCGCCGAGGTTGCGACGTCGCTTTCGCCGCTCGAACTCCTGGAGCTTTGTCTGGAGGTGGAGCGCAGGCTCAAGCGGGTGCGCGTCGAGCGGTGGGGGCCACGGCTGATCGACATCGACGTGCTTTTGCACGGGGAAAGCAATGTCAGCGACGTCGGGCTGGAAATTCCGCACCCGCGCATGCTCGACCGGGCCTTCGTCATGGTGCCGCTCGCGGAAATCGCGCCGGACCTCGTGCTGGCTGGAAAGTCGTCGGCCGAGTGGGCGACGGCGCTCGACAGCGCCGGTATCGAAAGGCTCGATTCCGGCCGCGACTGGTGGCGCAATCTGGGTGACTAGCCGGCCCGGCTAGAGGCCAAGGGCCGCGGCGATCTTCGGCGCGGCTTCGGTCCAATCTTCTGCCACCACGATGCCGTCCGGCATGGGCGGCATCAGCAGGCGCATTTCGCGATAGGACATCAGGTTGAACAGATGCGCGTCGGAGACGGCGTCGCGTACCGAAACCAGATTGTACGGAATGTCGTCGACGAAGGCGACCGGGCGAGGGCTTTCGCCTCTCAGTTGCCTGAGGGCCGGTCCCTTTGCCGCTTCGGTGGTCAGCAGCGGATAGGGAAAGCCGAGCGCGTCGAGATGCAGCCGCCTGACGTCGCGATGCCTGTGTGGCATCGCCGTCAGCATGACCACTTCGGCGCTGCCGGCGAGGGTTGCCACGGCGTCTGCCGCCCCCTGGGCTGCGGTCTGCCATTCGCGCTGAGCAAGGAAAAAGCCGTCGAGCAGCCCTGATACCGCTTCCTGGTCGACCGCGATTTGGGTTTTCCGGTCGACGATGTTGCCGGTCAGCTTGAACGACTTGGCCAGGAACACCAGCCCCTGCGCGTCGAGGAAGCGCATGAAGGGGACCATGAATTCCAGCAGCACTTCGTCGACGTCGAGCACGAGCAGCGGGCGGGTGTCGCGGGCAAGTTCGGCGATCTGGCGCGCCGTCTCAGGATCTTCGCTCATGCCGAACGTTCGTGGTCGTCATTGCCCAAGGGCAGGGCGCGGGCGGCGATGCCGACTTCGCCTGGCGCTATGCCTGCTTCTTGCGAAAACCGCAGCAGCGTCGGCTCGTGGGCGAGGATGAATTGCAGCACGCCTGCCAGGAAGCCCGGCTCCTGGGCCGCAAGCCGAACATGTTGCGCCTCGATGCCGGTAATGGCGAGAAACCGCGGCAGAAGCTCGGGATCGGATGCGACGAAAGCCAGCGCCTGGACTGCCAGCGCCTCGGCGTGATCCTGATTTGCTTGGCTCTTCTGCATCGACATTCCCGCTCGTTCCGGCCTGCCAAGGGAGTAGCTGCAAGCGTGCCTTGCGGCAACCGTTAATGCTGTACCGGCCGGTCCGTGACTTGGCAGGGGCGTTTTACGTTTCGTAATGTTCTTGAGTTAACGTCGGATTCGGGGTTGGTGTGCGCATCCGGCGCGCATGATGATTGCCGCCGACATCTGGTGCGCAATCGGGGCGGAAAATTCGATGGCTAAGAAGGTGATGATCGTCGAGGACAACGAGCTCAATATGAAGCTCTTTCGCGACCTCATCGAGGCAAGCGGATACGAGACCGTGCGTACGCGCAACGGCCTCGAGGCGCTTGATCTTGCCCGCAAGCATCGGCCGGACCTGATCCTGATGGATATCCAGCTGCCCGAGGTTTCGGGCCTGGAGGTCACCAAGTGGCTGAAGGAGGACGACGACCTCCACAGCATCCCGGTCATCGCCGTTACCGCCTTTGCCATGAAGGGCGATGAGGAGCGGATCAGGCAGGGTGGCTGCGAAGCCTACATCTCCAAGCCGATCTCGGTGCCGCGTTTCATCGAGACGATCAAATCCTACCTGGGCGACGCCTGATGCGCTCGCCGGGTTCGCACGAGGCACTGGCATGACCGCGCGCATCCTTGTCGTCGACGACATCCCGGCCAATGTGAAGCTGCTCGAAGTCAGGCTGCTGGCCGAATATTTCGAAGTGCTGACCGCCTATAACGGGCCCGATGCCATCGCCGCCTGCGAGGCCGGCAAGGTCGATGTCGTGCTGCTCGACATCATGATGCCCGGCATGGACGGCTTCGAGGTCTGCCGCCGGCTGAAGGCCAATCCCGCGACCGCCCACATCCCCGTCGTCATGGTCACGGCCCTCGACCACGTCACCGATCGCGTGCGCGGGCTCGAGGTGGGCGCCGACGACTTCCTCACCAAGCCGGTCAACGACCTGCAGTTGGTCACGCGCGTGAAGAGCCTGGTGCGCCTCAAGGTGTTGACCGACGAGTTGCGCTTGCGCGCCTCGACGACACACAGCATCGGCCTGGACGAGCTGCTGTCGCGATCCGAGCTGCTGCAGGAAACCATTCCAAAGGTGCTGCTGATCGACGAGCAGACGTCTTCAGCCGCCCATATCTGCGCGCTGCTGGACGGGGCGGCAGAGGTGCAGGTCGCCGCCGACCCGCAGTCGGGGCTCTTCAATGCCGCCGAAGGCAGCTATGAATGCGTCATCGTGTCGACCGGGTTTTCTGATTTCGATCCGTTGCGCCTGTGCTCGCAGTTGCGGTCGCTCGACCGCACCAGGTCGCTGCCGATCGTGCTCCTGGTCCGGAAGGAAGAGGATGACCGCATCATTCGCGGGCTCGAGCTGGGCATCAACGACTATCTGGTGCGGCCGCTCGATCGCGAGGAACTGATTGCACGGCTGCGCACGCAGGTGCGCCGCAAGCGCTACAACGACGAATTGAGGCAGAGCGTCAGCCAGACCATCGAGATGGCCGTGACGGACGGGCTGACAGGCCTGCACAACCGCCGCTATCTCGACAGCCACCTGCCGCGACTGTTCGACCGTGCGGTCGCGCGGCACAGGCCGCTTTCGCTGATGATCACCGACCTCGACCGCTTCAAGCGGATCAACGACACCTTTGGTCACGATGGTGGCGACGAAGTGCTGCGCGAGTTCGCGCGACGCGTGAAGAAGAGCGTTCGCGGCATTGATCTCGCTTGCCGATTCGGCGGCGAGGAGTTCGTCGTGGTGATGCCCGACACCGATGGCGCGCTGGCCGAGATGGTTGCCGAGCGCATCCGCGCCGAGGTGGCGCAGACGCCTTTTGCCATCAGTGGAGCGGGCAAGAGCGTGTCGGTCACGGTCAGCGTCGGTGTGTCCTCGCTGCTGGCCAAGGGCGACACGGTTGCCGGCCTGATGAAACGCGCAGACCTTGCTCTCTATGATGCCAAGACCCGCGGCCGCAACCGCGTGGTCGCGCGTGCGGCGTGATGCCGGCAAGGGTCAGGCAGTCAAGCGCATTAAGCTCAACCGTTTACCTTAACCCAAGCGATTCGCGAGCCGTGGTTAAGAAAGTGTTGATTTTCAAGTAATCTTGCGCGACTGTGGAGTTGAGAAGAAGGACGGGCGTCGGCACGAGGAGCACAGGCCGCAAGCCCAAATGATACCCCATGATGCTCAGGTCCGCCGCATCTCCTGGGTCCGTGGGGTCGGCCGGCCGGCACTGGCACATAGTGGCCTCCTCGTACCGCTGCCAGCAGCCGACCGGCCCCCTAATCTCCCTTTTGGAAACGCTTCTGTTTTCCTATCAGCCATGCCGGCCTAAGCTGTCCCGTGCAATCGGACTGGTGTGTGGTCGATGCGTATTGTTGCGGCTCTTCTGTTCATGACCTTGGCGACGGCGGCGTCCGCGCGGGAATGCGTGGTGATGCTCCACGGCCTGGCACGCACCGACGCATCCCTGATGCTGATGGAAGAGACCTTGGCCTCGTTCGACTATGCCGTCGTCAATGATGCCTATCCCTCGACGGATGCACCGATCGACCGGCTCATCTCCTATGTCGATGCATCGGTGGCGAAGTGCGGCGAAGCGAGCCGGGTCAACTTCGTCACGCACTCCATGGGCGGCATCCTGGTGCGGGCCTGGCTGATGCAGGACCGGCCAGCCAACCTCGGTCGCGTCGTCATGCTCGCGCCACCCAACCATGGCTCCGAGCTGGTGGACACGCTGGGCGGTCTCAAGCTGTTCGAGATGGTCAACGGCCCGGCCGGGGGGCAGCTGGGCACGGGACCGGACAGCGTTCCCAATGAACTCGGGCCTGCCCGGTTCGAACTCGGTATCATTGCCGGCGACCGGTCTCTTAACCCGCTGCTGTCCAGCGTGTTCAAGGGCCCCAACGATGGCAAGGTCTCGGTCGAAAGCACAAGGCTGGAGGGCATGAAGGACCACATCGTCCTACCCGCGACGCACACCTTCATGATGAACAACCCGCTGGTGATCGCCCAGACGCTGAATTTTCTGCGCGAAGGTCGCTTCGATCATCAATTGACGCTTGGCGAACTGATGCGGCGGGTTTTCAAGAACTGATCCGTGCGGGTGTGTGCGTGGGACCGTCCAGAGGTGGCGCCGGCGACAGCGGCTACCAGAACGAAAAACGCCGCCCATTGGGCGGCGTTTCGGAATTCCGTGCGAAAACCAGATTACTTGATCTTGGTTTCCTTGAATTCAACGTGCTTCTTGGCAACCGGGTCGTACTTGCGGAACGACAGTTTCTCCGTCTTCGTGCGGCTGTTCTTGCTCGTCACGTAGAAGAAACCGGTGTCGGCGGTCGACAGAAGCTTGATCTTGATGTTTGCAGCCTTGGCCATGATTCTCGTCCGTTAATTGTCTGGAGTTGCACCCGCCTCAGGACGGGAAAACAACCCGGACGCGGAAAACCTGGCGGGACACATAAAGATCGTGCCTGGAAAGTCAAGCCTCGGAGCGTGAAAGGCCGGATTTCGCGGCAATTCGGCCCAGGCCGATGAGCATGTATCCGCCGAAGAACAGGGCCAGCGCCCAGCCGAATCCGTTTGGCCCGAAGATGTCCATGAAGATGCCGATCACCTGCGGGCCGAGAATCATGCCGAAGCCGTAGCAGAAGATGAAGGCGGCGTTGGCCGAGGCGAGGTCGTGGCCCGAAAGCTGCGCGCCGAGATGGGCGAGGCCGATGGTGTAGAGGGCGGCCACCACGCCGCCCCAGACGAACAGCAGGCCCGCCATGACGTGCCAGTTGCCGGCGAGGACGGGCATCGCCAGGGTGCCTATAAGGCCGGTGGCAGCGCAGATCAGCAGCAGCCAGCGCCGGTCGCCGATGCGGTCGCTGATCATGCCGAACGGGATCTGGAGCATGACATTGCCGAGGCCGATCATGGTCAGCAGCAGTGCTGCGTCGGCCTCGGAATAGCCGATCCGCTGGCCATAGACCGGAAACAAGGCAAAGCCGCCAGTCTCGACCGCACCGAACACGAGCACGGCCGCCGTCGCGGTCGGAACCATCCAGATATAGCGGAAGAAGCCGCTCTTGCCGCCTTCGGAGACGATGGTGGGGCTCTCGCTGCGTGCCAGAAGGACCGGGATCGCGGCGATCATGACAAGGCAGAAGGTGATGCCGAACGGCATCAGGCCCGTGCTGCCGATCTGGGAGAACAGCCACGGTCCGGCGGCGAAGCCGAGCGACAGCACGGTGGCGTAGATGCCAAGCACCAGGCCGCGCCGGTGCGGCGGCGCGCAGGTGCTGATCCAGAATTCCGACAGGATGAACAGAACCGTCAGGGCGAAATGCAGCACCGCCCGCAGCGGAAACCACATCCAGAATGGCGCGAAATAGAACCCGACGAAGGCCAGCGCGCCGGCAACGATCATGGCGAACATCGTCCAGACGACGCCGAAACGCATGGCGATCGGCGTCGTCAGCGGTGCCGCGCAGATCGATGCAATGCCGGCCACCGCCGTGTTGAGCCCGATCATCGAGGGGGAATAGCCGCGCGATTCGAGGATGACGCTGAGCAGCGGTATGCCCAGGCCTATGGCAATGCCGACGACGCTGATCGAGGCGATCGCAGCTGAAATCGAGCGCCAGTGCACGCGTTCGACGGTTTCGGCTTCCTGGATGGTCTCGTGCATATGTTGAGGCCTAAAGGATATCGCGCCGAAAGCGTTGGTTGAACATGCGGTAGAACGGCACGTCGCCGCCGGGCTTGAGCGTGGGGTCGACTTCCAGCCGTTGCCGGAGGTCGCCGAGAACGGATTTCGTGATGGCCGGAATGTCGGCCTCCACCGCGTCGGCCAGCGGCAGCCAGACAAGTTCCTCGAGCTCGTTGGTCGGTCCGCCATCGGGCAATTCGACGGCGACGTCGCTGCGCCAGGCCGAGAGGAAGCGCGTGTCGAAGCGGCGAACGCGCCCCGGAGGGGTTATGGCGCGCGCAATGAAGCGCAGGGAGGCAAGGCTGGGCTCCACGCCATGCGTGGCAAAACCCTGCCAGTCGGCCTTGGTGGTCTGGAACGTCCCTTGCCGGCCGATCAGCAGGCCTGCTTCCTCGTAGGTCTCGCGAACCGCCGACAGGGCGATGGCGCGGGCACGGGCGATGCTGACCCCACCCGTGCCAGCGCGCAGCTTTATCTCTTCGTCCGGATGGAGTTCGTCGGCAACCTTGATGCGGCTGTCGGCCGGGTCGGTGCGGCCGCCGGGAAAGACGAATTTTCCCGGCATGAAGGCATGCTTCATGTGGCGCCGGCCCATCAGCACCAGCACATCGTCGCCGTTGCGGTCGAGCAGGATCAGGGTCGCAGCGTCGCGCGGACGCAAGGGGGCGGCGTTCTTCACCAGTTCCCTGGCTTCGAGCCTGTCGAGTTCTGTCTTGCTGATGCCATCCATCGCGGCTGTCCTAACGGAATGTCGGGGTGGAAGGAAGCGCTTGGATGCGACTTGGCATTGCGCCAGCGTCCGGTCAGGCCTCTGGAGGCGCGTCGGCAGCGTCTTCTTCGCCGCCGAAGCCGTGCATGTAGAGCGCCCATTGCATGCCAACCACGCCACCCTTCATCGGCCGCAGCAGCGCGAGGGCCGATACGATCGTCAGGGGCACCCAGATCAGGAGATGCTGCCACAGTTCGAGCGTGACCTTGGCCTCGACGGCCATGAAGGCGCCGACGACGATATGGCCGACGATGACCACGACGAGATAAGCGGGCAGGTCGTCGGCGCGGTGATGGAAAATCTCTTCGCGGCAGACGCTGCAGCGGTCGACGGTCTTGACGAAGGAAGCAAACAGCTTGCCTTCGCCGCAGTTCGGGCACCGGCAGAGCAGGCCGCGCTTGATCGCCGGCCAGACGGGCCGCGCCTCGCGGGGGACCAGCTGGTGGTCGTCACCGAATACCTGTTCTTCCATCGTCATCTCCTGCCGCGCGGACCTCGCCGCGGTTGGGAGGCACGGGCACGCGTTCTTTGCCCCTTGGTCTTGTGGAACGACCTTTTCGAACCGGGCAGGGGCTTCGGTTCGGTCAGCATTTCGAAGCGCATGGCGCCGGCCAGCGGGGCGATCTCGACCAGGCGTACTTCGACGCGGTCGGCGAGTTGATAGCCCTTGCCGCTGCGCTCGCCGAAGAGGGCGCGGGCGGCTTCGTCGAAGTGGTAATAATCGTCACCCAAGGATGACACGGGGATGAAACCATCGGCGCCATATTGCGGCAATTGGACAAATAGTCCCGCATTGACCACGCCGGAGATGCGGGCCTCGAAAGTCTCGTCGAGACGTTCGGACAGGAAGCCGGCAACCAGCCGGTCCACGGTCTCCCGCTCGGCCGCCATGGCGCGCCGCTCGGTCTGGGAAATGAGGCCGGCGATCTCCTCCAGGCGTGCTTCTTCCGCCGGCGTCAGGCCGCCGGCTCCGAGGCCGAGCGAGCCGATCAGGGCGCGGTGGACGATGAGGTCGGCATAGCGGCGGATCGGCGAGGTGAAATGCGCGTAGCGGCGCAGGTTGAGGCCGAAATGCCCGATGTTGTCGGGATTGTATTCGGCCTGGCTCTGCGAGCGCAGCACCACCTCGTTGACCAGTTGCTCGTTGTCCTCGCCACGCACGCGCTCGAGGATGCCGTTGAACTGGGCAGGCCGCATCTCGGCGCCACGGGCCAACGACAGGCCGATCGTCTGCAGGAACTCGCGCAGCGATTCCTGCTTGGCGAGCGAGGGGCCGTCATGGATGCGGTAGACGAGCTTCTGCTTCTTGTTCTCCAGGGTCTCGGCCGCGGCGACGTTGGCCTGGATCATGAATTCCTCGATCAGCTTGTGGGCGTCGAGGCGGTCGGGGACGATGACGCGGTCGACCGTGCCATCGGGCTTGAGCAGGATCTTCCGTTCGGGGAGGTCGAGTTCGAGCGGCTGGCGGCTGTCGCGGCCGCGCTTGAGCACGTCGTAGGCCGCCCAAAGCGGCTTGAGTATGGTCTCCAGGATCGGCCCGGTCTTGTCGTCGGGCACGCCGTCGATGGCGGCCTGCGCCTGCGGATAGGCGAGGCGGGCCGACGACCGCATCATGATGCGGTGGAAGGAGTGCCTGATCTTGCGGCCTTCGGCTGAAAACGTCATGCGCACGGCAAGTGCCGGCCGGTCGACGCCTTCGCGAAGCGAGCACAGGTCGTTGGAGATGCGTTCGGGCAGCATCGGCACGACGCGGTCGGGGAAATAGACCGAATTGCCGCGCTTCAGCGCCTCGTGGTCGAGAGCGGTGCCCGGGCGGACATAGGCCGCGACGTCGGCGATAGCGACGGTGGCGATGAAGCCGCCGGGGTTCTTTTCATCCGTGTCCGGTTCGGCATAGACGGCGTCGTCATGGTCCTTGGCGTCCGCCGGGTCGATGGTCACCAGCGGCAGTTCGCGCCAGTCCTCGCGCTTGCCGTCGAGCGTCGCCGGCTTGACCGCCTCGGCCTCGGCGATGACCTCGGCGGGGAAAATGTGCGGAATCTCGTGCGCATGGATGGCGATCATCGAGACCGCCTTCTCATTGGTCAGTGAGCCCAGCACCGAGACCACCTTGGCGCGCGGCAGGCCGTAGCGGCTGGCGCGTTCCGGGACGACTTCGACAAGGTCGCCGTCCTTGGCGCCGTTCTGGGAGTCCTTGTCGACCACCAGTTCGGGCTGGCGGCGCTCGACCGGCTCGATGCGGAAGGTGCCGTCCTTGAGAACGCGGAAGATGCCGAGCGCGGTGTCGCTGCGCTTTTCGAACACCTTCATGATGCGGGCTGTATAGGCGGGTTCGTTGTCGTCGCCGAGATGTCCCTCGATCGGGAAGGTCTTGGCCAGCACGCGGTCGCCGACGCCGGGCGTCGGACCGTTGCCGGTGCGCGATGTCTTGACGGCCACGATGGGGCCGTCCGGTTGCTCGGAAGCGCGCGCCAGAAGCGTGCCTTCGGCATCGCGGCCGAAGATGTCGAGCACCGCAACATGCGGCAGCGCACCGACGCGGCTCATTCGCTTGCGGCTCTTTTCCAGCAGGCCCTCATCCTGCAATTCGCGCAGCAGGTGCTTCAGCCAGATGCGGTCGTCGTTCTTGAGCGCGAACGCCTTGGCGATGTCGCGCTTTCCGCTGCGGTCGGGATTCTCCGCGATGTAGCGCAAAATCTCGTCCCGCGATGGGCGATAGACATCCTTGCCGCGGACCTCGTCGCTTGCGGCGCGTCTGGTGCCGGCATTTCGTCCGGAAATCTTTCGCGCCAAAGTCGGTCAGTCCTTCTTCTTGGCCTTGCTGGCGGCCGGCTTCTTGGCCTTGGCGGCGGCAGGTTTCTTGGCTGCACTGCGCGCCGGCTTCTTGCCGCCTCCGCCTTTCGCTTCCTTTTCGGCGATCAGCGCAAGCGCATCCTCGACGGTGACGGTGGCGGGATCCTTGCCCTTCGGCAAGGTAGCATTGACCTTGCCGAAATTGACATAGGGACCATACTTGCCGTCGCGCACGGTGATGTTGCCGCCGCCGGCGGGATGTTCGCCGAGATCCTTGAGTGCGGCCGGCGTGCTGCCGCGTCCGCCCTTGCCCTTGGCCTGCTTCTCCGCAAGCACGGTGACGGCGCGGTTGAGGCCGATCGAGAACACGTCCTCGATGCTTTCGAGGTTGGCGTAGGTGCCGTCGTGCAGCACGAACGGGCCATAGCGGCCGAGGCCGGCGGAGATCATCTTGCCGGATTCCGGGTGCTGGCCGACATCGCGGGGCAGCGCCAGCAGGGCCAGGGCCTTTTCATGGTCGATGGATGCCGCCGGCCAGCCCTTGGGCAGGCTGGAGCGCTTGGCTTCCTTGCCGTCGCCGCGCTGGATGTAGGGGCCGAAGCGGCCGCTGCGCAGGGTGATCTCCTCATTGGTGTAGGGATCTGCGCCCAGCACCTTGGTGCCATCTTCGAGGCCGCCGTTCTCGCCATTGCCGTTCGGCCCGTCGAGCTGGCGGGTAAAGCCGCATTCGGGATAGTTCGAACAGCCGACGAAGGCGCCGTACTTGCCAAGCTTGAGCGACAGGTTGCCGGTGCCGCATTTCGGGCAGATGCGCGGGTTCGAGCCGTCCTCACGCTCGGGGAAGACGAGCGGAGCGAGTTCCTCGTTCAGCGCATCGAGCACTTCGGTGACGCGCAGTTCCTTGATGTCGTCGACGGCGCCGGAAAAGTCCTTCCAGAAATCGCGCAGCACGTCGCGCCAGGCGAGCTTGCCGTCGGAAACCTCGTCGAGCTTTTCCTCCAGCGAGGCGGTGAAGTCATACTCCACATAGTGCTCGAAGAAGCTTTCCATGAAGGCGGTGACGAGCCGACCCTTCGGTTCCGGGATGAGCTTCCTGTTCTCGATCTTCACGTAGTCGCGCTCTTCGAGCGTCTTCAGCGTCGCGACATAGGTCGAGGGACGGCCAATGCCGAGCTCTTCCATCTTCTTGATGAAACTCGCCTCGGAATAGCGGGGCGGAGGCTCGGTGGTGTGGTGGCTGGCGTTGACGGATTCGCGCTTGAGCGCCTCGTCGGCACGGATCTCGGGCAGGCGACGGCTTTCCTCGTCCTCCGAATCCTCGTCCTTCTGCTCGGTATAGGCGGCGATGAAGCCATCGAACCGGGTGACCGAACCAACCGCGCGCAGGCCGGCGGTCCTGGCGCCATTGCGTGCCTCGATCTCGACGGTGGTGCGCTCGATCTCGGCCGGCTGCATCTGGCTGGCAATCGCCCGCTTCCAGATGATCTCGTAGAGACGGGCCTGGTCGGCATCGAGGAACTTACGCATTTCGGCCGGCGTGCGCGAAAAATCGGTCGGCCGGATGGCCTCGTGCGCTTCCTGCGCGTTCTTGGCCTTGGTCGTGTACTGGCGCGGCTTCTCGGGCAGATACCTTGCACCGAACTCCTTGGCGATCGCGGCGCGTGCAGCCTCGATCGCCTCGGGCGCCATCTGCACGCCGTCGGTACGCATATAGGTGATCAGGCCGGCCGTCTCGCCGCCGATCTCCATGCCTTCGTAGAGGCGCTGGGCCACCTGCATGGTGCGGCTTGCGGAAAAGCCGAGGCTCGAGGATGCCGCCTGCTGCAAGGTCGAGGTGGTGAAGGGTGGGCCAGGATTGCGCCTTGTCGGCTTGGCTTCCACCGACAGCGCCTTGAAGCTTGCGCCCTCCAGCATCGCCTTGATGTCGTCGGCCATCGCCTGAGAGGAGATGTCGAGCTTCTGCAGCTTCTTGCCGTCGTAGACGGTGAGCCTGGCCTCGAAATTCTCGGCGCGCGGCGTGCCGAGAATGGCTGCGATCTGCCAGTATTCCTCGCGCACGAAACGCTCGATCTCGGCCTCGCGGTCGCAGACGAAGCGCAGCGCCACCGACTGGACGCGGCCGGCCGAACGGGCGCCCGGCAGCTTGCGCCAAAGGACCGGAGAAAGCGTGAAGCCGACGAGATAGTCGAGCGCCCTGCGCGCCAGATAGGCGTCCACCAGCGGCGGATCGATCTCGCGCGGATTGGCGATCGCCTCGAGCACGGCCTGCTTGGTGATCGAGTTGAAGGCGACGCGCTTGATCGTCTTGTCCTTGAGGACGCGCTTCTGCTTCAGGACTTCGAGCACGTGCCAGGCTATGGCTTCTCCTTCGCGATCCGGATCGGTTGCGAGGATCAGGCCATCGGCTTCCTTGACCGCCTTGGCGATTTCGGTGAGCCGCTTGGCCGACGCTGTATCGACCGACCAGGACATGGCGAAGTCGTCGTCCGGCTTGACCGAGCCATCCTTGGCCGGCAGATCGCGGACGTGGCCGAACGAGGCCAGAACCTTGTAGTTCCGTCCCAGGTACTTGTTGATGCTTTTCACCTTGTTCGGTGACTCGACGACAACGACGTCCATATGTGGCTGAGTATCCAGTGAAGCGCCAAAACAACGACTACGGCGCGTGGCGAAGATTTTTCAATTCGCACGTCACATGGCCGCCCTTTTCAGTCTGGTCAAGGGGACGGGGACAAAAACGCCGGCTGACGCCGGCAATACAACCCAAGGTATATTAATTGGCGCTATTGCAATTGTTAGTAGATTTGCTACGCTTCTGCCATTGCCGGTCGGGCCTGTTTCTCAAATGGAAATCGGCGCCGAATCCTGTGCTCGCCACTGGCGGCAAGACAAAGGGAAAGCCAAGCATATGCACAAGCCGCCGCCAACACGAAGGCGAGCCGAAACGCTGGACTATATCCAGTCGATGCTGGGGCAACTGCGCGTCATGGCGGAGGCCGAGCGTTGCGGCATGCTCGCCTACCTGATCGAGATGGCCTATGTCGAGGCTGGAGACGCGAGGCGCGTCGACCGGCCGTCAGGTCTCGGGATCAACAAGCGAAACACGTCCGCCTGAGTGCCGTTCGAGCCGGCCGGCAAGGTCCAATTCCAGCAGGATCATGAAGATTTGCGCCGGGTGAAGCCCGGTGTGGCGGATCAGTTCGTCGACTTCGACCGGCACCGGACCCAGCGCTTCGATCACCCGGGCGCGGTCGCCGTCGGCTGGCGGTGGCGTGGCGCCGAAATCAGGGGGCTCCTCCGCGCCGACGTGCACGTAAGGCTGGCCTCCGATTAGCGGCGCCAGGGCCTGCAGAATGTCGTCGACCTCGGTCACCAGCGTCGCGCCGTCCTTGAGCAGGCCATTGGTGCCCGCGGCGCGCGGGTCGAGCGGCGAGCCGGGCACGGCAAAGACCAGCCGTCCCATGTCGCCGGCCAGCCGTGCGCTGATCAGCGACCCCGAGCGCTTGGCCGCCTCCACCACCACAAGTCCGAGGGCGAGGCCCGCGACGATGCGGTTGCGGCGCGGAAAGTCCTGCGCACGGGGTTCCCAGCCGAACGGCATTTCCGACACGACCGCACCGCGCTCGGCGATCTCGTCGCAAAGACCGATGTTCTCGGCCGGGTAGGGGCGGTCGATTCCGCCGGCCAGCACACCGACCGTTCCGGTATCTATGCTGCCCTGATGTGCCGCCGTGTCGATGCCGCGCGCCAGGCCTGAAATCACCGCATAGCCGTTGCGGCCGAGTTCCGCTGCCAGTGTCCGCGCCATCTTGATGCCGGCGAGAGAGGCGTTGCGTGCGCCGACGATCGCCACCGGCGGCAGGCCGAACACCGCGCCAGTGCCCTTGATGGCGAGCAGCGGCGGGGGATGGTCCATGCGCTTGAGGATCTGGGGATAGTCCGGCTCGCCGAGCGCCACGAAACGCGCGCCGCATCGGCGCGCCGACGCCATTTCGGCTTCGGCCTCGGCGAGGGAAGGTATCTTGACCAGCCGGTTGGCGCCGCCCGCCATCATGATCTCGGGCAGCATCTCGATCGCGGTTTCGGCCGATCCGAAGCGGTTGATCAGGTCGCGAAAACTGGCCGGGCCGACATTCGGCGTGCGGATCAGGCGCAGCCAGTGGAGCCGCTGCCGGTCGCTGAGATGCGGCCCGGCGGCGGGTTGGTTCATCCCTTGGATCCGATCCGCGATTCCGTGCCGGCGAGCAGGCGCGAGATGTTGGCGCGGTGGCGGATGAAGACGATGACGCTCATCAGCGCCAGCAGGCCTGCCGCCTTGGGCATGTCGGTCATGTAAAGCACGATCGGCACCACAACCGCTGCCGTCAGGGCAGCAAGCGACGAATAGCGGCTGACGAAAGCGATAAGCAGCCAGGTGACGGCGAAGGCCAGGGCGCCGAGCCCCGACAGGCCGAACAGGACGCCGAGATAGGTGGCAACGCCCTTGCCGCCCTTGAAGCCGAGCCAGATCGGGTAGAGGTGCCCGATGAAGGCGCCCAGGCCTGCGGCAAGCGCTGCGTCGTGGCTCCAGCGCGCGGCGATGACCACGGCCACCGTGCCCTTGAGCGCGTCGAGCAGCAGGGTTGCCGCGGCCAGTTTCTTGTTGCCCGTGCGCAGCACATTGGTGGCGCCGATGTTGCCCGAGCCGATCTTGCGCACGTCGCCCAGGCCGGCTGCGCGCGTCAGCAACAGCCCGAACGGAATCGAACCCAGGAGATAGCCGAATACGGCGGCTGCAACGAGCACGTGTAGAGCCGTCGGAAAAATGTCATCCGGCATCAAGGTATTGCTTCTCCCCCCGTGGCCGTCAGGCCGAGAACACTGTGCGTCCGGCGACCAAGGTTTTCAAGACCTTGCCCTGAAGGCGCGCGCCCTCGAAGCAGGTGTTCTTGGAACGCGAGCGGATATCGGCCTCGCGCACCACCCACGGCTCGCCGAGGTCGACGAGCGCCAGATCCGCAACCGCGCCCGGTTTCAGCGTGCCGCCGGACAGGCCGAACAGCCGTGCCGGAGCGGTCGAAAGCGTATCGACGATGCGCAGCAGCGGGACGTCGTCATTGTGATGCAGGCGCAAGGCGACGGCGAGCAGCGTCTCCAGCCCGATGGCGCCGGCGGCGGCGTCGGCGAAGGGCAGGCGCTTGGTGTCGACGTCCTGAGGATCATGCGACGACACGATCACGTCGATGGTGCCGTCCTTCAGCGCCTCGACCATGGCGACGCGATCTTCCTCGGCGCGCAGCGGCGGCGCCAGCCGGAAGAACGTGCGGTATTCGCCGACGTCGTTTTCGTTGAGCGACAGGCTGTTGATCGAAACGCCTGCCGTCACCCTGGCGCCGTCCGCCTTGGCGCGCGAAACGGCACTGGCTGCCATGGCGGTCGAGATCTTGGCGGCGTGATAGCGGCCGCGCGTCAGGCGTGCGAGCGCCAGGTCGCGTTCGAGCGGAATGGTCTCGGCCTCGCGCGGGATGCCCGACAGCCCCAGCCAGCTGGCGTAGAGCCCTTCGTTCATGACCCCGGACGAGGCGAGATCGGCATCCTGCGTCTCATGCGCAATCACGGCATCGAAATCGCGGGCGTAGGTGAGCGCCCGGCGCATCATGAGCGAATTGGCGATGGTGTGGCGGCCGTCGGTGAAGGCGACGGCGCCCGCTTCGCGCAGCAGGCCGAACTCGGTCATCTCGTGGCCTTCAAGGCCCCTGGTGATGGCAGCGGCAGGAAAGACGTTGACGGATGCGGTTTCCTTGGCCGTGCGCAGCACGAATTCGACAAGGGCGACGTTGTCGATCACCGGATCGGTGTCGGGCATCATGACGATCGAGGTGACGCCGCCGGCAGCCGCCGCAACGCTTGCCGAGGCGATCGTTTCGCGATGCTCGCCGCCGGGTTCGCCGATGAAGACACGGCCGTCGATCAGGCCGGGGATGATCGTCTGGCCGGCACAGTCGACGACTTCGGCGCCGCCGGGAATGCCCTGGTTGAGCGCGTCGGCACCGGCAGCGACGATCTTCTTGCCGTCGACGATCACCGAGCCGGTCTCATCGATGCCGCGCGAGGGGTCGACGATGCGGGCGCGCTGGAAAACCGTGATGCTCATGCGTTCTGTCCATCGCGGTTGCGGCGCGGGTCGAGCAGCGCTTCCATCACCGCCATGCGCACGGCGACGCCCATCTCCACCTGTTCCTGGATGACGCTTTGCGGCCCGTCGGCGATCTCCGAGGCGATCTCGACGCCGCGGTTCATCGGGCCGGGATGCATCACCAGCGCGTCGGGCTTGGCCGCCTTCAGCTTTTCGGCATCGAGGCCGTAGTAGCGGAAATATTCGCGCACCGAGGGCACGAAAGCGCCGGCCATGCGCTCGCGCTGCAGGCGCAGCATCATGACGACGTCGGCATCCTTGAGGCCATCGGCCATCGACTGCGTTACCTCGACGCCCATCTGGGCGATGCCCGAGGGAAGCAGGGTCGAAGGTGCCACGACACGGACGCGCGCGCCGAGCGCGTTGAGCAGCAGGATGTTGGAGCGCGCAACACGCGAGTGCAGGATGTCGCCGCAGATCGCCACCGTCAGCCGGGCGATGCTGCCCTTGGCGCGGCGGATCGTCAGGGCGTCGAGCAGCGCCTGCGTGGGGTGCTCATGCGCACCGTCGCCGGCATTGACCACCGAGCAACCGACCTTCTGCGCGAGCAGAGCGGCGGCACCCGCCGACTGGTGACGGATGATCAGGATGTCGGGCCGCATGGCATTCAGCGTCATCGCCGTGTCGATCAGCGTTTCGCCCTTCTTCACGGAAGAGCTCGCCACCGACATGTTCATGACGTCGGCGCCGAGGCGCTTGCCGGCGAGCTCGAACGACGACTGCGTACGCGTCGAGGCTTCGTAGAACAGGTTGATCTGGGTGCGTCCGCGCAGCCTCGACGTCTTTTTCTCCGGCTGACGCGAGATCGACACTGCTGCATCGGCCCGGTCGAGTAGCAATTCGATGTCAAACGGAGAAAGGTCGCGGATGCCAAGAAGATGGCGGTGCGGGTAGGGCGGCAGGGACGAAAGGTCTGTCATCTCAAGGCGCTGCTATAGGCTGTGCTTAAGTGGCCCGCAAGCCGGCAATTCGATCATGAAAGTTCTCCCACGGGATTTTCGTCGTCTGCAAGCTGGGTCATAAGCTATCGATAAGCATTTCGGCTATAAAGCCGGCCAATGGCTGCGGATTCGTGCCCGTCGCCCACACCGATGAAGGACAAGGCGTGACGCAGGACGTGCCGAACCAGCCCCCTCCGCTGACGGGCAGCAATGCCTGGCGCGGCGACCCGCTGCTGATCCAGATTGCGGAGAGCTTTTCCGAGCCGGTCCGGCGCGACCTCGACGGCCTCGGCCGTTTCGTGCTGACCCATGAGGCGCAGGACCTGGCGCGGCTCGCCAACAGCGAGGTGCCGAAGCTCAGGACACATGACCGCCAGGGCCGCCGCATCGACCAGGTCGAGTTTCATCCGGCCTATCATGCACTGATGCGCCGCTCGGTCGCGGGCGGGCTGCATTCGTCCGTCTGGGAAAACGGTGGCACGGAAGTCGGCCGGCGCCACCAGGTCCGGGCCGCGCGCTTCTACCTGACCGCGCAACTGGAATGCGGGCATCTGTGCCCGATCACGATGACCAACGCGTCGCTGGCAGCGCTGATGGCGAGCCCGAAGCTGTTCCGCGAATGGGCACCGCGCGTCACCACCCGCAAATACGACCAGGCGCAGAAGCCGCCTGTCGAAAAGGCCGGGCTGACGCTGGGCATGGGGATGACCGAGCGGCAGGGCGGCACCGATGTGCGCGCCAACACCACCAGGGCAGAACGCGCCGGCGGCAGCTTCTATCGTCTCAACGGCCACAAGTGGTTCATGTCGGCGCCGATGTCGGACGCCTTCCTGATGCTGGCGCAAGCGCCGGAAGGGCTGTCGTGCTTTCTGGTTCCGCGCATCCTGAGCGACGGTTCGGCCAACGGGCTGCAGTTCCAGCGGCTCAAGGACAAGCTCGGCAACCGTTCCAATGCCTCGTCCGAGGTCGAGATCCAGGGTGCCCTCGGCGATCTGGTCGGCGAACCCGGCGGCGGCGTCAAGACGATCATGGACATGGTGACGCTGACGCGCCTCGATTGTGCGGTCGCGTCGTCGGCGATCATGCGGGCAGGGCTCGCGGAAGCGGTCCACCATACCCGCCACCGCCAGGTGTTCGGTGCCAATCTCGTCGACCAGCCGCTGATGCAGCGCGTGCTGGCCGACATGGCACTCGATGTCGCCGGGGCGACGGCACTTGCTTTCCGCCTCGCGCGCTCCTTCGACGAAGCGGCTTCCGACCGCGGCGAGGCGGCTTTTGCACGCGCCATGACCCCGGTCGTCAAATACTGGGTCTGCAAGATCGCGCCGCCGCTCCTCTATGAGGCGATGGAATGCCTCGGCGGCAATGGCTATGTCGAAGAGGCGCCGCTGGCGCGCTATTATCGCGAAGCGCCGGTCAACGCGATCTGGGAAGGCTCGGGCAACGTCATGGCGCTCGATGTGCTGCGCGTGCTGGGCCGGGCGCCGGGACTGTTCGACGACGTGCTGGCGAGCATCGAGCGCGATCTCGGCGCAGGCGGCCGGAGCATCCTGGGCGTGTTGCGTGCGGCGATGCAGGTCGCAAGCTCCGACGAAGGCTCCGCGCGCATCCTGACCGAACAACTGGCGATTTCGGCTGCGGCCGCCGAGTTGCGCCGCATGGGGGCAGGGCGCATCGCCGATGCCTTCATCGAGACCCGGCTCGCCGGGCAGTGGCGCGGCACTTATGGAATGCTCGACGCCCGCCACGATTCGCGGCTGATCATCGATACGCTCTATCCACAGGTCGGCTGACCCGCCGTGCTGCCGGTTTTACGGCAGCACCGGGGTCGCGCCGCCTCGCGCCTGTTAACCTTAACAAATGGTTTACGTTGCGCCGCGCAATCGAAGAGCCCACTGTCTTTTGCAAAGTAGTGGGAATCCCGATGCGGGTGTTGTTGAACCAGTTGCCAGACATTGCTGCGACCTCGCCATGTGCTCGGAGGAACGCCTGATGCGCTACATCCTGGCCCTCTGGGCCGCGCCGCTGGTGCTTTTCTGGGGCTGGTACTTCCTGTCGATCTACGACATGCATTTCGGCTACTGGATGCTGTCGCGCCGCTTCAACCTTGCCATCTTCGAACTCTACGGCGAGATCCTCGGTGTCGATCCGGTGACGATCCCGTGGATGATGGCCAAGGCGTTCGTCATCGACACGCTGCTGATCCTGGCGATCTGGGCGTTCCGGCGCCGCAAGCAGATCGCGGAAAAGGTCAGGACGTTGCGGGCGCGCTATGCTTCGGCGGAATCGGCACCCAGCGTCTGAAGCCTGTCCAATACGCCTTGCAGGATAAAGGCGGCGGCGGCCGAATCGATCCGCCCGTCGCGCTTCTTGCGCGAAACGTCCATCTCGATCAGCGCGCGCTCCGCCGCCACCGTCGACAGCCGCTCGTCCCAGAACACGAACGGCAATGCGGTTAGATTGGCCGCGTTGCGCACGAAGGCGCGCGATTTCTGGGCGCGGGGCCCCTCGGAGCCGTCCATGTTGATGGGCAGTCCGATCACGATCGCGCCGGTGTTTTCCTTGGCCAGCATGGCGAGCAAGGCTGCGATGTCGAGCGTGAACTTCTTGCGGATGATCACCGGGCGGGGATGCGAAAACGACAGGCCGCGATCGGACACGGCAACGCCAATCGTCTTGTCGCCGAGGTCAAGACCGGCCAGCGTCTTGCCACCAGCCAGCAGCTCAGGCAGTTGTTCAATCGTAGCGATGGCCAAGCGGCGTTCCTTCTGACTTGAGGCGAGCGTGCGCTGGAAGCGCTAACACCTTGAATTTGCGTATCGGCCCTTTGAAAGGCGCTTGGTGCGTTCTATCCTTTGGCCAACGAAATTGCGAGGAACGCCGAAACGATGAAACTGACCTGGTACGGACACTCGGCATTCCGCATCGAAGTGGCAGGCGCCACGATCCTGATCGACCCGTTCCTGAGCGGCAATCCCTCTTGGGGCAAGTCGTGGGAATCTGCGGCCGAAGGCGTCACCCATGTGCTTCTGACCCATGGCCATGACGACCATATCGGCGATGCCGCCGCCATCCTGAACCACACCGGCGCCATGCTCGTCGCCAACTTCGAGATCTGCATGTATCTCGTCGGCAAGGGCGTCAGCGACAAGGTGATCAATCCGGGCAACATCGGCGGTACCGTCGACTGCGGCGGCTTCACCACCACCTTCGTTCCCGCGCAACATTCGTCCTCGGCCGGCGGCCCCGGCGGCATCAATGTCTATCTGGGCAATCCCGGCGGGCTGGTGCTGCATTTCGCCGGCGAACGTACGCTCTACCACATGGGCGATACCGACATCTTCTCCGACATGGCGTTGATCAACGAACTGCACCAGCCGGCGATCGGCCTCGTGCCCGTCGGCGACCGCTTCACAATGGGCGGTGCGGTGGCGGCTCTCGCCTGCCGGCGCTTCTTCAAGTTCGAGACGGTGGTGCCGTGCCACTTCGCTACCTTCCCGATCATCGACCAGACGGCGCAACAGTTCGTCGATGGCATGGATGGTTCGGGAGTCGATGTGGTGCAGCCGAAAATCGGCGTGGCGATTGATATCTGACCGATCGCCGGGAGGGAGGGACGAAGCATGAGGCACTGGCGAGGTTCCACTGCAGTTTTCCTGCTCTGGCTCGGCATTTCCGACGCAAGCGCCGAGGACTTCATCAAGGGCGTCTATCTCCAGTCCGAAGAACTCTGCGCCCAGGCCAAGAAGGATTCGGTTCAGACGGTGGTCGACGCAGGCGGCCTGATCCTGTCTGCGCAAGGCATCGAAAGCGTCGAGTACAATTGCGAGTTCCTCAATGTCACGCGGGCCACGCGTGCGCCGGCTTGGGCGGTGACGGCGCTCTGCCAGGAGCCCGGCCACCTGTTCCCGGACACGCTTTCCATCCTCGAGCTCAGCCCGACGCAACTCGATCTCGTCTCTGTCCGCACGGTCGATGCCGAGGGTGGCCAGACCAACAATGCCGGCACCTATTATCTGTGCGACGGCGTCACCATGCCGTGAGGCCGATCATCGATGTTGCGCTGCGCGCGCGGCGCCGTTATAGCCCGACCTGACCATTTTCCCGGCTTTCCGGAGTTTTTTCGATGTCCGTTGATCTCAAGACCGTCAAGCGCGTTGCGCATCTCGCCCGCATCGCGGTGAGCGAAGACGACGCCCAGCGCATGACCGGCGAATTGAACGCCATCCTCGGCTTTGTCGAGCAACTCAACGAGGTCGACGTCTCGGGCGTCGAGCCGATGACGTCGGTCACGCCGATGGAGATGAAGAAGCGCGTCGACGCCGTCACCGACGGCAACAAGGCCGCCGACATCGTCGCCAATGCGCCGGCGACCGACGAGAATTTCTTCCTCGTGCCGAAAGTGGTGGAGTAGGCCCTGGCCGTCCATTCCGCATTCCATCAAAAGCAGCTTTCGG
This sequence comes from Aminobacter sp. DSM 101952, assembly GCF_001424795.1. Classification (NCBI taxonomy): domain Bacteria; kingdom Pseudomonadati; phylum Pseudomonadota; class Alphaproteobacteria; order Hyphomicrobiales; family Phyllobacteriaceae; genus Aminobacter; species Aminobacter sp. DSM 101952. The sequence goes on along the minus strand of NZ_LMCL01000023.1, from coordinate 273,315 downwards.
CTGCCTGACACCGAAGTGATTTCGCCATGACCGATCTGACCCGACTGACGATTGCCGAAGCGCGCGAGAAGCTGCGCGGCAAGGAGATCACCGCCTCCGAACTGACCGAGGCCTATGTCTCGGCCATCGAGCAGGCCAATCCGACCTTCAATGCCTATGTCGCCACCACGCCCGACAAGGCGCGCGACATGGCCAAGGCATCGGACACCAGGCTCGCCAGGGGCGAGGGCGGTGCACTCGAAGGCATCCCGCTCGGCATCAAGGACCTGTTCGCCACCGAGGGCGTGCACACACAGGCCTGCAGCCATGTGCTCGACGGCTTTGAGCCGCGCTACGAATCGACCGTCACCGCCAATCTCTGGGCCGATGGCGCGGTCATGCTCGGCAAGCTCAACATGGACGAGTTCGCCATGGGCTCGTCCAACGAGACCTCCTATTACGGCCCGGTGGTCAATCCGTGGCGGCGTTCGCGCGTGCAGACCACCGTCAAGCCGACCTTCCACGATGGCGGCAGCGGATTTGTCCAGCCCGGCGGCGTCGAGGAAAGCCGCAGCTACGACAACATGCAGCTGGTGCCCGGCGGCTCGTCAGGCGGCTCGGCTGCCGCGGTTTCGGCCTTCCTGTGCGCCGGTGCCACCGCCACCGACACCGGCGGCTCGATCCGCCAGCCGGCGGCCTTCACCGGCACCGTCGGCATCAAGCCGACCTATGGCCGCGTCTCGCGCTGGGGCACGGTTGCCTTCGCCTCGTCGCTCGACCAGGCCGGCCCGATCGCCCGCGACGTGCGCGACGCCGCCATCCTGCTCAAGTCGATGGCTTCGGTCGATGCCAAGGACACCACCTCCGTCGACCTGCCGGTGCCGGACTACGAGGCGGCGATCGGCAAGTCGCTCAAGGGCATGAAGGTCGGCATTCCCCGGGAATACCGCGTCGACGGCATGCCCGACGACATCGAGGCGCTGTGGCAGAAGGGCATTGCCTGGCTCAAGGACGCCGGCGCCGAGATCGTCGACATCTCGCTGCCGCACACCAAATACGCGCTGCCGGCCTATTACATCGTGGCGCCCGCCGAGGCGTCTTCGAACCTCGCCCGCTATGACGGCGTCCGCTACGGCCTGCGCGTGCCGGGCAAGGACATCATCGAGATGTACGAGAACACCCGCGCCGCCGGCTTCGGCCGCGAGGTCAAGCGCCGCATCATGATCGGCACCTATGTGCTGTCGGCCGGTTACTACGACGCCTACTACCTGCAGGCGCAGAAGGTGCGCACGCTGATCAAGCGCGATTTCGAGCAGGCCTTCGCCGCCGGCGTCGACGTTATCCTGACACCGGCAACGCCGTCGGCCGCCTTCGGCATCGCCGACCAGGACATGGCCGCCGATCCGGTCAAGATGTACCTCAACGACATCTTCACGGTGACGGTCAACATGGCCGGCCTGCCGGGCATTGCGGTTCCAGCCGGCCTCGACGGTCATGGCCTGCCGCTCGGCCTGCAGCTCATCGGCCGGCCGTTCGACGAGGAAACGCTGTTCCAGACGGCGAACGTCATCGAGCAGGCTGCTGGCCGCTTCCAGCCGGAGAAGTGGTGGTAGACGCATAGGCCGCGCCTGAGCGGCAGGCTCCATAGTCTCGCAACTGTAAGTAGATTGTTGAATTTTACGCAACTTCCGATATGCTGAATGGCATTTCGGGAGGGGTTGCGATGCTCTTCGGCTTGGTCATTGCGATGCTCGCGTCCGGCTGGCTGGGATGCTGCGCCAGATACGCCGCCAATTTCGAGTCGGCAAAAGAGCCCGAGATAGCCGGGCGGCCCTGGGATCTGAACACCGTCTGGTCGGTGCTGGTCCTCGGGGCAGCGGCGGCGCTGGTGGTTCCGCTGTTTCTGTCGATCGCCAACAACAACATCATGACCGACATCCTGACCGCGCAGTCGCTTTCGTCTGTGGCCGGCAAGATCCTCATCGTCGCCGGCTTCTGTGTCCTGGCCGGGGCTACGGCCCCGAATTTCATCGAGAGCCTGGCGCAAAAGGCGCTGAATCTTGCCAAGAAGAATGAATCGAAGATCGAGAAGGTCAGTGAAAAGGCCGAAAGCAATCTGGAGCTGATTTCCGAGCAGATCGAGGCCGGCGACCAGGGCATGCCGGGCGCGAAGATCCAGGCAGTCAAGCCGCCGGCGGACCTGCCTCCGATGTCGGCCGACGAAAAGCAGATCGTGGCGTCGCTGAACAACATGGCTTACCGGCGCCGTACGATCACCGGAATCTCCAAGGAAACCGGCATGAGCAAGGAGAGGGTAAGGGAACTTCTTGCCGCCCTGGTGCAGGCAGGGCACGTGACGCAGCTGATGTCGTCTAGGACCGGGGTCGTTCTTTACGAACTCGCGATGTAATAAATTTGCCGTCGAGACTCACAGCACAGGCGGCAATACGATTTGTTTTTCTATCTGTCCAAGATCTTCTGGTTCTTCGCCCAGCCGCTCAATCTTGCAATCCTTCTGCTGCTGGCCGGGCTGGTCGTCAGCTACTTCGGCCGGCGGCGCCTGTTTCGTGCTGCGACACTGTTTGCGGCACTGCTCCTGGCAGCCGCTGCCTGGACGTCGCTTGGCGCACTCATGCTCAACCCGCTCGAAGAGCGGTTTCCGCGCCCGCCGGTTCCCGAACAGGTCGACGGTGTCGTTGTGCTCGGCGGTGGTTTCGAGGGTGCCATCAACCTTGCGCGCGGTGGCTACGAACTCAACAGCGGCGGCGACCGCTTCGTCGAGACGGCCATATTGGCCCGTCGTTATCCCGCGGCCAGGATCGTGGTGTCGGGCGGCAGCGGCGCACTGATGCTGGACGGCGAGGGCGACGCCGACACGGCTCCACGCCTGCTCGAGGCGCTCGGCGTTTCACGCGATCGGCTGATCCTCGAGAACCGTTCACGCAACACCTATGAGAATGCGCTGTTCTCGAAAGAACTGGTCACGCCCAGGTCCGGCGAAACCTGGCTGTTGGTCACCTCTGCATTCCACATGCCACGGTCGATGGCGTTGTTTGCCAAGGCGGAGTTCTCCGTCGTTGCCTGGCCGGTCGATTATCGCACGTCGGGCGAGGAGGGCGTCGGCCTGTTCACCGACAACCCTGCCGATTCACTCCAGAACACGACGATGGCGGTGCGCGAGTGGATCGGGCTCGTGGCCTATTGGCTGTCCGGCCGGATCGACAGCCCGTTGCCAGGCCCGGAGTCCTGAACCAGGACCGCCTTGCGCGCCTCGGAGAAGAACTGGCGTCGGATCAGCACGCCGAGCAGAATGACCGTGGTGAGGAAAAACACGCGCGGGTCGATGAACCAGCCGAGATAGCCGATCGAGAAGAACACACCGCGCAGGCCGGCGTTGAAATGCTTGCCGGCGAGCTGGTTCATGCGCGTCGCCCGCAACACCGCGGTTTCGATCTCGGCGTCCGGTTCGCTGCGCGAGCCGAGCTGGGGCACCGCGCCGATCAGGATCGAGCAGTAGTTGAACAGCCTGTAGGCCCAGCCGAACTTGAAGAACGAATAGGCCAGGATGATGATCAGGCCGATGACCTTGATCTCGAACAGGGGACGCGCGGTGGCGCCCGCCAGGGGCACGTCGCTCAGTATGGCCAGCACGCGGTCGGAGGCGCCAAGTAGGGCGAAGCAGCCGCCGACGGCGATCAGCGAACTCGAGGCAAAGAAGGCGGTGCCTTGCTGCAGGCCGTTCATGATCGACGTGTCGACGATCCTGACCTCGCGCCGGGCCATCGTTGCCATCCAGGCGGCTCGCTGGGCATTCATGGCGCGGGTCAGCGACAGGCGCCTGACGATATGCCCCTCGGCGCCAAGTGCATGGAAAATCCAGCCGGCGAGGAAGAACGCCAGCGCCGCAATGTCGAGGCCGCTCAGGGGGCCGGTCATGGAGAAGGAATCGCCGATCATCGGCTTCAAGCTAGCATGGCGATAGGCAGGAATTCGAGGGCGCCTGTTCGCCGTGGTGCCGCCACAGGAGTTTAAAATCCGTGAATGGCTGATTTGGCATAAGTTACTGATTTGATTAAAATTGGATTGATGGCTGCATGGCTGGTATGCGCATTTCGCCACGCTTTGGCCATTTTTTGCAGTTGCGAACGCGCCGGCAAAGTCGTATCCAGCAGTCCCACTCGGAAAGAGCTGGAATGGCGGATGTACCGCCTGCTCGCCGAACGAAAAGGGTCTTGCGATACATCATGGATGACGGCGTTCAGAAATCCTGCTGGGGCCTCACGGCCAAGGCAGTGGTTGGCTTTGCGGTTTTTCTCCTTCTTGCCTGGCTTGTCAGCGGTGGCGCCGAAAAGGCGGCAGTCGTGGCAGGCGGCTGATCCCTTACCCTCAGGATTGGATACAAAAAGCGCGGCATGGCCGCGCTTTTTGCGTTTATGGCCTTGCGCAAGCTCGGCATTTTTCCAAATGTCGCGCGCTGAGCAAACAGCGTCGGATCGCGCTTAGCGACAGACGTGAAAACGACGGAATGATCGTATACATATGCGACTGAAGCCGCCGTCGCAGGGAGTGAGATTTGTTTCTTTCGGTATTCGACCTGTTCAAGATCGGCATTGGTCCGTCGAGTTCCCACACGATGGGGCCGATGACGGCCGCCGCGCGCTTCCTCGACGAGATCTTGGGCGGCGACTGGCCGCGCCCGGCGGGTGCCAAGGTCGACCGCGTCGGTGCCAGCCTGCATGGCTCGCTGGCCTATACAGGCGTCGGCCACGGCAGCGACCGTGCCGTCGTTCTCGGCCTGACCGGCCTTACGCCCGTCACAGTCGATCCTGATACCTCCGACGCCATCGTCGAGCAGATCGGTCGAGACAAGCACGTCTCGCCGCCCGGACATCCATCCTATCGCTTCGATCCGGCCGTCGACCTCGTGCTCGACAAGAAGACGCCGCTGCTCGGCCACGCCAACGGCATGGCCTTCTATGCCTATGACGGCGGCGATCGGCTGCTGCTCAAGCGCATCTATTACTCGATCGGCGGCGGCTTCGTCGTCTCCGAGGAGGAACTGCAGCGCATGAAGGCCAAGAGCGCGACACCCGCAGCGGGCAAGCGCGTGCCTTATCCATTCGCCAATGCCGTCGACATGCTGGCCATGGCGTCGCGCAGCGGGCTTTCAATCGCCGAGATGAAGCGTGCCAACGAAGAGACCCAGATGCCGCGCGCCGACCTCGACGCCGGCCTGGATGCGGTCTGGGACGCGATGAGCCGCTGCATCGACCGTGGCCTGTCGCAGGACGGCATCATGCCGGGCGGGCTGAAGGTCCGCCGCCGCGCTCGCCAGCTCCACGACAAGCTGCAGGAGCAGTGGAGCCAGAACCGGCCGAACCCGCTGCTCGCCAACGACTGGCTGTCGATCTATGCCATGGCCGTCAACGAGGAGAACGCCGCGGGCGGCCGCGTCGTCACGGCACCTACCAACGGTGCCGCGGGCACGCTTCCCGCCGTGCTGCGCTACTGGCTGCATTTCCATGTCGAGGCCGACAAGGACAGCATCCGCGACTTCCTGCTGACGGCGGCTGCCGTCGGCGGCATCATCAAGACCAATGCTTCGATCTCAGGCGCCGAGGTCGGCTGCCAGGGCGAGGTCGGCTCGGCCTCTGCCATGGCGGCTGCCGGGCTGTGCGCGGTCATGGGCGGGACACCCGAGCAGGTGGAGAACGCGGCCGAGATCGCGCTCGAGCACCATCTCGGCATGACCTGCGACCCGGTCGGCGGCCTCGTCCAGGTGCCGTGCATCGAACGCAATGCGCTTGGCGCGGTCAAGGCGGTCACCGCGGCGTCGCTGGCGATCAAGGGCGACGGCAAGCACTTCGTGCCGCTCGATGCCGCCATCGAGACGATGCGCCAGACAGGCATGGACATGAGCGAGAAGTACAAGGAAACCAGCCTGGGCGGCCTCGCGGTCAACGTCGTCGAGTGCTGAGCCTGTGCAAAACTCCTGCCGGCGTTGAATGCGCCGGCACGAGGCACTAGTTTCGGGCCATGTCACTGAACCTGATCAAGCTCTGCGTCGGTTGCGACAGCGTCGAGGATCTCGAGGAATGGATCGCCTTCCGCCTCGACGAGCGCCGCCGCGCCGGCGAGCCGGTGGAGCAGTTCCACACCACGCGCATGGTGCCGACGCGCGCTGCCGAGTTGACCGATGGCGGGTCGCTGTATTGGGTCATCAAGGGCAATGTGCAGTGCCGCCAGCGCCTGCTCGAAATCCGTCCCTTCACCGATGCCGAGGGCATCGGCCGTTGCCACCTCATCCTGGAGCCGACCGTCGTGCGCACCGACTGGCAGCCGCGCCGCGCGTTCCAGGGCTGGCGCTACCTCAAGATCGCCGAGGCGCCGGTGGATCTTGGCCAGGGCAATGCCGCACTCGCCGAGATGCCACCCAAGCTACGGCTTGAGCTCGCGGAACTCGGCCTGCTTTAGCCGGCTCGGGCCATCTCGCAAAGACGGGCTTGCAAGCAAACGCGCGCCGCCACATCTTCTTTGCTGATGAGCGACGAAAACAGGCCCCCGGTTACGTCCGCAAATCGTCCGCCGGCAGAGCGCCGTTCGGACGCAGCAGCCATCGATGCGTTTGTTCGCCAGGCGCGCGCGCTCGCGCCGGGCAAGGCGGGCGGGCGGCTCATCCTCGCGCTCGATGCGACGATGAGTCGGCAGCCGACCTGGGATCTCGCCTGCGAACTCCAGGGCCAGATGTTCGATGCCGTCGGCAAGACCGGCAGGCTCAACGTGCAACTGGTCTATTTCCGCGGGCTTGGCGAATGCCGGGCATCGAAATTCGTCGCCGAGACGGGCTCGCTGAAGAGCCTGATGACCTCGATCCAGTGCCGCAGCGGCCAGACGCAGGTCGGCAAGGTGCTGGCCCATGCGCTCAAGGAAACCTCCACCGCCAAGGTCGATGCGCTGGTCTATATCGGCGATGCGATGGAAGAGAACATCGACGAGCTGGCCGAGAAGGCCGGTCGGCTGGGCCTGCACGGCTTGCCGGCTTTCGTCTTCCAGGAGGGGCATGACGCCGAGGCTGAACGGGCCTTCAAGGAGATCGCCCGGCTGTCCAAGGGGGCCTGGTTCCGCTTCGACAGCAAGGCGGCGGCGACCTTGTCGAAGCTGCTGTCGGCAGTCGCTGTCTTTGCGACCGGTGGAATCAAGGCGCTGCAGGCGAGGGGGCGTCCCGAGGATATGCTGATGATCGAGCATTTGAAGAGCGGCAAGGCGCCATGACAGTTTTTGCCGTCATCGCGGCTGTCCTGGTCTTTTCCGGCCTTGTGGCCACCGCCTTCCTGCGCGCCGACGCGGGTCAGCTCGCACGGGCGCTGAAGCTGGCCGGGCCGGTCGTGCTGGGGCTCGTCGGCGTGGTCTTGCTGTTGCTCGGACGGGCGGCCATCGGTGGTGGCCTGATCTCGGCGGCGCTGGCCTGGTATGCGGCTGGCGGCAGGGGGCGTTCAGCCGGCAAGACGCCGGGGAAACGCTCGACGGTGCGTACGGCAGCTCTCGAAATGGAGCTGGATCACGACAGCGGCGGCTTGCAGGGCGTGGTGCTGGCCGGGCGCGAGGAAGGCAAATCGCTGGCCTCGCTGGGGTTGGTCGAACTCAAGGCGCTGTGCAGGGAGCTTTCCGGCGACCCGGAAAGCCTCCAGCTACTTGAGACCTACCTTGACGGCAGGTTTCCCGCCTGGCGCGAAGACCCGAAGCCTGACGGTGACGACGGGCTGCGTGTTCCGCCAGGTTCTGGCGCCATGACTAAGGAGGAGGCCTACAAGGTCCTTGGTCTTGAAGCGGGGGCCGCCGCGGCGGATGTCCGCAAGGCGCATCGACGACTGATTCAGCGCCTGCATCCCGACCTGGGTGGCTCGTCTTTCCTCGCGGCGAGGATCAACGAAGCCAAGGACGTCCTTCTCTCCGATCATCACTAACTCTCCTTCGACACACTACTTTTCCAGGAGGTTGGCAGGGCGCCTACTGCGCGACCGCGTAGCAGGCGATCTTCTTCTTCTTCAGGGCGTTGCAGGCGTTCCAGGCTGAATCCTTGGATTCGAACCCGGCAAAACGGGCACGGAAATAGGTCACGCCGCCCTTCTCGAAGGGCACGGTGTAGGCGGACGCGTCGGCAAGAACCTGCGGCACACGCTTGGCGGTCTTGTCGAGGATCGCGCGGGCTTCGCCGTCACTCGGCGAGGACGCGACCTGGATGGCCCAACCCGAGGGGACCGAGGCGGTCTTCATCTGGTCGAGAGCAGCCACGGCGGGAGCCGGCTCGGCATAGGCCTGTTCGATGGCTTCCGCGGTTGGAGCGCGATCCTTCGGCTTGCGGATCTGGAAGGGTATGTTGCCGCCGAAACGCTCGGCCGAGGCCATGGCGATCTTGGGCTTGCTGGCAAGCCCGATGGTCGGCTTGGTGGCCGGCACCGCGGCTGCAACGACGACTTCTTCCTCGATGGCCACTTCGTCGTCGGAGATGGCTTCCGCCACCTCGACAGTCTCGGCGACAGGGCGGGTATCTGGTGTCGGGATGTCGCGCTTGGGAAGGGCAACCTTGGCCAGTGTCACTTCGGGCATCGGCGTGTCGGTCTTGGCGATCAGGTCGCCACCGCCGCGCCTGGAGGCCTGCGGCAGGTAGGTCTTGATCAGGCCGGCCATCTTGTTGTCGCGGCTGGCGCCGCTGGTGCCGCCAAGAACCACGGCGACCAGGCTGCGATTGCCGTCCTGGACCGAGGAAACGAGATTGAAGCCCGACGCGCGGGTGTAGCCGGTCTTGATGCCGTCGACGCCCTTCACCCGGCCGAGAAGCCGATTGTGATTGGCGATGCGCTGGCGGCCGAAAGCGAAGCTGCGGGTCGAGAAGTAGCCGTAGTACTGCGGATAGTGCTCGCGCAGCGCGATGCCGAGCTTGGCCATGTCGCGCGCGGTGGTGAACTGCGCGGTGTTCGGCAGGCCGTTGGCGTTGCGGAAAACGGTGCCCTTCATGCCGAGGCTGCGCGCCTTGGCGGTCATCATCCGAGCAAAATTCTCCTCGGAGCCGCCGATCATCTCGCCAAGAGCCGTCGAGGCGTCATTGGCCGAGCGGGTGATCAGCGACAGGATGGCGGCTTCGACGCTGATGGAACCGCCAGCCTTGACGCCGATCTTGGTCGGCGGTTCGGCAGCTGCGTTCTTCGAGAAGACGACCCTGCTGTCCTTCTTGATCCGGCCCTTCGAAAGGGCCTCGAAGGTCAGGTAAAGCGTCATCATCTTGGTCAGCGATGCCGGATAGCGACGGGAATCCGCGTTCGACGAGTAGAGCGTCTCGCCAGTGTTGGCATCGATGACGATGGCCGCGGAGCGGCTGTCTTTCGCGGCGGAAGAGGGCGCCACCGACGACAGGCCAATGGCTGCTGCGAGGGTGAAAACCATGAATGATTTGATGGAGATGGCCGACTTCAGAACTTTGCCCGGCAACGCTTGACGCACTGTTACACCCTTGAATTATTGTTGCATGGGGCGGCAAAGGTTCCTGCCCCGTATCGATGCAACGTAGGGCTACAGCGTTACCAATCCGTTTATGGTAACCGGCTCGTTCACACTTTTGCTCGGGCTTTAGTCTAGTTTTAGGGAATCGGGTTTGTGCGGCGCGCTCTGCACATGACGCTGGGTCAGTTGACATTTTGTGCGTTGCACAATATCTAGGCTGCATCGCACAATCACATAGCGCAGCGCTCCCAACCCGAAAGGATGCAGCGATGACCCAGACCTATGAAGATTTCAGCAAATACGGCAAGGAATTCGTCGACACCGGCCTGAAGAGCTTCGCATCGCTCTCCAAGGGCGCGCAGGCGATCGCCACCGAGACGACCGACTATACCAAGAAGAGCTTCGAAGCTGGTGCAGCCACCGTTGAGAAGCTGCTCGGCGTGAAGTCGCTCGAGAAGGCCGTCGAGATCCAGACCGACTATGCCAAGCAGGCCTATGAAGGCTTCGTGGCAGAAGCGACCAAGCTCGGCGAGCTTTATGCCGAACTGGCCAAGGACGCCTACAAGCCGTTTGAGTCGCTCGTCGCCAAGGCGAAGTGACAGGCTGACACCTGATTTCAGGTAGGCTGGTCGAAAGATCCGCCAGAATTGACCCGGTTGCGTCCGCGCAGCCGGGTTTTTTGTTTTTCTTTTGCGTCGCTAATTCACGTTTCTGGCAAATCGGGCCCGCTAGCCGTGGTCGCCATATTGTCAGCACGTCAGAAGGGCTTAAAATCCTTCCGATGACACCTACATGACGAGGTGTGTCGGAATTGATGAAGGGCAGAACCAGATTGACGACCGGCTTGGAGGCCACACGGCTCGACGTGGCGCGGATGCAGAACGGTGACGAGGGCGGCAACGGTCCAGGCCGAGGCACGGCGGTCATCACCCGTACGAAGACCAAGACCAAACGGCCGAGCCTCTATCGCGTGCTTATCCTCAACGACGACTATACCCCGATGGAATTCGTCGTGCATGTGCTCGAACGCTTCTTCCAGAAGGACAGGGAGGCCGCTACCCGCATCATGTTGCATGTCCATAACCATGGCGTCGGCGAATGCGGGATCTACACTTTCGAAGTGGCCGAGACCAAAGTGTCCCAGGTCATGGATTTCGCCAGACAGAATCAGCATCCGCTGCAATGCGTGATGGAGAAGAAGTGAGGTATTGAATGCCGGCTTTCTCCCAAGGCCTCGAAAAGGCGCTGCACCAGGCGCTGACGCTCGCCAATGAGCGTCATCACGAATATGCAACGCTCGAGCATCTGCTGCTCGCCCTCATCGACGACACCGAAGCGGCCGCCGTCATGCGCGCCTGCAACGTCGACCTCGACGAGCTCAAGCAGACCGTACTGACCTATATCGATACCGAACTGGACAATCTCGTCACCGGTTACGACGAGGATTCCAAGCCGACCGCCGGTTTCCAGCGCGTCATCCAGCGCGCGGTGATCCATGTGCAGTCGTCCGGCCGCGAGGAAGTGTCGGGCGCCAACGTGCTCGTCGCCATCTTCGCCGAGCGCGAAAGCCACGCCGCCTATTTCCTGCAGGAACAGCAGATGACCCGTTACGACGCGGTCAACTACATCTCGCACGGTATCGCCAAGCGGCCCGGCGCCACCGAGACCCGTGCGCCGCGCGGTGCGGACGAGGAGCAGCACGGCTCGAACGGCGAGGCAGGCGAGGAGACCGGCAAGGGCAAGAAGCAGCAGGACGCCCTGACGGCCTATTGCGTCAATCTCAACACCAAGGCACGCGCCGGCAAGATCGACCCGCTGATCGGCCGCGAGTCCGAAATCAACCGCACCATCCAGGTGCTGTGCCGCCGCTCGAAGAACAACCCGCTCTATGTCGGCGATCCCGGCGTGGGCAAGACGGCCATCGCCGAGGGCCTTGCCAAGCGCATCGTCGAAGGTGACGTGCCTGAGGTGCTCGAGGATGCCACCATCTTTGCGCTCGACATGGGCACGCTGCTCGCCGGCACGCGATATCGCGGCGACTTCGAGGAGCGCCTGAAGCAGGTCGTCAAGGAGCTTGAGGAGTATCCGGGCGCGGTCCTGTTCATCGACGAGATACACACCGTCATCGGTGCGGGTGCGACGTCGGGCGGCGCGATGGATGCGTCCAACCTGCTCAAGCCGGCGCTGTCGTCGGGTGCCATCCGCTGCATCGGTTCGACCACCTACAAGGAGTTCCGCCAGTTCTTCGAAAAGGACAGGGCGCTCGTCCGCCGCTTCCAGAAGATCGACGTCAACGAGCCGACTGTCGACGACGCCATCGAGATCATGAAGGGCCTCAAGCCCTATTATGAGGACTTCCACAAGGTGAAGTTCACCAACGAGGCGATCAAGGCCGCGGTGGAGCTTTCGGCGCGCTACATCAACGACCGCAAGCTGCCCGACAAGGCGATCGACGTGATCGACGAGACCGGTGCGTCGCAGATGCTCCTGCCGGAAGGCAAGCGCAAGAAGACCATCGGCATCAAGGAGATCGAGGCGACGATCGCCACCATGGCCCGCATCCCGCCGAAGACGGTTTCGGCCGACGACGAGAAGGTGCTGGCCGGCCTCGAGGTCGAGCTCAAGCGCGTGGTCTATGGTCAGGACACCGCGATCACCGCCTTGTCCTCGGCGATCAAGCTGGCCCGTGCCGGCCTGCGCGAACCGGAAAAGCCGATCGGCTCGTACCTGTTCTCCGGCCCGACCGGCGTCGGCAAGACCGAAGTGGCAAAGCAGCTCGCTTTGTCGCTCGGCGTCGAACTGATCCGCTTCGACATGTCGGAGTACATGGAACGCCACACGGTCAGCCGCCTGATTGGCGCGCCTCCCGGCTATGTCGGCTTCGACCAGGGTGGTCTGCTGACCGACGGCGTCGACCAGCATCCGCACTGCGTGCTGTTGCTCGACGAGGTCGAGAAGGCCCATCCGGATCTGTTCAACATCCTGTTGCAGGTCATGGACCACGGCAAGCTGACCGACCACAACGGCAAGCAGATCGACTTCCGCAATGTGATCCTGATCATGACCACGAATGCGGGCGCCTCCGATATGGCCCGGGCCGCTATCGGCTTCGGCTCGTCCAAGCGCGAGGGCGACGACATGGAAGCGATCAACCGGCTGTTCTCGCCGGAGTTCCGCAACCGTCTCGATGCCATCATTCCGTTCGGCTCGCTGCCAGTGCCGGTGGTGCATCAGGTCGTGCAGAAGTTCGTCATGCAGCTGGAGACGCAGCTCTCCGAGCGTGGCGTCACCTTCGATCTGTCGGAAGAGGCGATCGCCTGGCTGGCCGAGAAGGGCTACGACGAGCGCATGGGTGCGCGTCCGCTCGGCCGCGTCATCCAGGAGCACATCAAGAAGCCGCTGGCCGACGAGGTGCTGTTCGGCAAACTCAGGAAGGGCGGCACGGTGCGTGTCACCGTCGAGAAGAAGGAAACCGGCGAGACCGGCCTGAAGCTCGAGACCCTGGCCGACGAACTGCCGGTCAAGCCGAAGAAGGAAGAGCCGGCCGACCGTCCGAAGCTCAAGAAGGCGGCGGCCAAGAAGCCGGTCGCCAAGAAGGCTGTGGCGCAGAAGCCGAAGTCCGACCCCAAGGGCAAGGATGGCGGCAAGCGCAGCCTGGTTCCACAATTGCCCCGAAAGGGTTGATTGCAAACGAAGAAGCCCCGGAGACGGGGCTTCTTTTTATCAGCCGGCAGGCGCGCTCTCGACGCGGTTTCGCCCCTGTCTCTTGGCGCTGTAGAGACGCGCGTCGGCATCCCTGATCATTCGCTCCGTCGACACCGGACCGCCATCCGCGGTGGTCACGCCGATGCTGACGGTGGCGCGCACGCCGGCTTCGACAAAGGTGGTGGCCTCGACATTGGCGCGCAGCCGCTCGGCCAGCGTTGCCGCATCGGCTCTGTCCAGGTCATGGCAGATGGCTACGAATTCCTCACCGCCGTAGCGGAACAGGCGGTCGCCGCTGCGCAGCGAGCCTCCGAGCGAGCGCGCGACATCCTTCAGGACGTTGTCGCCGGTCACATGGCCGTGCTGGTCGTTGATGTTCTTGAAATGATCGATGTCGATCATCAACAGGCTGACGGGTTTGCCCTCGGCCAAGGCCCGGTCGATCAGCGACTGGGCGAGGGCCTCGAACTGGCCGCGATCGCTCGTGCCGGTCAGCATGTCCTTGCCGGTCTTCTGCAGCAGGTCCTCGTAGCGGTGGCGGAAGGTCAGGCGGTCGAAGACCTGGAGCAGGGGTTCGGGTCCGGCCAGGGTTGGCTTGGTCTCGATGTAGCGGAGGTAGCCCACGAGCAGTGCGCTGTAGAGCGCTGCCACTGCCATCTTGGCGATCCAACCTCCATACAGCGCGCTGACCGGCACGCCGGAGACCAGGTGAAGCCCGATGAAGAACATCAACTGGTCGATGGTCAGTACGATCGCGGCGCTGAGGAAGATGCGCCTGAACAGCGTATTGGCGATGCGCTGCCCGAGCTTTTCGTAGATCAGGATGAGGGCGATGCTGTCGAGGAACAGCAATGCCGTGCCCCAGATCATCAGGATACCCATGTCGTCGAGGAAGGTGAGGTCCGGCCGATAGCCCGGCAGTTCGGCGACGCCGCCATAGAGGCGCAGGATCAGCGCCAGGACCACCATCAGGCAGTTGCCGACGAGCAGCCCGTAGATGGGTTGCCGAACGGTTTCCGCGTCCTCCTTGATGTAGAGCAGCAGGAACATCATCAACTTGCCGGAGAACATCACGGTCGAGCCGGGCGAAATCAGCCCGAATGGCAATTGCACGAAGAAGACAGCCGCGAGATAGGTCTCGAGGAAGTGCATCACGCCCAGGACGCAGACGAAGATGCCGATGCCGAACTGGTGGCGCGCACGGAACACAGCAGCCATGGTGACGAAATAAATGACCGCCTGCAGAATGAGCAGAAGTGCACCTGTCATGGTCCGGCCGTTCCTCCCGCCCTCACTACGTCTAGCTACACATTCGCCGTGGCCAAATGGTTAAGGAAACCTCTTCGCCCGCCGGATTTGATGCGCCTGTGAGCGCAGCCGTGATGCATCTGGCCGCCCTGGGCCGCTGACTTGGCGGGAAAGCCATGCTATGCGCGTCGGCAATGCCCGCTGACGACGCTTCTCCCATTCCGGATTTTTCGATACGCCGCCTCTGGTACCTGCGTGGCGTCCGGGCCGCATTCTCGGTTCCCGGCCTCATCCTGGCCAGCGCCTTCATTGGCTTTGCCGGTCTAGCCAAGGAAGCGGGGCTGACGCTGGTGCAGACGGTATTCATGGTTGGCATGGTCTGGGCCTTGCCGGCCAAGGTGGTGCTCGTCGGCGCCATCCTGTCGGGGACATCGCTGCCAGCCGCCGCCTTCGCCGTGGCGTTGTCGTCCATCCGGCTGGCGCCAATGGTGGTGGCCCTGGTGCCCGAAATGCGCGGGCCGAGAACACCGCGCTGGGTGCTCTATTTCCTGTCGCATTTTGTGGCTGTCACCTCATGGGTGCTGGCCATGGAGCGGCTGCGTGGCATCCCGCGCGACGTCCGCACCAGCTATTATGCCGGGCTCGGCTCGACGCTGGTGCTCGTCAACATGGTTGTCGTGGGCGTTGTCTATGTCCTGGCCGACAGCTTGCCGCCGGTGGTGTCGGCAGCCCTTTTCCTGCTCACGCCGATGTATTTCCTGACCTCGTTGTGGGGATCGGCGCGCGAGCGGGCAGGGCATGTGGCGATGGCCATCGGCCTCGTCCTCGGGCCGTTGCTGCATCTCGTTGTTCCCGGCTTCGACCTGCTCGGTGCCGGGCTGATCGGTGGCAGCATCGCCTTCGCCTTTCATCTGCTCTCGCGGCGGAGAGCCAAGCGATGACCTTCGATGCGCTCGACACCTGGTGGTGGCCGTTCCTGTTCATCCTCGTCGGCGGCTGGCTTGCCACCGACGCCTGGCGCTTCCTCGGCGTCTATCTCGGCGACCGCATCTCCGACGATTCCGATCTTCTGGTGCTTGTGCGGGCTCTGGCCACGGCGCTGGTCGCCGCCGTCATCGGCAATCTGATCGTCTTCCCGAGCGGCGCCTTGGCCGACATGTCGCTCGCCCTGCGCCTCGGCGCAGCCGCCGGCGGTTTTCTTGCCTATCTCTGCCTCGGCCGTAAGGTGCTGGTGGGCATCGTCGCGGCGGAGGTGATCCTGCTGGCGGGGCTGTGGATTTGGCGCTGAAATCGCGGGTGCGACTTCAGCGCGATTTGGCGTCGATCCGCTGTCGCAGGTTGTGGATTCACGTCAACTTAACCGCTGTTTCCTAACCTGCCGGCCTGCCGCGGGTTAGGGTGAGGGGCATGACTGATTTTCAAGCGACGTCGACGCATGTGCCCTTGCGGGCTGCGAGGCTCGACAGGCAACTTGTAATGAAGATCGCGATTATCATCGCGGTCTTGCTCACTGATGTTGCGTGGATTGCCGGAACCGATTTCCAGTTCGACATGGCTAGCGCGGCCAAGGCCGCCGTTGTGACGGTCGTGCTTGTCTCGGTCGCCTGGTTCTATCGGGTCAAGCGGCCGATGAAGCGGTTCGAGGTGCTTTGCACGGAAACCGCTGTCTTGTTGGTATTTTCGACCTCGGCAGCCGTGTTCAGCACCTTGATGACGTCCACCAACCTGCCGACGACCGACGATCAATTGATGGCCTTCGATGCGGCCATGGGATTTGACTGGTTGTCTTATGTCGGCTTCGTCAACGAGCGGCCGTGGCTCGGAAATCTGTCATCGATCGTCTACATAACGACGCTGACCCAGGTCGCGCTTACCGTAGTGGCCCTCGGCTTGATCGGCAAGATCGTGCGCGTTCAGCGTTTTGTCCTTGCCGTGATGCTGGGCGCGCTGACCTGCATCGTGATTTCGGCGATCTTGCCGGCGGCCGGGGCGCTCGGCACCATTCGTCCTCCGGTCGAATTCACGATGATGAACAATCCGATCGTCGACCTTGAGTACAAGCAGGCGTTTTTCGATCTCCGCAATGGCCTGGGGCGCTTCATCTCGCTTGACGAACCGCGCGGTCTCATTGCCTTCCCATCCTACCATGCCACGCTTTCGGTGCTCATCATTCTGGCATTTGTCGGCGTGCGCCTTTGGTTCTGGCCCGTGCTCGTGCTCAATATCGCAGTGATCCTTTCCACTCCGGTGGACGGTGGCCATCACTTGGCTGACATCGTCGGGGGGATTGTCGTGGCGGGGATGGTGTGGCTCGCTGCGGGTAGGATTCAGGATAGAAGTCGGCTTAGCAGCTCTTCTCCGGCGGTTTTCGAACGATGAACCAGTGTCGCGCACAAGATGCAATGGTTGAAACTGGCGCTCTCGGTTTTCGACCGATCCGCAATGCCACGAATTTACTTGGTCAGCTGTTTGCGGCTCTCAAGCTAAATGCTCGGGTCCAAGGTGTGCTGTTGGTGGCATCGGCGCTGGTCGTCGCAGCACGACTTGTGCTTTTGCCGGACGCCGTGGCAATGATCTCTGCGACTTGGCTGCAAAGCTTGCGCCCTTTCATTGCATCGTGGGCCATCGCCATATCCTTCTACCTTTTGCTAAAGACCGTCCGGACAGGATCGTTGTCGGTAAGTTTTGGTTTTATTTGGTCGGATGTTCTCACGTGGAGAAACGTAATCGTTGCCGTTCCTGCTGCCCTGTCGCTAGGTATGGTAATGAATTCATTTAGTCATTTCAAATCCAACATCCCGGAGCTTAATCCTTATTACCTAGATATTGTCTTGGCGTATGTAGATCGCTCAATCCACTTCGGAATTGATCCATGGCAGGTCTCTGGCTACGTTTTCAAATATGGCGTGGCAACGTTTATTTTGGACAAGATTTATTATCTCTGGTTTTTCGCGATTTACATTCCCACAGCAATTGTCATCGGCATGCCCGACCGCTTTGGAATCCGCCATCAGTTCCTGCTGAGCTACGTTTTTGTCTGGGGCATCCTCGGCATCGTCGGCGCGACCGCGATGTCTTCCGTCGGCCCGATCTACTATGACAGGGTCTATGGCGGTCCGTCGCCCTTCACCGATCTGGTGCTGAATCTGGAGCACGTCGACAGTGCCTGGAGCTTGACCACCATGCAGGTGCGGGAGGTGCTCTGGGGCGCCTATGTCAACGATGCCGCAACGGTCATTTCAGGCATTTCGGCGATGCCGTCCATCCACAACGCCATGTGTGTGCTGCTGTTTCTGGCGGCGCGCCACGTCAATCGCTGGCTGGCCGTGGCGGCCGCGGTGTTTGGATTGACCATCTTCGTCGGATCGATCCACCTGGGATGGCACTATGCCATCGACGCTTACGTTTCTGCGATCGGCGTCATCCTGCTTTGGAAGCTTGCAGGCTATCTCACCGGCGATGCGGCCATGCGGTGCGTCAAGCGCGCCGCAACTGTCGATGCGCTGGCGTAGACTGCCTCAGCCTGTGCCCAGCGCGGCCCTGACCTTCTCTGCATTTGCCGCCAGCACCTCCGGCTTTTCCATCACGCCGCTGTGCGGCTTGAGCGCCACGCCTTCGAAGCGCGGTACGATGTGGACGTGCAGGTGGAAGACGGTCTGGCCGGCTGGCTCCTCGTTGAACTGGGTGACGATCACGCCATCGGCGGCGAATGCCGTCATGACAGCCCGTGCGACCTTCTGGACGACGGCCATGAGCTTGGCGAGCGTTGCCGGATCGGCGTCGAGCAGGTTGCGCGACGGCGTTTTCGGCACCACCAGCGTGTGGCCGGTGCCTTGCGGCATTACGTCCATGAAGGCGATGACGTCGTCGTCCTCGTAGACCCGGTGCGAGGGGATTTCGCCGCGCAGGATCTTGGCAAAGATGTTGTTTGGATCGTATTCGACGCTCGGCATGGCCTATCCCGTTTGATGCGGTTTCGTGGTGGATGTTTCGGCGCTGGTGTCGCCAACGTCAAGACGCGAGAGGCCGAGAGGAGCAGAGTTGACCTATATCTATCTGATCATCGCGGTGGCGTTCGAGGTCGTCGCCACCTCGGCGCTCAAGGAAACAAACGGGTTCACCAGGCTGCTGCCGTCGCTCGTCACGGTCGCGGGGTATGCCGCTGCGTTCTACTTCCTGTCACTGGTCCTGAAGGTGATGCCCGTCGGGATCGTCTACGCCATGTGGTCGGGGGCCGGGATCGTCTTTATCACCGCGATCGCCTGGGTGTGGTTCCGCCAGTCGCTCGACCTGCCGGCGCTGCTTGGCATCGGCCTGATCATGGCCGGCGTCATCGTCATCAACCTGTTCTCAAAATCGGTCGCGCACTGAAATTCAGCCGCGGCGGAACGGGCCGTGATCGTCGAGATAGTCGCCGATCTCGGCCACTTCCCGCCGTTCGCGCTCGAGATAGTCGCCCACGGCGCGCCGCAGCCCGGGGTGGACGATGTAGTGGGCCGACTGGGTCGTGACAGGGCGATAGCCGCGCGCCAGCTTGTGCTGGCCCTGGGCGCCAGCTTCGACGACCGCCAGCTTGCGCTCGATGGCGAAGTCGATGGCTTGGTGGTAACAAACCTCGAAATGCAGGAAGGGGTGGTCCTCTATGCAGCCCCAGTTGCGGCCATAAAGCGTGTCCGAGCCGATGAAATTGATGGCGCCGGCGATGTAGCGGCCACCGCGCCTGGCCATGACCAGCAGCACGTCGTCGGCCATGCGCTCGCCGACCAGCGAGAAGAACTTGCGGTTGAGGTAGGGACGCCCCCACTTGCGGCCGCCTGTGTCCATGTAGAAGGCGTAGAAATCGTCCCAATGCGCTTCGGTGATGTCGCGGCCGGTCAGTCGCTCGATCGAAATGCCTTCGGCGAGAGCCTCGCGCCGCTCCTTCTTCAGTGCCTTGCGCTTGCGCGACGCCAGGGTGGCCAGGAAATCGTCGTAGCTCGCAAAGCCTTCATTGATGAAGTGGAACTGCTGGTCGGTGCGACGCAGGAAGCCGGTGGCTTCGAGGATGTCGACCTCATCCGCCTCGGCGAAGGTGACGTGAGCCGACGACACGCCGACACCGTCGGCGACGCTTCTCAGCGCCGTTGCCAAGGCCGACTTGGCTTGCTCCGCACCGGCGCCGCTGACGGTCAGCAGGCGGGGGCCGGTCGCCGGTGTAAACGGCACCGAGGCCTGGAGCTTGGGGTAGTAGCGGCCGCCGGCCCGCTCGAAGGCATCGGCCCAGCCGTGGTCGAAGACGTATTCGCCCTGGCTGTGCGACTTGGCGTAACAGGGCAGCGCTCCGAGAAACGTGCCGTCTGCGTTCTCGAGACGGAGATGATGTCCCTGCCAGCCGGTCTTCGTGACGGCGCAGCCGGACTCTTCAATGATCGTCAGGAAATCGTATGAAACGAAGGGATTGTACCGACTTCCTGATGTCGTCTTGGAAGTGCCGGAAAGGCTGTTCCACTCGTCGCGGCTGAACTCGCCGATGCTTGAGACGACGCGGACGGCGTAACCGCCATCCGCATTCTTCGCCCCGGCATCGTTCGCAGTGCTCATGCGCTTTTACTTACGTTCGAAAGCTGGGGATGCAAGGGCCTCAGGCAACCGAAGCTGCATCCGGTTCAAATCCCTCGAACGTCATCTGGTCGGCCCGCGCAAAGGTGGTCCTCACCGCCTCCTCGTCGCGTACCGTCCAGGTGATGACGGGCATGGCGAGTTTTTCGCGGACGAAGCTGACGAAGCGGTTGGGCAGGTGGGTGACACTGTAGGAGACAAACGAAATGCCATGCGCCAGCATCGAGAAATGCGCCTCCAACTCATGATCCTGGTCGCCCCAGGCGGTCAGGCCGCTGGGGATGCCGGGCGCATGCCTGGAGAAGTCGCGGATCAGCCAGTGATCGAAGGACATGATCGCAGCTTTGCCCTTGTAGTTGCGCAAGGCGGCCGCCACCCGTTCGACGAGTTCGGCATCGTGCCCGGGGATGCCCTTGAGTTCGATCACCAGGGGGACACGGCCGTCGACGAGCCTAAGCAGTTCGGCGAGGGTAGGGACATGGTCGGCGGTGCCGCCGACGCGCAGCGCAGCCAGTTCACCCGCGGTCCGCTGCCAGATGTAGCCGTTGGTGCCCGTCAGCCGGTCCAGCGAATTGTCGTGGAAGACGACGACATCGCCGTCGGCGCTCAGATGCACGTCGCATTCGATGGCGTAGCCGCGCGCGGCTGCGCGTTCGAACGCCGAAAGCGTGTTCTCCCAGCAGGTCTTGTTGACGTCGTGCAGGCCGCGATGGGCGATCGGGCGGGCGGTCAGCCATGAAAGATCGGTCATAGGTCGGTTCACTCGGTCTCGATGATGGCTTCGATCTCGACTGCGGCATTGAGCGGCAGGCAGGCGACGCCGACGGCCGAGCGTGCATGCTTGCCGCGCTCGCCGAGGGCCGCGACGAGGAAATCGGAAGCGCCGTTGGCGACTAGATGCTGGTCGGTGAAATCGGACGACGAGGCGACGAAGACCGTGATCTTGACCAGCCGGCGGATCTTTTCGAGATCGCCGAGTGCTGCCTTGGCCTGGGCCAGGATGTTGACGGCGCACTGCCTGGCCGCTTCCTTGGCGGCGTCGGTGTCGACCTCGCGGCCCACCAGGCCGGAGGCCAGCAGCTTGCCGTCCTTGAGCGGCAACTGGCCGGCGGTGAAGACGAAATTGCCGCTGGTCATGAACGGCACGTAGTTGGCGGCCGGCGCTGCGGCTGCGGGCAGGGTGACCCCGAGATCGCCCAGCCGCTTTTCGATTGTTTCGCCCATTGTCTTTCCTTATCTCTGTGTCTCTGGTGGCAGGTGAGGCCGCGCCGAAAGTGCTATGTTTGCCTCGCTTCCGCCACGACTTTTTTTAAGGTGGACCATCATTCAAGGCGGCCTGACATGGCCGCGCCGATCGGAGCCAGTGTATGCGCGCAGCGCGCCTTGTTTTTCTTGCCAGCCTGTCCACCTCGGCGCTTTCGCTGGCGCCGGCTTTTGCCGCTCCGGTGCTCGCGCCCCATCGCGCGGTCTATGACCTGGTGCTCGACAAGGCCTCGGACCGGTCGGGAATCACCGGCCTTTCCGGCCGCATGGTCTACGAGTTCAATGGCTCCGCCTGCGAGGGCTATACGGTCAAGTTCCGGTTCGTCACCCAGATCGCGACCAGCGACAACACGCGGCTGACGGACCAGCAGACGACGACCTTCGAGGATGGCGAGGGCAAGACCTTCTCCTTCGTGACCAAATCCTTCGTCGATCAGAACCTCGACAAAGAGGTCAAGGGTACGGCGACCATCGAGGCGACCGGTCTCAAGGTGGCGCTGGAAAAGCCCGAGGCCGGCTCCGTCGACCTCGCCAAGACCCAGTTCCCGACCCAGCATCTGGTCGAACTGATCGAGAAGGCCGAGAAGGGCGAGACCTTCTACGAGACCAGCCTGTTCGACGGCTCCGAGGATGCCGACAAGGTGATGACGACCACCGTGATCGTGGGCAAGAAGAGCGAGGCACCGGAAGCCGACCCGGAGCGTCCGGCGCTCGCCGGCCTCGCCAAGGACAAGTACTGGCCCGTCGACATTGCCTATTTCGACGAAAGCAAGGGCGGCGGCGAAGAAGTGCCGGAATACCGCATCAGCTTCAAGCTGCACGAGAATGGCCTGACGCGCGATCTGGTCATGGACTACGGCGACTTCTCGATGACCGGGAAGCTGGTCAATCTGTCGCTGTTTCCGGCACCGCAAGCCGAATGCAAGCCGTAAGCAGGCATTCGTGGCGGTCTATGTCGATGCGGCAATCTGGAAGTGGGTGGGCCATCGCTGGTGCCACCTGCTTGCCGACGACACCGACCAGCTGCATCGCTTTGCCGCCCAACTCGGGCTGAAACGGTCCTCCTATCAGGGTCCGCCCAAGACGTCGGCCCCGCACTACGACATCACCGGCTTCGAGCGGGATCGCGCGGTGCGCCTGGGAGCTGTCGAATGCAGCCGCGAAGAGATCGTCGCCGTGTTCCGCCGTGTCCGGGTGCGCGACTTCAAACGGCGACAGCCGAAACCGGTGAAGCAAGAGACGAGGCAGGACGAGCAGGGCGTCTCCCGCTGGGCCGCCGGCAGTTGATCGGGACCCTGCGAGAGCCCGCGACGATCGGGATCGATTCCCGAGCGTGAAGCTTGAGGCGCAGTTCCCGGGAGCTCGTCTTGAGCCTCCAGTCGCGCGCAAAGCCTCGATTTGCGCAGCTTTCGGGCCCCTCTCGGGGTTGCGCTCGCCAGGCAATACGTCTATATGCCGCCGCATTCCACACACGGACTCAGGTTTCTGCCCGGGAGAAATCCGGCTGAGACCCCCCGGTGGCGTTTCGAGCAATCTCGCGAAAAGCGTCATGGTCCGTGGAGGCTAACCGGATAAGGAAAAAACGATGGCACTGCCTGATTTCAGCATGCGCCAGCTTCTTGAAGCTGGTTCTCACTTCGGCCACCAGACCCACCGCTGGAACCCGAAGATGGCGCCCTACATCTATGGCGCCCGCAATAACATCCACATCATCGACCTCAGCCAGACCGTGCCGCTGCTGCACCAGGCGCTGAAGCAGATCTCGGACACCGTTTCGCGCGGCGGCCGCGTCCTCTTCGTCGGCACCAAGCGTCAGGCTTCGGACATCGTCGCCGATGCCGCACAGCGTTCGGCCCAGTACTACGTCAACTCGCGTTGGCTCGGCGGCATGCTGACCAACTGGAAGACGATCTCGAATTCGATCCAGCGCCTGCGCAAGCTCGACGAGTTGCTGGCTGGCGAAGCCCAGGGCTTCACCAAGAAGGAGCGCCTGAACCTCGAGCGCGAGCGCGAGAAGCTGGACAAGGCCCTCGGCGGCATCAAGGACATGGGCTCGACGCCGGACCTGATGTTCGTCATCGACACCAACAAGGAAGCGATCGCCATCCAGGAAGCCAAGCGTCTTGGCATTCCGGTCGTCGCGATCATCGACTCCAACTGCGACCCGGACAAGATCGACTTCCCGATCCCGGGCAATGACGACGCTGCCCGCGCCATCCAGCTCTACTGCGACCTGGTCGCCAAGGCTGCGATCGACGGCATCGCCCGTCAGCAGGGTTCGCTCGGCGTCGACATCGGCGCATCGGCCGAAGTTCCGGTTGAGCCTGCGCTCGACGCGGCTCCGACGACCGAAACGCCGCAGGCGTAATCGCGAAGGCCGGGCAACCTGCCTTCCTTTTCAGGATTGGGCGCACCTCGCGCCGGCGTTCGGCGCATCATCGAACCCTCGGTGGTGCGCTCGCGCATTTTGAAGCAAAGAGGCCACCACAATGAGCATTTCGGCAGCACAGGTTAAAGAACTCCGCGAACTGACGGGCGCGGGCATGATGGATTGCAAGGCGGCTCTCAACGAGACCGGCGGCGACATGGAAGCCGCAGTCGACTGGCTGCGCAAGAAGGGCATCTCCAAGGCCGACAAGAAGGCTGGCCGCACGGCTGCCGAAGGCCTGATCGGCGTCGACGCCGGCGTGCGCGAAGCTGTCGTCGTCGAGGTCAACTCGGAGACCGACTTCGTTGCCCGCAACGCGGCCTTCCAGGAGATCGTCAACAACGTCGCCAAGGTCGCGCTGGCTTACGGCAATACCGAGGCTGTTGCCGCCGCCAAGTATCCGGGTTCGGACAAGTCGGTCGCCGACACCATCAAGGATGCCGTCGGCACCATCGGCGAGAACATGAGCTTCCGCCGTTCGGCCAAGCTTTCGGTCTCGGAAGGCGTCGTCGCCACCTACGTGCACAACTCGGTTGTCGACAATCTCGGCAAGCTCGGCGTTCTGGTCGCCATCGAGACGACCGGCAACCATGATGCGGCCCGTGCCTTTGCACGCCAGGTCGCCATGCACGTTGCCGCGACCAATCCGCTGGCCCTGACCCCCGACGAGGTCGATGCGACCCATGTCGAGCGTGAAAAGGCGATCTTCGCCGACCAGGCTCGCGAGTCGGGCAAGCCGGAGAACATCATCGAGAAGATGGTCGAAGGCCGCATGCGCAAGTTCTACGAGGAAGTCGTTCTGCTGAAGCAGGCCTTCGTGCTCAACCCCGACCTGACGGTCGAGGCGGCACTCAAGGACGCCGAGAAGCAGATCGGCGCGCCGGCCAAGATCACCGGCTACATCCGTTTCGCGCTCGGCGAGGGCATCGAGAAGGAAGAAAGCGACTTCGCAGCCGAAGTTGCCGCAGCCGTTAAGGGCTAAAAAGTAGCGCTGCATCAAGCGCTTCCTGAGGATAGCCGAAGGGCGCCGCGTGACATCGCGGCGCCCTTCGTGTATCGGAACTCCCGATCTTCAACAGCCGCGAGGAACTCATGACCGACAAGCCGCTCTACCGGCGCGTACTGCTTAAGGCGTCGGGCGAGGCCCTGATGGGCGAGCAGCATTTCGGCATCGATGTATCGGTGGTCGACCGCATCGCTTCCGACATTGCCGAGGCGAGGGCGCTCGGCGTCGAAGTTGGCGTGGTCATCGGCGGCGGCAACATCTTCCGCGGCGTGGCGGTCGCCTCCAAGGGCGGCGACCGGGTCACGGGCGACCACATGGGCATGCTCGCCACCATCATCAATTCGCTGGCCCTGCGGACATCGCTCCACAAGCTTGGCGTCGATGCCGTCGTGCTGTCGGCGATCGCCATGCCGGAACTCTGCGAAAGCTTCTCGCAGCGCCAGGCAACGGCCTACATGGATGCCGGCAAGGTCGTGATCTTCGCTGGCGGCACGGGCAATCCGTTCTTCACCACCGATTCGGCAGCAGCGTTGCGCGCAGCCGAGATCGGCGCCGATGCGCTGTTCAAGGGCACCCAGGTCGACGGTGTCTATTCGGCAGATCCCAAGAAGGACCCGGCCGCGACGCGTTTCGAGCGCATCACGCATAAGGAAGTCATCGCCCAGGGGCTGTCGATCATGGATACGGCGGCAATTGCCCTTGCGCGCGAAAACAACATTCCGATAATCGTCTATTCGATCCATGAAAAAGGCGGTTTCGGCGAAATATTGAAGGGTGGCGGTCGCTGCACGGTTGTTGCGGACGCCTGACAATTGGAACGATGGCCCCGGAACCGGGACCAAGGAGACTGCTATGAGCACCGATTACAACGACCTTCAGCGCCGCATGGAAGGCGCCATCAACGCGTTCAAGCATGATCTTGCTTCGCTGCGCACGGGCCGGGCCTCGAGCAACCTTCTCGATCCGATCCAGGTGCAGGCCTATGGTTCGGCCATGCCGCTCAACCAGGTGGCGACCGTGTCGGTGCCGGAGCCGCGCATGATCTCGGTCTCGGTGTGGGACAAGTCGATGGTCGGGGCGGTCGATCGCGCCATCCGCGAATCGAATCTCGGCTTCAATCCGATCGTTGACGGCACCAACCTGCGCATTCCGCTGCCGGAGCTCAACGAGCAGCGCCGCAAGGAACTGGTCAAGATCGCCCACACCTATGCCGAGAACGCCAAGGTGGCGACGCGCCACGTGCGCCGCGACGGCATGGAAGCGTTGAAGAAGGCAGAGAAGGACGGCGACATCAGCCAGGACGACCAGCGCGTCCAGTCCGAAAAGGTCCAGAAGCTGACCGACGACACGATCAACCAGATCGACAGCTTGCTTGCAGGCAAAGAAGCCGAGATCATGCAAGTTTAAGCCAAGCAGAGGCTGGCCGAAAGCGAACGGATGACTACGCCCGCGCATGTCGCGATCATCATGGATGGCAATGGCCGTTGGGCGAAGGCCCGGGGCCTGCCGCGCGTTGCGGGGCATCGGGCCGGCGTCGAGGCGCTGCGCCGCACCGTTCGTGCCGCCGCCGACCTCGGCATTTCCTGGCTGACGGTCTACGCGTTCTCTTCGGAAAACTGGTCGCGGCCCAAGTCCGAGGTCACCGATCTCATGGGCCTGCTCAAGATCTTCATTCGCCGCGATCTGGCCGAACTCCACAACAGCGGCGTGCGGGTGCGCATCATCGGCGACCGCGCGACGCTGCAGCCGGACATTCGCTGCCTGCTCGAGGAAGCCGAGACGCTGACCGCCGGCAACGAGTCGCTGACGCTGGTGATCGCCTTCAACTATGGCGGGCGCGACGAGATCTCGCGTGCCGCGAGCCGGCTGGCGGAAGCGGTCAAGCGCGGCGAACTCTCGAGCGAGGAAATCACGCCGGAGTTGTTTGCCGAAAACCTCGATACCGCAGGCATACCCGATCCCGACCTGGTGATCCGCACCAGCGGCGAGGTCAGGCTTTCCAATTTCCTGCCCTGGCAGTCGGCCTATAGCGAGCTGGTGTTCCAGCCCTGCTACTGGCCGGATTTCAATCGCGACCATCTGGCCGACGCCTTGCGCGAATATACCGGCCGCGAGCGCCGCTTCGGCGGGCTTGCCACTCGCGACGTCGCTTTGTGACGGCGGAGCGCATGAGCAATCTCCAGCTTCGGACAATCTCGGCAATCGTGCTTGCGGCAGCGGTGCTCGGCCTTACCTGGGTGGGCGGCCTGCCGTTTCGCTTGCTGTCGGCGGCAATCGTTCTCGCCATTTTCTTCGAATGGTCGGCCATGTCGCGACCCAGGACCGATTCGGCCTGGGCGATGGGTGGCCTCGGCATCCTGCCTGAAGTCGCGGTCCTGCTGTTTGCCGGTGCGCTCGTCGCCGGCGTGCCGGCGCTTGCCCTGATCGGCCTGGTGGCCGTCTTCACGCTGATTCTCTGGATCGTGGGAAGGATGCGGGGGGTGGCGGCATGGGAAGCCGCCGGATTCGGCTACGCGGCACTCTCCGGCCTGTCGCTGGCGCTGCTGCGCGGCAATGACGCATCCGGTCTGGTCGCCATCCTGTTCCTGTTCGCGGTCGTCTGGGCGACCGACATCTTCGCCTATTTCGTCGGCCGCAAGGTTGGCGGGCCGAAGCTCGCGCCTGCCATCTCACCCGGCAAGACGCGCAGCGGCGCGCTTGGCGGAGCCGTTGGCGGCGTCGTGGCCGGGCTTTTGCTCGCAGGCAGCGCCGGCAGTGGCAGTCTTCCGCTGCTGGCAGCGGTCGCGCTGTTGCTTTCGGTCATTTCCCAGGCAGGTGACCTGTTCGAATCCTGGGTCAAGCGCCGGCACGGATACAAGGACTCAGGCTCGCTGATTCCCGGTCATGGCGGCGTCATGGACCGGGTCGACGGGCTTGTCGCGGCGGCATTTGCCCTATACGTCATCGGCTGGTTGTCCGGTTCGGCCGATCATCCGGCGCAGGGGCTGTTTCCAGCCTGAGCGGCGAAGCGCGGCGCAAGCGTCGGGCAAGGCAAGTCGGCTCGAATGGGCTCGATGGTACTGGTTGAGGACTTGATTTGAACGAGTATCTTCCCGCCTTCCTGAGTACGGACGGCCTTTTGATCGGCACCATCGTGCCGTTCCTGTTCGTGCTGACCATCGTCGTGTTCGTGCATGAGATGGGCCATTATCTCGTCGGCCGCTGGTGCGGCATCGGCGTGAAGGCCTTCTCGATCGGATTCGGCCCGGAATTGCTCGGCTTCAACGACCGCCGCGGCACGCGCTGGAAGCTCTGCGCGATACCGCTGGGCGGCTACGTCAAGTTTGTCGGCGACATGAGCGTCACCAGCAGGCCGGACAGCGCCGAGGACGACAGTCTCAGCGCGTCTGAGCGCAAGATAGCCTTCCACACCCAGCCGGTGTGGAAACGCGCCGCAACCGTGGTTGCGGGTCCGCTGTTCAATTTCCTCCTGACGATTGCGGTCTTTACCGTGCTGTTTTCGGCCTATGGCCGCTACGTCATGGAGCCGACGGTGGCGGAGGTGAGGGCGGCAAGCCCGGCCGCCAACGCCGGCATCCTGCCCGGCGACCGATTCGTCAGCGTCGATGGCAAGCCGGTGGAAACCTTCTCCGACGTCCAGCGCCTGGTGTCCGGCCGTGGCGGCGATGCGATTGCCTTCGTGATGATGCGCGACGGCAAGGAGATCGCGCTGACGGCGACGCCGGAAATGATGGAGCAGAAGGATGCCCTCGGCAATTCGGTCAAGGTGGCCGTCATCGGGGTGGTCAACAACGAGGAGCTGGGTCAGCCGCGGCTGATCAGCTACAGCCCGGGCGGGGCCTTCGTCCAGGCGGTTGCCGAGACCGGCCACATCATCCAGCGGACCGGTCAGTTCCTGAAGCGTTTCGTGGTCGGTCGCGAGGACAAGTGTCAGCTCGGCGGACCGGTCAAGATCGCCGACATGGCAGGCAAGGCGGCCCAGCTGGGCTTCATGTGGCTGGTTCAATTGGTGGCGTTGCTGTCGGTCGGCATCGGTTTTCTTAACCTATTGCCGATTCCTCCGCTGGACGGCGGCCACTTGGCATTCTATGCCGTCGAGGCAGTGATCCGGCGTCCCGTTTCGGAACGGGCAATGGAAGCGGTCTATCGTGTGGGGATGATTCTGGTTCTTGCCTTCATGGGCTTCGTTTTCTGGAACGACCTGTTCGGCTGCTGAAATCATGAAGAAATTTGGGACGGGCAGGGGGCCCGTTGAGGGAGCGTTTACCATCCGGGGCGATATGAGTGACGCGAAAGTCACGCTCGCAGGGTAAGTAAATACAAATTAACTAGAAGCCTTGCGTGTAGGGAAAATCCGGTTATTACGGTACGGGAAATTTACCGCGACGTCCGGTTTTCTCGCCGTGGGGACTTCGAGAAAAAGGTTATAAAGCCCGATGAAGGCAGCATTGAAGTTTGCGAGCGCCGCGTCCGCGGTAGCTCTGTCCGCCGCACTGGCCGTTCCTGGCGCCGTGGCGGTCCAGTTTGTTGCCGTGTCCGCCGCCGAGGCGGCTGTGGTCAACCGGGTCGAGGTGCGCGGTAACCAGCGCGTCGATGCGGACACCGTTCGCAACTACATCTCGATCAAGCCCGGCAAGTCGTTCTCGAACGCCGATATCGACGAGGCAGTGAAGGCGCTGTTCGGCAGCGGCCTGTTCTCCGACGTCCGTATCAACCAGGTCGGCTCGACCCTGGTCGTCCAGGTCTCCGAATACCAGGTCGTCAACAACGTGCTGTTCCAGGGCAACAAGAAGCTCAAGGACGCGGCACTCGGTGGTGCCGTCCAGCTCAAGCCGCGCGGTGCGTTCTCGCAGGCGGCGCTCGAAGCTGACGCCCAGGCGATCAAGGAAGCCTACAAGCGCGTCGGCCGTGACGACGTCACCGTTGGCACCAATGTCATGGATCTCGGCGAAAACCGCGTCAACGTGGTGTTCGAGATCAACGAAGGCGGTCGCACCAAGATCGCGGCCGTCAACTTCGTCGGCAACGACGCCTATGGCGACCGCCGCCTCGCTGATGTCATCTCGACCAAGCGTTCGTCGTTCCTGTCGTTCATGCTCCGCGATGACATCTATGACGAAGATCGTCTGCGCGCCGATGAAGAGGCGCTGCGCCGCTTCTACTTCAATCGCGGTTACGCCGACTTCCAGGTCGTTTCCGCCTTTGGCGAACTCGACGAAGCCACGAACCAGTACACCATCACCATCACCGTTGACGAAGGCCAGCGCTACACGTTCGGCGACGTCACGGTCGAGAGCACGATCCCCGAGGTCGACGGCGCGACGCTGCAGTCGCTGGTCGAGACGCGCAAGGGCGATGTCTACAGCGCCAAGGACGTCGAGGATTCGATCATCGCGATCACCGAAAACGTTGCCGGCAAGGGCTATGCCTTCGCCAAGGTAACGCCGCGTGGCGACCGCAATTTCGAAAGCCGCACGATCAATGTCGTCTACACCGTCGACCAGGGTGCCAAGGCCTATGTCGAGCGCATCGAGATCCGCGGCAACGAGCGCACCCGCGACTTCGTGATCCGTCGCGAATTCGACGTCAGCGAAGGCGATGCCTTCAACCAGGTGCTCATCCAGCGTGCCAAGAAGCGTCTTGAGGCGCTGAACTTCTTCGAGCGCGTCGAAGTGTCGACCGCTCCGGGCTCGCAGCCTGACCAGGTCGTGCTGGTTGTCGATCTGGTCGAGAAGTCGACCGGTGAGTTCTCGATCGGCGCCGGCTATTCGACCGGTGGCGACAACGCCGGCCCGTCGGTGGAAGGCTCGATCACCGAGCGCAACTTCCTCGGCCGTGGCCAGTTCATCAAGTTCTCCGCCGGCGGCGGCAAGAACTCGCGCGACTACAGCTTCTCGTTCACCGAGCCGTATTTCCTCGGTCGCCGTATCGCTGCCGGTTTCGACGTGTTCCGCCAGACGCGCGAATACGACGAATACAACAGCGACGTTACCGGTGGCACGATCCGCTTCGGTCTGCCGATCACCGACAACATCTCGACGCAGCTCGCCTACAACCTTTCGCAGGAAGAGTATGAGCTGTCGGACGAATGCGATCCCGATGGTGATGGCGTCCCGCTCGTATCCTGCAATGTTTCGCAGGCAATTGTTGACGGCGTCGCTGCTAGCCCGTGGATCAAGTCGTCGGTCAGCGGCACGCTGGTCTACAATACCATCGACGACATGAAGAACCCGCATGGTGGCATCTATGCCAACTTCACGACGGAAGTGGCCGGTCTCGGTGGCGACGCAAAGTTCGTGAAGGTTACTGGCCGTGCCAGCTACTACCAGACGCTGTCGGAAGAGCTCGATATCGTTGGCCTCGTTTCGGCGGGTGGCGGTCACATCCAGGGCTTCGGCGACGACGGCCTGCGTGTCTTCGATCACTTCAAGAACAACGACCGCATGATCCGCGGCTTCAAGTACAACGGCATCGGCCCGTATGATAACGACACCGATGATCACCTCGGTGGCACGACGTATTTCAATGCTTCGGCCGAAGCCCAGTTCCCGATCCCTGTCGTGCCGGAGAGCTTCGGCCTGCGTGGCGCGGTGTTTGCCGACGCAGCGACACTGTATGGCAGCAAGGTCGAAAACGTCACGAATCTGGTCTCGACCGACATGCAGTGGCGTGCCTCCGTGGGTATCGGCCTGCTCTGGGCGTCGCCTTTCGGCCCGCTGCGTATCGACTACGCGGTCCCGGTCCAGAAGGAAGACACCGACGATACGCAGGAATTCAATTTCGGTATCTCGACCCGCTTCTAATCTCGCGGAACGATGCTTCCGGGCCATCCTGGCCCGGAAAGCCCCGGCCTAGCTGGAACAGCATTTCATGACGGATCCGGTATTTTTTGTGCCGTCACGCCGCTATTCGGTTGGCGAGGTGGCCGGGCTTACCGGGGCCGTGCTCGCCGATCCCGGCCATTCCCACATCGAAATTCTTACCATCGCCTCCGCGACCGAAGGTGGCGAGGGCGCGCTGGTGTTTGTCGACGGCAAGCGTAACGCGACATCCCTCGCCACGCTGCATGCGGCAGCGGTTCTTTGCACGCCCGACGTCGTCGGGTTGGTGCCGGCTGGTATCGCCGTTCTCGTGACACCTCGTCCGCAGCAGGCTTTCGCACGCGTCGGCCGCCTGCTTTACCCCGACGCGGAACGCCCTGTCGGCGCTACCGGCGAGACAGGCATTTCACCCTTTGCGCATGTCGATCCCACCGCCCATGTCGAAGCTGGCGCGGTTGTCGAAGCGGGCGCGGTCATCGGGCCGAACGCAGGCGTCGGTGCCGGCACGGTGGTTGCCGCCAATGCGGTTATCGGCCGCTCCTCGCAGGTCGGCCGCGACTGCTATTTAGGCCCGCATAGCTCGGTCCAGTACGCGCTGGTCGGCAATGGGGTCATCATCCATGCCGGTGCCCGCATCGGCCAGGACGGTTTCGGCTTCGCCGGCGGCGCGCGCGGACCCGAGCGCATTCCCCAGATCGGCCGGGTCATCATCCAGGACAATGTCGAGATCGGCGCCAATTCGACGGTCGATCGCGGCGCGATGGCGGATACGATCATCGGTGAAAACACCAAGATCGACAATCTCGTCCAGATCGCCCACAACGTGCGCATAGGCCGCAATTGCGTCATTGCCGGACTTACGGGTATTTCGGGCTCGGTCGTCGTCGGCGACAATGTCATGATGGGCGGTGGCGTCGGGCTGGCCGATCATCTGACGGTCGGTGCCGGGGCCAGGCTCGCGGCGCGCAGCGGCTTCATGCACGACGTGCCTGCGGGTGAGATCTGGGCCGGCTTTCCGGCCAAGCCGATGAAGGACGCAATGCGAGAGTTCGCATGGCTCAAGAAGATGGCCAAGACAAAGAAGGACGGCGGGGGCAATGACTGACCAGACGACCAAGACGCTCGAATCCGTCGACATCCTCGGCCTGTTCAAGCTTCTGCCACATCGCTATCCGTTCCTGCTGATCGACCGCATCGTCGAGATCGACGGCGACGATTCCGCTGTCGGCATCAAGAACGTCACTTTCAACGAGCCGCATTTCCAGGGCCATTTCCCCGGCCAGCCGGTGATGCCGGGCGTGCTGATCATCGAGGCGATGGCGCAGACCGCGGGTGCGATCTGCCTGCGCCTGGTGGTCGACGAAAGCCCGTCGCTGGTCTATCTGATGACCGTCGACGCTGCCAAGTTCCGCAAGCCGGTCGTGCCTGGCGACCAGCTCAGGATTCATGTCAAGAAAATCAAGAAGCGCGGCAACATCCTCAAATTCGCCTGCGACGCGCAGGTCGATGGCGTGACCGTGGCCGAGGCCGAGGTGGCTGCGATGATGGTGCCGAAGGAATAGCAAGACTTTCATGCAGACCGAAACTTTCATCCATCCCGCCGCCGTCGTTGAAACTGGCGCAAAGCTCGGCGCGGGCGTCCGCATCGGCCCGTTCTGCCATGTCAGCGCCGATGCCGTCATCGGCGACAGGGTCGAACTGATCAGCCATGTCGCCGTCATGGGCGCCACCACCCTTGGTGAAGGCTGCAAGGTTTTCCCGCAGGCGACGCTCGGAGCGGCGCCGCAGAACAACAAGCACAAGGGCGGCCGCACGACGCTCGTCGTCGGCAAGAACTGCACGATCCGCGAAGGCGTGACTATGCATCTCGGCACTGACACGAGCCGCGGCGCGACCACCGTCGGCGACAACGGGCTGTTCCTCGCCTATGCGCACATCGCTCATGACTGCATCGTCGGCGACAACGTCACCATGGCCAATGTCGCGACGCTCGGCGGCCATGTCGAGGTCGGCAACAACGTGACGCTTGGCGGGCTGTGCGCGGTCCACCAGATGACGCGCATCGGCCATCATGCCTTCGCCGGCGGTGCTGCCATCATCGATGGCGACATCATTCCTTACGGCATGGTGATGGGCAACCGCGCGCGCCTGCGCGGGCTCAATGTCATCGGCATGAAACGCTCGGGCCTGCCGCGCGCCGAAATCTTTGCGTTGCGCAAGGCCTACAAGATGATCTTCGATCCCGGACGCGCCGTCGCCGAGAACATTCCGGCCGTCGAGCGCGAGTTTCAGGGCTCGGCCATCGTGCGCGACATGCTCGATTTCATCCAGGCGCGCGGCAAGCGTCATTTCACCGTCCCGCCGCTTCGAAACGCCGTCTCCGACGACGCTGCCGATGACGAAAGCTGAGGGCGGAAAGAGGATAGACCTTTCCGCGACCGACCGGATCGCTGTCGTTGCCGGCAGCGGCCGTCTTCCCGTCAACGTCGCCGACAGCCTGGCCGATGCGGGCCATGCGCCCTTCATCGTCCTGATCGATGGCGAGACCGATCCCGGCACGAGCCTTTGGGGCTATGAAGGCAAGGCGCTGGCGATCGAGCAGTTCGCCTCGCTCGTGCCGCTGCTCAAGCGCGAGCGCATCACCCATCTCGTGCTCGCCGGCGGCATCAGCCGCCGCCCGGTCTGGCGCGCCATCCGTCCCAGCGTTTCGCTTTTTCGCATCCTGCCGCGGGCGCTGGCAGGGTTGGCGCGCGGCGACGACGGTTTGCTCCGCACATTGGTCTCCCTGATCGAGGACAACGGCATCAAGGTCGTCGGTGCGCATCAGGTCGTGCCGAACCTGCTCGCCACCGAAGGCAGGATCGGCGCGCATGCACCCCAGGATGGCGACTGGGCCGACCTCCGCGCCGGCCTGGAGGCTGCCCGGGCCATTGGGGCTCTCGACATCGGCCAGGCTGCCGTTGCCATTGGCGGGCGTGCCATTGCCCTTGAAGGCGTCGAGGGAACCGATCTTCTGCTTGAACGTGTCCGCGACCTGCGTACCAACGGCCGCATCGCCGGCCGCAAGCGCGGCGTGCTGGTCAAGTGCGCCAAGCCCGGCCAGGAAATGCGCGCCGACCTGCCGACCATCGGCCCAGCGACCGTGGACGCGGCCCATGCAGCGGGCCTGGCTGGAATCGGCGTTGAAGCCGGCCGCTCGTTCGTGCTCGATGTCGGCGATGTCGTGGAACGGGCCGACCGGCTCGGCCTGTTCGTCGTCGGCGTCACGGGTGAAAGGGGCAACACGTGACCCAGCCGCCGCTCAAGGTCGCCATCGTCGCCGGTGAAGAGTCGGGCGACCTGCTCGGCGCCGACCTGGTGCGGGCGCTGCAGCGGCTGACCGGCCGCGAGGTCCGGCTTGTCGGCACCGGCGGCCGGCATCTGCAGCAGCTCGGGCTTGCGCCGCTGTTCGATGCCAGCGAGATCGCGCTGATGGGGCTGACGGCGATCGTCCGCGACCTGCCGCGCCTGATGCGGCGGATCGGCCAGACGGCGCGGCTGGTGGCTGCGGAGAAGCCGGATTGCCTGATCACCATCGACAGCCCCGATTTTTCGCTGCGCGTGGCCAGGAAGGTGCGGGCGCTCGCGCCCCAAATTCCAATCGTGCACTACATCTGCCCGAGCGTCTGGGCGTGGCGGCCGGGCCGCGCCAAGGCGATGAAGCCGCATGTCGACGAAGTGTTGTGCATCCTGCCTTTCGAACCCGCCGAGCTTGCCCGGCTGAACGGTCCCCCAGGCACCTTCGTCGGCCATCGGCTGGTCAGCGATCCCGGTATTGCGGTGGCCGCCGCCATGCAGGAGGGCAAGGGCACGCTTTCGCCGGATCGCGAGAAGACACTCCTGCTCCTGCCGGGATCGCGCCGCAGCGAGGTGCGTGGCCTGATCGGGCCATTTGGCGAGACCGTTTCGATCCTGCGGGCGCGCGGCCATCGCTTGCGCCTGCTGCTGCCGACGGTGCCGCATGTGGCCAGCCTTGTCGAAGACGCCGTCTCTGGCTGGCCGGACAAACCCGAGATCATCCTCGACCCGCAGCGCAAGTGGCAGGCCTTCGGCGAGGCTGACGCGGCCCTGATCGCGTCGGGGACGGTGTCACTGGAGCTTGCACTCGCTGGCGTGCCGATGATGTCGAGCTACAAGCTCGACGCCTTCATGCGCATGGTGCAGGGCCTGATCACCATCTGGAGCGCGTCGCTGCCCAATCTCATCGCCGACAGGCCGGTGGTGATCGAAGCCTACAACCAGTATGTGCGGCCGAAATGGATGGCGCGGCACGTCGAGGGCCTGTTCGACGACACCGGCCTCAGGCGCTGGCAGAAGGACGGCTTCGCCGAGATCATCAGGCGCATGGCGACCGATCGCCCCTCCGGCGAACTTGCAGCCGAAGCCGTCCTCAAACACATCGCAAAATGAAAAACGCCCGCCCGGCACACGCCGGACGGGCGTTTTCGTCTGGTTGGCCGGCGCTTAGCGCTTGGCGATCGGCAGGTAGTCGCGCTCGGCAGCGCCGGTGTAGAGCTGGCGCGGACGGCCGATCTTCTGGCGCGGATCCTCGATCATTTCCTTCCACTGCGCGATCCAGCCGACGGTGCGGGCGAGCGCGAACAGCACGGTGAACATGGTGGTGGGGAAGCCCAGCGCCTTCAGCGTGATGCCGGAGTAGAAATCGATGTTCGGATAGAGCTTCTTTTCGATGAAATATTCGTCGGTCAGCGCGATGCGCTCGAGCTCCATCGCAACGTCGAGCATGGGATCGTCCTTAATGCCGAGCTCGCCGAGCACTTCATGCGTGGTCTTCTGCATGATCTTGGCGCGCGGATCGTAGTTCTTGTAGACGCGGTGGCCGAAGCCCATCAGGCGGAACGGATCGTTCTTGTCCTTGGCGCGGGCGACGAATTCCGGAATGCGGTCGACATGGCCGATTTCGCTCAGCATGTTGAGCGCTGCTTCATTGGCGCCGCCATGGGCAGGGCCCCAAAGGCAGGCGATGCCTGCGGCGATGCAGGCGAACGGGTTGGCGCCCGACGAGCCGGCGAGACGGACGGTCGAGGTCGAGGCGTTCTGCTCGTGGTCGGCATGGAGGATGAAGATGCGCTCCATGGCGCGGGCGAGCACCGGATTGACCTTGTACTCCTCGCACGGCACGGCAAAGCACATGTGCAGGAAGTTGGCGGCGAAGTTCAGCTCGTTCTTCGGGTAAACGAAGGGCTGGCCGATATGGTACTTGTAGGCCATCGCCGCGATCGTCGGCATCTTGGCGATCAGGCGGATCGAGGCGACCATGCGCTGGTGCGGATCGGAGATGTCGGTCGAGTCGTGATAGAAGGCCGACAGGGCGCCGACCACGCCGCACATCACCGCCATCGGGTGGGCGTCGCGGCGGAAGCCGGTGAAGAAGCGCGACATCTGCTCATGCACCATGGTGTGGCGCGTGACGCGATGGTCGAAGTCGTCCTTCTGGGCCTTGGTCGGCAGTTCGCCGTAGAGCAGCAGGTAGCAGACCTCGAGGAAGTCGCCATGCTCGGCGAGCTGGTCGATCGGGTAGCCGCGGTGCAGCAGGATGCCGGCATCGCCATCGATGAAGGTGATCTCCGACTCGCAGCTCGCCGTCGAGGTGAAGCCGGGATCGTAGGTGAAGGCGCCGGTGGTAGCGTAGAGCGATGCGATGTCGATCACATCTGGTCCGACCGTTCCGGCGCGCACCTTGAACTCGTGGGTCTGGCCGCGGAACTCCAGTTTGGCGGTCGAATCAGTCATCGCATACTCCTTAGTGCTGAGTTGCCGCCACGGGCGGCGCAATCTTCATAACAAGGCAACCCGTTAGGCCCGGAATGCCCGAGCCACCAGCTTCCCCGCTGCTTTCAAATTGACCTGTTGCCGCAATGTTGCACCGCAAAAGCCTCATTTCAATGCAAAACTAGGAAAGCACTGCTGACCTAATCGATTTGATCGGAAATGCGGGCTAGACTTTCGTCGCGCCCCAGAACGGCCAACACATCGAACACTCCGGGCGACGTGCTTTTGCCCGTCAGGGCTGCACGCAGAGGCTGTGCGACGGCACCCAGTTTCACGTTTTCGCGCCCGGCATACTCGCGGATCGCTGCCTCCGCCGTAGCGGCGCTCCAGTCTGAATTGACGCCTGCCAGTGCGGCATGCGCGCCCTTGAGCACGTCCTTGGCCGGGCCGGCAAGCAGCCCCGCGGCCTTCTCGTCGAGCGGCAAGGGACGCTCGGCAAACAGGAAGCCCGCGCCGTCCGCAAGCTCGATCAGCGTCTTGGCGCGCTCCTTGAGGCCGGGCATGGCGGCAAGCAGCTGTGCCTTGCGCTTGTCATCGAGCTTGCCGAGGACTGCGTCGCCACCGGGCAGGTAGGGCAAGGTGGCGACGAAGATGTCGAACAGCTTGTTGTCGTCCATCTGGCGCATGTGGACGCCGTTCAGCGCCTCCAGCTTGGCGAAGTCGAAGCGGGCCGCGCCCTTGTTGACGTCCTCGATCTCGAACCAGCCGATCATGTCCTCGATGCTCATCACCTCGTCGTCGCCATGGCTCC
Source organism: Aminobacter sp. DSM 101952 (assembly GCF_001424795.1). Taxonomy (NCBI): domain Bacteria; kingdom Pseudomonadati; phylum Pseudomonadota; class Alphaproteobacteria; order Hyphomicrobiales; family Phyllobacteriaceae; genus Aminobacter; species Aminobacter sp. DSM 101952. The sequence continues at coordinate 235,186 of NZ_LMCL01000023.1, read as the reverse complement.
AGCCGAGGCGGGCAAGATAATTGAGCAGCGCCTCGGGCAGGTAGCCCATGGCGCGGTAGGCATCGACGCCGAGTGCGCCGTGGCGCTTGGACAGCTTGGCGCCATCGGCACCATGGATCAGCGGGATGTGCGCCATGACGGGCACGTCCCAGCCCATGGCGTCGTAGATGACGGTCTGGCGCGCGGCGTTGGTCAGATGGTCGTCGCCGCGGATGATGTGGGTGACGCCCATGTCATGGTCGTCGACGACGACGGCATGCATGTAGGTCGGCACGCCGTCCGAACGCAGGATGATGAAATCGTCGAGATCCTTGTTGGGGAAGCGCACGTCGCCCTGCACGCGGTCGCGCACCAGCGTCTCGCCCTCGCGTGGCGCCTTGATGCGGATCACCGGCTTGACGCCTTCGGGTGCCTCGGATGGGGCGCGGTCGCGCCAGCGGCCGTCATAGCGGGGCGGGCGGCCCTCGGCGCGTGCCTTCTCGCGCATCTCCTCGAGTTCGGCCTGCGAGGCGTAGCAGTGATAGGCCTTGCCCGCGCGGACAAGCTCTTCGGCGACTTCGCGGTGACGTGGCGCGCGCTCGAACTGCGAGATCGGCTCGCCCTGCCAGGTCAGGCCGAGCCAGGTCAGGCCTTCGAGGATTGCCGCGGTGGCGGCATCGGTCGAACGCTCGCGGTCGGTGTCTTCGATGCGCAGCAGCATGGTGCCGCCGGTGTGGCGGGAATAGAGCCAGTTGAAGAGGGCCGTGCGCGCGCCACCGATATGCAGATAGCCGGTGGGCGAGGGGGCGAAGCGGGTGACGACGGACATGGCGATTTCCAACGGAGGCATGGCGCGCTTGGCCGAAGACCGGCGGCGCATGGCGTTTCGGTGGCGCTGATGTAGCATAGAAGGTCTGGGGCGCAAGGGGCAGGCCCGATGGGCGAGCGCGTGCGGGAGGGGGAAACCGGTAACAATCCGGTGGTCGAGACCGGCGAGCGCGCCTTGCTGGGAGGGGCGGCCGTGTCCTCGGTGGCATGGGTGAGGCCGACTGTACCCAGCGCGGAAGCCACGGAAATCGCCGTGGTGCCGGTTCCGCAGCCTTATTTTCCCCGGCTGCCGGCATGGTCAGGCGCCGCCGCCAGTGTTCGTTCATCGACGCGGGCCATGCGGGTGGCCATCGAAACCGAGCTCGAACGAGGCGCTGCATTCCTGCTCGTGCCGGTCTTCCTGGCCATCGGCGCGCTTGGCTATTTCAGCTTTCATGCCGAGCCGCCTTTTGCGCCGCTGGTCACGGCTTTCGGGCTCCTGGCCGTGCTCGCCTTTCTCATGCGTACGAACAGGCTGGCCCACTACGCGCTCGCCGCCGCGGCCATCTGCCTGCTCGGCATGGCCATGGCCAAGATCGAAACGGATAGGATGGCGACCAGGATGCTCGGCGCGACGATATCGGCAGGCATCACCGGGCGGGTGGTCGAGATCGACAGCCTCGACAACGGCCGTCAGCGCCTGACCCTCGACATCCTGGCGACGGAGCGTCCGGTTCTGCGCTATGCGCCGGATCGCGTGCGGCTGACCGCGCGCAAGCTCCCCGATGGCGTGACCGCCGGCTCGCTGGTGACGGGCTATGCCCGGCTGATGCCGCCATCCGGCCCGGTAAGGCCGGGAAGTTACGACTTTTCCTTCGAAAGCTATTTTGACGGCATCGGCGCCAGCGGCTTCTTCATGAAGGGGCCGGAGCTTGTTGCGTCCACCGACCCGTTGCCGGCCACGAGCCAGGCCGCGGCCTGGGTGGCAAATGCGCGCGACCGCATCGCACAGCGCATTCGCGATCGCGTCGGCGGCGCGGAGGGCGAAATCGCTGCAGCCCTCGTCGTCGGCGTGCGCGGCGGCATCCCGGAAGACGTCAACGAGGCGCTGCGGCGCACCGGGCTCTACCACATCATTTCGATCTCGGGCCTGCACATGGCGATGGTCGCCGGGACGGTGATGCTGCTGACGCGGCTGGCCTTTGCCGCCTTTCCGGCGTTCGCGTCGCGTCGTCCGGTGAAGAAATATGCGGCAAGCGCCGCATTGGCCGCGACAGGGGGCTATCTGTTCATTTCGGGGGCCGAGGTCGCCGCGCAGCGCAGCTTCATCATGCTGGCCGTGATGCTGACGGCCGTGCTGTTCGACCGGGCTGCCTTGACCATGCGCAATCTGGCGATCTCGGCCATCGTCGTCATCGTGATTTCGCCGCACGAGGTGGTTGGACCGAGCTTCCAGATGTCGTTTGCAGCGACAGCGGCACTTGTCGGTGCCTATGCCTGGTGGTCCGACCGGCGCGAGCAACAGGCGCAGCCCGTCGTCCAGCGGTCGTTGCCGTCCAAGCTGTGGCGCTGGCTGGCGACCGTTGCGGCCGGGCTCGTCGCGACGTCGCTGATCGCCGGGCTTGCCACCAGCGTCTTCGGCGCCTGGCATTTCCAGCGCATCTCGCCGCTCAGCCTTGTCGCCAACCTGGCGGTGATGCCGATCGTCTCGGTGCTGGTCATGCCGTTTGCCGTGCTCGCCGGCCTGTTCATGCCGTTGCGCCTCGACGGCATCTTCCTTGACACCATGGGGGCCGGCCTGACGGCCATGATCGCGCTGGCGACGTGGTTCTCCGAGCGCTCGCCCGTCGATGCGGTCGGGCTGATGTCGACCCATTCGGTCGTCCTCGTCACCTTGGCGCTGGTCATAGGCTCGATGGCGACGACCTGGCTGCGACTGGCGGCGCTGCCGATTGCGACCCTGGCTCTGCTGCTGCTGATGAACGCGGAAGCGCCCGACGCGTTCGTCTCGGAGGATGCGCGCCTGGTGGGCGTGCCGGTTGGCGAAGGCAAGCTTGCCGTCAATCGGACCCGGCCAAGCCAGTTCACCGTCGACAATTGGAAACGTGCCCTGGTGTCGGAAGACCTGATCGGCCCCGCGCGCGTCGCCCCGGCAAGCGCTGCAAACCCGAAGCAGAACATCGGCCAGGGCGGTTCGGGCCGGTCCGGCGGTGATGCGGCCTTTTCCTGCACCGACGGGCTGTGTCTCATCGAGCACCCCTCGGGCATGCACCTGGCCCATGCGGAAAACGCGGCAGCCGCCAGGCGAGCCTGCGGCATCGCCAACCTTGTCGTCGTGAACGACGCCACGGCACGCAATCCGTGCGGCAACGCTGCTGTTGTCGTGCTCACCAGCCGCGCGTTGGCTCGCCTGGGAAGCGCGGCGATATTCTTGAGGCCTGCCCAGGACGGCGCGCGCCAGGATGTCGAGATCCGCCACGCCGTGGCCACGCCATACCGACCCTGGCATGTGCAGCGGGCATTCTCGCGCGAGGCGAGGGGACTGCCGCCCTATCGGCGAGACAGCAGGCGTCCGGGCGCATCAGAACCGGCATCGCCAGCCCGATAGGCCGTGCGCATGCGCGCCAGGTTGCCTGCAGGGATTAGTACCGGCGGATCAGCCCGACGAGCTTGCCCTGAACCTTGACCCGGTCAGGTCCGAAGATGCGGGTTTCATAGGCCGGATTGGCGGCTTCCAGAGCGATCGAGGCGCCCTTGCGGCGGAAGCGCTTGAGCGTCGCTTCCTCGTCGTCGACCAGTGCAACGATGATCTCGCCGGGGTTGGCGATGTTGGAACTGCGGATAACCACCGTATCGCCATCGAAGATGCCGGCCTCGATCATCGAGTCGCCCTTGACCTCGAGGGCATAATGCTCGCCGCCCATGATCATGTCCGGCGGCACCGAAATGGAATGGGTCTTGTGCTGGATCGCGTCGATCGGCACGCCGGCGGCGATGCGCCCCATGACCGGGATGGTGACGGCAGCAGCGACATCGTCGTCATTGCCGGCCGAGAACGATCTCGATGGCTCCGGCTTGCGGCCAAGGCTGCCCTCGATGACGCTCGGCGAGAATTTTCGTGCCGCATTGAGGCCGGGTGCGATCGAATCGGGCAGTCGCAACACTTCCAGCGCGCGTGCCCGGTTGGGCAGGCGGCGGATGAAGCCACGTTCCTCGAGCGCGGTGATCAAGCGGTGGATGCCGGATTTGGAGGCGAGATCCAGCGCTTCCTTCATTTCGTCGAAGGATGGCGGAATGCCCGCTTCCTTCAACCGCTCATGAATGAACAGCAGAAGCTCGTGTTGCTTGCGCGTCAGCATGGTCACCCCCGAGGAATCAGAAGAAAAACAAACCCAGAACAAACACTATCTGTTCCAGTTGTGTTCCGCAACTGTTTATATTTCGTGAAGGGGGTTGGGTATGCTCAGCGCAGCATCAGCACGCGGCACGGGTTGCCACGTTCGGCAGCCGGTGCGAAGGGGGCGCGCATGATCGCGCAGTTGGCGTCCGCCAGCGTGCGCAGCATCGACGAATCCTGGATGGTGTAGGGCGTCACCACAAGGCCGTCGGCGGTTTCGCGCGCGAGGGCGCGGACGAAGTCCTGGCGCAGGTCGTTGGCGGTCATCGCGGCGTCGAGGATGCCAGTGCGAATGTCAGGCGAATAGGGCCGCCCGCCAAGAGTTGCCAGCAGCGGCTTGAGGAAGATGTGCGCGCAGATCAGGCTGGCGACGGGATTTCCGGGCAGTCCGATGCAGCGCGTCTTGCCGAGGCGGCCGAACATCAGCGGCTTGCCGGGGCGCATGGCGATCTTCCAGAAATCGAGATCCATGCCGAGCCCGGTCAGCACGCGGTGCACCAGGTCGTGGTCGCCGACGGACGCGCCGCCAAGCGTGACGATGACGTCCGCCTGCGCATCGAGCGCCTTGCCGACGAGGGTCGCGATCGCATCGGTGCGGTCCGGTGCGATGCCGAGGTCGAGCACGCGCGCGCCGACGGATTCGGCGATGGCGGCGACACCATAGGCGTTGGAGGCAATGATCTGGCCGGGGCCGGGGTTGCTGCCGGGCGGCAGAAGTTCGTCGCCGGTGGCGATGATCGCGATCAGCGGCGCCTTGGCGACCTGCAATTCGGGATGATTGGCCGCGGCAATGAGCGACAAGCCTGCCGGATCGAGCACGCGCCCGGCGTCGAGGATCAGGTCGCCCTGCCGGAAGTCCAGGCCCTTGGCGCGGATGTTGCGGCCCGGCGCCGTCGGCTCCACGACCTCGATCTCGCCATTGCCGAGGTCGCGCACGTTTTCCTGGATGACGACGGTGTCGGCGCCCTCGGGCACGGGAGCGCCGGTGAAGATGCGCACCGCCTGGCCTGGCGCCAGCGTTCCGGTGAACTGCCTGCCTGCCGGAGCCTCGCCGATGACCGACAGCCTTGCCGGCAGCGATGCTATGTCGTCGGCGCGCACGGCATAGCCATCCATTGCCGAGGCAGCGAAGGGAGGCTGCGTGCGCAAGGCGTGCAAGGGTGCGGCAAGGACACGGCCCGCCGCTTCCCGCAGGCCGACCGTTTCAGAACCGCTCGGTTGAGCGCCGTCGAGAAGGCGCGCCAGCGCTTCGGAGACTGGAAGCAAAGCCATGGCTATTCGCCTGCCTTGTAGTCGCCCGACTTGCCGCCGGTCTTCTCGACCAGGCGGATGCCGGAAATCACCATGCCGCGGTCGGCGGCCTTGGCCATGTCGTAGATGGTCAGGCAGGCTACGGAAGCCGCCGTCAGCGCTTCCATTTCGACGCCGGTCTTGCCGCTGACGCGGGCAAGGGCCGTGACGCGAAGGCCGGGCAGGGCCTCGTCGGGCTCGATCTCGACCGAAACCTTGGTCAACAGCAGCGGATGGCAGAGCGGGATGAGTTCGTGCGTGCGCTTGGCCGCCATGATGCCGGCAATGCGCGCGGTCCCCAGCACGTCGCCCTTCTTGGCATTGCCCGACAGGATCAGGGCAAGCGTTTCGGGACGCATCGCAATCGAGCCTTCGGCGATGGCCGTGCGCGTCGTCTCGGCCTTGTCGCCGACATCGACCATATTGGCTTCGCCGGATGCGCCGATGTGGGTGAGGGTGGCGGCCATGTCAGGCACCGGCCGTCTGCGGAATGCCTTCGAGCAACTCCCGCGTGGCGGCCGCCACGTCGGCCTGCCGCATCAGGCTTTCGCCGACGAGGAAGCTGCCGATGCCGGATTTTTCCAGGCGCAGGCAATCGTCATGCGTGAAGATGCCGCTTTCGCCGACAAGCAGCCGGTCCGTCGGCACCATGGGTGCCAGCCGTTCGGACGTGGTGAGACTGACCTCGAAGGTCCTGAGGTTGCGGTTGTTGACGCCGAGCAGGCGCGACGTGAGCTTCAGCGCGCGCTCGGTCTCTTGCCCGTCGTGCACCTCGACCAGTGCGTCCATGCCGAGTTCGAAGGCGGTGTCTTCGAGCCGGCGGGCATCGTCGTCGGACAGGCTTGCCATGATGATGAGGATGGCGTCGGCACCCCAGGCGCGGGCCTCGTACACTTGGTAGGGCTCGAACATGAAGTCCTTGCGCAGCGCCGGCAGGGCGCAGGCTTGGCGAGCAGCCATCAGGAATTCGGGCGCGCCCTGGAAGGACGGCGTGTCGGTCAGCACCGACAGGCAGGCGGCGCCGCCTTCGGCATAGGCCCGGGCCAATGACGGCGGGTCGAAGTCGGCGCGGATCAGGCCCTTGGACGGGCTCGCCTTCTTGATCTCGGCAATCAGGCCGAAGCGGCCGTCGCTGCGCTTTGCCTCTAGGGCGGCAAGGAAACCGCGCGGCGCGGCCACGTCGCGCGCCTTGGCCTTGACCTCGGCGAGCGGCAGCAATGTCTTGGCGGCGGCGATCTCGTCGCGCTTGTAGGCTTCGATTTGGCGCAGGATGTCGGCCATGTCTTTATCCGTTCGAGACGCCGACGAGGCGCTGGAGCACGGCGAGAGCACGACCGCTGTCGATCGCATCCGCCGCGAGCTTCACGCCTTCGCCGATGGTCGCCACCTTGTCGGCGACAACCAGGCCGGCACCGGCGTTCATCAGCACCGTGTCGCGATAGGCGCCTGCAGTGCCTTCGAGCACGCGGCGCAGGGCGGCCGCATTGTATGCGGAATCGCCGCCGCGCAGCTCTTCGCGGGTGTGCCTGGCGAGGCCGACCTGTTCGGGCGTCAGGGTGAAGGTGCTGATGGCGCCGTCGGCGAGTGCCGCGACATGGGTTTCGCCCGTCGTGGTGATCTCGTCATACCCGTCGCCATGGACGACCCAGGTCGACTTGGCGCCGAGCTCCTTCAGCGTCTCTGCAACCGGCACGATCCACTCGGGCGAGAACACGCCGACCAGCTGGCGGTCGACGCCGGCTGGATTGGAGAGCGGCCCGAGCAGGTTGAAGATCGTGCGGGTGCCGAGTTCGACGCGCGTTGCGCCGACATGCTTCATCGCCGGGTGATGGGCAGGCGCGAACATGAAGCCGACGCCGGCCTCGTGGATGCAGCGGCCGACCGCTTCGGGCGGCAGGTCGATGTTGACGCCGAGCGCGGTCAGGACGTCGGCGGCGCCCGTCAGCGAGGACAGGCCGCGGTTGCCGTGCTTGGCGACCGGCACGCCGGCGCCGGCGATGACGAAGGCCGAGGCGGTCGAGATGTTGACGCTGTGCGAGCCGTCGCCGCCGGTGCCGACGATGTCGATGGCGTCAGCCGGGGCGTCGACGCGAAGCATCTTGTCGCGCATGGTGGCGACGGCGCCGGAGATTTCGCTGACCGTCTCGCCGCGCACGCGCAACGCCATCAGGAAGCCGCCGATCTGCCCCGGCGTCGCTTCGCCCGACATGATGATGTCGAAGGCCTCGCGCGCTTCCTCGAAGGTGAGGGCGGTGCCGCTGGCGACCTTGGCGATGTGGGGCTTGAGTGCGCTCATTGCGGCGTCACTGCGATCGCGCGGGCGATCGCAGCCTGGTCGATGGTGGCCTTGTATTCGCCCTGCAGCTGCGCCACCAGCTGATCGAGCAGATCGTCGGACATGCCCGAAGCGAAGGTCTTCTGCGCGTCCTCGGGCACGGCGCTTGCGTCGGCGCCGGCCGGCTCGAACACTTCGACGACCTTGAACAGGATCTGGGCGTCGCCGGCCGGTGCTGCGATAACGCCGGTGCCGCCTTCGCCCATGGCAAACATCGCGGCAGCGCCCTCGCGGCCGAAATCGGCGTCGTCGGCTTCGCGCTTGAGGCCGCGCTTGGTCTGCTTCTCGAGCTTGAGCTCACCCGCGATCACGTCCATCGCGGCGCCATCCGTTAGGCGCTTTTCAAGTTCCGTGGCCTTGTCCCTGAGGCGCTTGGTCGCCTCGGCTGCGGTCCAGTCCGCCACGACCTTCTCCCGAACTTCGTCGAGGGCGCGGTCGCGGGCCGGCGTGATGCCGTCCACTTCGTAGAAAACGAAACCGTTGGTGCCGATGTTGAGCGGCGGGTTCTCGGTGGCGGCTTCGGCCTCGAACAGTGCCTGGATCAGGTTGCGCGAGTCGGGAAGCGTATTGACGACGGTGCCGTCGGGCAGCTGGCCGGCGCGGTCGATGGCTTCGATCGTCACCACCTTGAGCTTGAGCTTGTCGGCGGTGGCGCGCATCGACTCGCCGCCGGCGCGTGCATCCTCGTAGGAATCGTGCACGTCGAGCAGGATGCGGTTGGCCTCGGCAAGGGCGAGATCCTTGCGGATCTGATCCTTGACCTCGTCGAGCGACTTCACCGCTTCAGGCGCGATCTCGCTGACGCGGACCAGCACCGGTCCGAACGAACCCTGGACCACGTCGCTGACCTGGCTTGCCTGCAGCGCGAAAGCCGCCTCGGCAACGGCCTTGTCGGCAATGGTGTCCTTGGACAGCGTGCCGAGAGCGACGTCGGCGGCCGTCTTGCCCTGGTCGGCGACGATCTTGTCGAACGCGGTGCCGGCCTTGATCGCATCGGACGCAGCCTTGGCGGCGTCGGCGCTCGGGAACACCAGCTGGTCGATCTTGCGCGTTTCGGCTGTCGTGAAATGGGACTTGTTCTTGTCGTAGTCCTGGCGCACCTGCTCGTCGGTGATCGAGCCGAGATCCATGATGTCCTCGGGCTCGAGCTTGACGTAGCTCAGCTTGCGGTATTCGGGTGCGGCGTAGTTCTTCTTGTTTTCCTCGAACCATGCCTTGAGAACGTCGTCGGCAGGCGCCGCGATCGGTTCGACAAGCGATTTAGGCAGCGGCAGGTAATCGATGGTGCGGTCTTCGCCGCGATAGAGCGCGACGGCACGCAGGAAGGTGTCGGGAGCCTTCATCCCGTCGGAGATGGCCTCGACGATCTGCTGGCGGACCGCCACCTGGGCGCGGTTCTTCAGATAGTCTTCGGGGCGCATGCCGATCTGGCGCAGGATGTATTCGAAAGCCTGGCGGTCGAACTGGCCGCTGGCGTTCTGGAAGGCAGGATCGTCCCAGGTCAGCTGGGCGAGGCTGTCCTTGGACAGCCCCAGGCCGAGCTTGCGCGCCTGTTCGTCGAGCACGGCGCCGGCGACGAGCTGGGAGGCGACCTGGTTGTCGATGCCGAGGGCGGTGGCCTGCTCGCGGGTCAGGCGCTGGCCGAACTGCTGCGACATGACGTTGACCTGGCGATCGTAGGCGAGGCGGTATTCGACCCCCGAGACCGAGGTTCCACCGGCGGTGACGACCTTGTCGCCGCCGACGCCGCCGAGCATCGAGCCGGAAATGCCCCACACGGCGAAGCTTACGACGAGCAGCAGAAGCAGAAGCTTAGCTACCCAGGTTCCCGCAGCACTTCGCATCGTTTCGAGCATGTATCAGATCCCGTATACGCGCATTTTCACATGCGCCTGCATGAACGAAGCGCAATAGCGCCCTTCGCCGCCAGTGTCGATTGCTTTGTGGCTTGTTTTTGGTAGTGAGGTTGCCCCAGCGAACATCGATTTCGAGGAACAAGCACATGACGCCAGGAATTCGCCCACTCGTCGCAGGCAACTGGAAAATGAACGGCACCAGCGCCTCGCTCAACGAATTGCGCAGCATTGCCGGCGGCTTCATGACTGGCCTCGATGCCGAGACCGAGGCGCTGCTGTGCGTTCCGGCTACGCTTTTGTCGCGGGCTGCCGAAATCCTTCACCGCACGCCGGTCAAGGCCGGGGGGCAGGATTGCCACGCCAAGGAAACCGGTGCCCATACCGGCGACGTCTCGGCCGAGATGCTGAAGGACGCCGGCGCCAGCCACGTCATCGTCGGCCATTCCGAGCGGCGCACCGACCATGGCGAAAGCGACGTGGTCGTCCACGCCAAGGCGGAAGCCGCTTGGCGGGCAGGGCTCGTGGCCGTCATCTGCATCGGCGAGACCCATGCCGAACGCGAGGCAGGCGCCACGCTGTCGGTACTGTCGCGCCAGATCGACGGTTCCGTCCCGGGTACGGCCACGCCAGCCAATGCCGTCATCGCCTACGAACCCGTCTGGGCCATCGGGACCGGCTTGACGCCGACCGTTGCCGATGTCGCCGAAGCCCACGCGCATATTCGCGCGCGACTTGCCGAGAAGCTCGGCGAGGCGGCGGGCAAGATGCGCATTCTCTATGGCGGTTCGGTCAAGCCGTCCAATGCCGGCGAACTGCTGGCGGTTGCCAATGTCGACGGCGCGCTCGTCGGCGGTGCCAGCCTCAAGGCGGTGGACTTCCTCGGCATCGCCGAATCCTACCGCAAGCTCTGATTCAGCCCCGGGGCGGCCGTTGCAAAGGCAACGTGTCACCCCATATTCCGCGGGCGGGCTTGGAAATGCCTAGAAAGCATTGTATTGAGCCGCCTCCGGAATGCCGGGCGCTGCGGCGCGCGGCCAATCCCCGTCAGGAAAGATCTCAGGAAGCGCAATGGAAACCGTCGTTATCGTCATTCACCTGATGGTCGTGCTCGCCCTCGTCGGTGTGGTGCTCCTGCAGCGCTCGGAAGGTGGCGGCCTCGGCATCGGCGGCGGTTCGGGCTTCATGACGGCGCGTGGTGCTGCCAACGCGCTCACCCGCGCCACGGCAATCCTGGCGACGGTCTTCTTTGTCACGTCGCTGACGCTGTCGATCATCGCGCGCTACGGCGAGAAGCCGATCGACATCCTCGACCGCGCTCCGGCGACCCAAAGCGGCGCTCCGAGCGGCAGCGGCCAGGGCATTCTCGACCAGCTCGGCGGCTCGACTCCGGCGCCTGCACCGGCGGCACCTGCCTCGGGCACGACGGCTCCTGCGGCTCCGACCGCCGAACAGCCGGCAGCGCCTGCCGCACCGGCGGCTTCGGGCACCACCGAGCAGCCTGCTGCGGGCACGCCTGCTGCGCCTGCCACGCCGCAGGTTCCGAACTAAATCTGGCCTGCTTGCCGCAACCTGTTGTTGTTTGAACACAGTCGCGGCAAATGCAGCAATGATCACCTGAATTCGCACATCCAGCCGGGGGCGCCTCACTTGAGGCGTCTCCGGCTAATCGATTATAGCTTGGGCTGCGGCATATCGGCGGGGGCGCCTTGGGGCACCGCGCGTTGTCGCGCAAAGATTTGCGTTGAACGTTCGGGATCCTTCGCCATGCAGCTCCGCCGCATCCTACTTGCTGGAATTTGCGCCTCTCTCATGAGTTCGATGGCCTTTGCCGCCACTTCGGCCGGCACGGCTGTTCCGCCGCAGCCCGGGGCTGCGAGCGACATCGTCGCGGTCGCCGCCAAGAGCGATGCCGCCGAGCTTAAGCTGTTGAAGAAAAAGAAGAAGCCGACCGACGAGGACCTGGTCCGGATCAAGGACCTTGAGGCCAAGATCAAGGCCGACAGGGAAGTCGCGCGCCTGAAGATGCTCGAAGCCAAGAAGCTGGCGATGCGGGCGGCGGCCAAGGAAAAGGCCGAGAAGGCACGTGAGGTCGCCCGCCTCAAGAAGGCCGAGAAGGCGACCACCCAGGTCGCAGCGGCAGAGCCAGCGCCGAAGCGCAATCTCCAGCCGCTGGACGTCACCAAGCCGATCGAGCCGCTGACGCCCGACGCCATGGAAATCGCTGCCACCGGTAACAACGGTGAGTTGCGCAGCGAGAGCAAGGAGCGTCCGCGCCAGACCGGCCTGCTGGCGGGTATCTTCGGCGGCAGCGCGCCCCAGCAGTCGATGCTGCCGCAGACGCGCGCGCTCGACGCCGTGCTGCAGGCCAAGCAGGCCAAGAAGCAGTTCAAGGTGAAGTCCGATTTCGAGCCGCAGGAAGTGTCGTTCTCGGGCTATGAGCGCGGCCAGATCGTGGTCGATACCGGCTCCCGCTACCTTTATCTGATCGAATCATCCTCGACGGCGCGCCGCTATGCCATCGCGGTCGGCCGCGAGGGCCTGGAGTTCAAGGGCAAGGCCACCATCGGCGACAAGCAGGAATGGCCACGCTGGATTCCGACCAAGGACATGCAGGAGCGCGAGCCCAAGAAATACGGCCAGTACAAGGACGGCATGAACGGCGGGCCGGAAAATCCGCTCGGCGCGCGCGCCATCTACCTTTACCAGGGCAAGAAGGATACCCATATCCGTATCCATGGTACCAACCAGCCGCAGACGATCGGCACGAATTCTTCGAACGGTTGTTTCCGCATGGTCAACGACCATGTCATGGACCTCTACAACCGCGTGAAGATGGGCTCTGAAGTCATCGTCATGTAAGGCGTCCACAAGACGCTGATATCCGGGCCGGCCTGACCGCCGGCCTTTTTGTTTGCGTGTCTACTCGGCAGCAAGACTGAACAGCCAGATAGGGAAAAGTCCGACGCGGCGGATTTTTCTCTGGCGGAATCGATTTGGCCGCGTTAAGCGATGAATCCCATGGCGCGATATGTTTTCATTACCGGCGGCGTGGTCTCTTCCCTTGGAAAAGGCATAGCCGCAGCGGCCCTAGGGGCTCTTCTGCAGGCACGCGGATATCGCGTGCGCATCCGCAAACTCGATCCGTACCTCAATGTCGACCCGGGAACGATGTCGCCTTACCAGCATGGTGAGGTGTTCGTGACCGACGACGGCGCGGAAACCGACCTCGATCTCGGTCACTACGAGCGCTTCACCGGGCGTTCGGCGAACCAGAGCGACAACATCACCACCGGCCGCATCTACAAGAACATCATCGAACGCGAGCGGCGCGGCGACTATCTCGGTGCGACAGTGCAGGTCATTCCGCACGTCACCGACGAGATCAAGAACTTCATCCTCGACGGCAATGACGAGTACGACTTCGTACTCTGCGAGATCGGCGGCACCGTCGGCGACATCGAGGCGATGCCGTTCCTCGAGGCGATCCGCCAGCTTGGCAACGACCTTCCGCGCAACAACGCGGTCTACGTCCACCTGACCTTGATGCCCTACATTCCGACGGCGGGCGAGCTCAAGACCAAGCCGACCCAGCATTCGGTCAAGGAACTGCGCTCGATCGGCATCGCCCCGGACATCCTCCTGGTCCGCGCCGACCGCGACATTCCCAAGGAAGAGCGCCGCAAGCTGTCGCTGTTCTGCAACGTGCGCGAATCGGCGGTCATCCAGGCGCTCGACGTCGGCCACATCTACGACGTGCCGCTGGCCTACCATAAGGAAGGCCTGGATTCGGAAGTGCTGGCCGCCTTCGGCATCGACCCGGCGCCCAAGCCGCGTCTCGACGCCTGGCAGAACGTCTCGCAGCTGATCCACAATCCCGAAGGCGAAGTCACCATCGCCGTGGTCGGCAAGTACACCGGCCTCAAGGATGCCTACAAGTCGCTGATCGAGGCGCTGTCGCATGGCGGTCTCGCCAACAACGTCAAGGTCAAGCTCGACTGGATCGAGAGCGAGGTCTTCGAGAAGGAAGACCCGGCGCCGTTCCTGGAAAAGGTCCACGGCATCCTGGTGCCCGGCGGCTTCGGCGAGCGCGGCTCGGAAGGCAAGATCCTGGCGGCCAAGTTCGCCCGCGAGCGCAAGGTGCCGTATTTCGGCATCTGCTTCGGCATGCAGATGGCCTGCATCGAGGCGGCCCGTTCGTTGGCCGGCATCGACAATGCCTCGTCGACCGAGTTCGGTGCGACCAAGGAGCCGGTCGTCGGCCTGATGACCGAATGGCTCAAGGGCAACATGCTGGAGAAGCGCCGGGCCTCCGGCGACCTTGGCGGCACCATGCGCCTCGGCGCGTTCGACGCCAAGCTGTCCGAGGGCTCGAAGATCGCCGATATCTATGGCGACACCGACATCTCCGAGCGTCACCGCCACCGCTACGAGGTCAACATTGACTACAAGGACCGGCTCGAAGAGTGCGGCCTGGTCTTTGCCGGCATGTCGCCGGACGGCGTGCTGCCCGAGACGGTCGAATATCCCGACCATCCCTGGTTCATCGGCGTCCAGTACCATCCGGAGCTGAAGAGCCGCCCGCTGGAACCGCACCCGCTGTTCGCCAGCTTCATCGAAGCCGCGGTCGAACAGAGCCGGCTCGTCTGATTTTTCCATGCGCGCCGCCGTGAACTCGCCGGCGCGCAAATCTTTCCAGTGGCTGCACCGCGCATGACCACCTACGTCGCGCTTCTCTACAGCATCGTGCTCGGACCCGGCCGGCGCGTCGTCATGTCCGACCTGCGCGACATGGCCGTTGGCCTCGGCCTCGAAAACCCGCGCACGCTGGTTGCGACGGGAAACCTGGTCTTCGAGGCTGACAAGCCGATTCCCGACCTTGAACGCGACCTCGAGGCGGCGTTCGCCCAGAAGTTCGGCAAACATGTCGACATCATTGTCCGTGACGCCGGTGCCTGGAGCACACTGGTTGGCGCCAATCCGTTTCCTGAGGAGGCGGAGCGCGAGCCGGATCAGGTGGCGGTTCGGGTGATGCGTCAGCCGGTGGCACCTGACGTCATCGAGCGGCTTCGGTCCTATGTCGCCGCCGACGAGAAGCTGGCCGTCGTCAACGGCGACATCTGGCTGCATTTTTCGCGCAGCGCCGGCACGTCGCGGCTGCTCGGCGTGCTGACGCCCAAGCGGGCCGGCGGCATCGGCACATCACGCAACTGGAACACCGTGCGGCGCCTCGGCGACATGGTTTCCGGGCTTTGAGGCGCTTCGTCTTGCGAAAATCGCTGATTTGAGGCACAGCGCAGGCCGATGACCAAAACCCTCCAGAATGGGCCTCGGGCTCTCGACCATGTGGTCCTGCCGACCGCAAGCCTCGCCGTCGCTCGCGAGAGGCTGACCTCGCTCGGCTTCACGGTTGCGCCCCGGGGCATCCATCCTTTCGGCACCGTCAACTGCTGCATCTATCTGGCCGACGGTACCTTCCTCGAGCCATTGGCGTTGGGCGATGTCGTGGCTGCCGACCAGGCCGTTGCAGTTGGCAATGTGTTCGTGGCGCGCGACCGTTCGTTCCGCGCCGCCCACGGTGACGACGGCTTTTCCGCGGTCGTCTTCGCCTCAGAGGACGCCGACGCCGATCACCGTCGCTATGTCGAGGCGGGCGTGTCGGCCGGCCCGCGCCTCGATTTCTCGCGGCCTTTCGTCGATGCCGGCGGCCTCGCCGACGTCGCGTCGTTCCGGCTCGCCTTTGCCGCCGAGCCCTCGAATGCCGGCGATGCGTTCTTCTTCGCCTGTGAGCGCGCCAATGCGCCGAATGTCGACCGCAGCGCCCTGCAGGCCCATGCCAACGGCGCCAGCCGCGTGGTTGCCGTCGAGGCGCGGGCCGGCGATGCCGCTTCGGCCGCGGCCTTCCTGGCGATGGTCGCGCGCAGCGTTGCAGGCGTCGCCTCCGGCGGGGCCAAGGTTCCGCTCGCCAATGCCGATGTGATGGTCCGCGCCTCGGCCGGTCGCAAGCATATCCAGCTCGACGCCATCGTTTTCGCCGTCGGCGATCTCGCTGCGGCGAGAGCGCTTCTTGTACGCAACGGCATCGCGCACGATCTAAGCGGGCAAAGGCTGGTGATTCCGCCAGCGCCGGGGCAGGGTGCCGCCTTCATTTTCGAGGAAAAGTCATGACCAAGCCGAATGCAAATGTGACGGTCGGCAAGACCCTGTTCGCCAATGACGCGCCGCTGTCGCTGATCGCCGGTCCCTGCCAGTTCGAATCGCGCCAGCACGCCTTCGACATGGCCGGCAAGCTCAAGGAGCTGACGCAGAAGCTCGGCATCGGCTTCGTCTACAAGTCGAGCTTCGACAAGGCCAACCGCAGCTCGCTGTCGAGCACCCGCGGCGCCGGCCTCGACGCGGCGTTGCCTGCTTTCTCCGACCTGCGCAAGGAACTGGGCGTCACCGTGCTTACCGATGTCCACACCGAAGAGCAGTGCGCCATCGTCGGCGAAGTGGTCGACGTGCTGCAGATCCCTGCCTTCCTCAGCCGTCAGACCGACCTGCTCATCGCCGCGGCCAGGACCGGCAAAGTCGTCAACGTCAAGAAGGGCCAGTTCCTGGCGCCCTGGGACATGAAGAACGTCGTCGCCAAGGTCACGGGCTCGGGTAATCCCAACGTCCTCGTCACCGAGCGTGGCGCCTCCTTCGGCTACAACACGCTGGTCTCCGACATGCGTGCGCTGCCGATCATGGCCGACATCGGCGCGCCGGTGATCTTCGACGCCACCCATTCCGTGCAGCAGCCGGGCGGGCAGGGCGCGACGTCCGGCGGTGAGCGCCGCTTCGTCGAGACCCTGGCGCGTGCCGCCGTTGCCGTCGGCGTCGCCGGCGTGTTCATCGAGACGCATGAAGACCCCGACAATTCGACCTCGTCGGATGGCCCCAACATGGTCCCCTTCAAGGACATGCCGGCCCTGCTGGAAAGGCTCATGGCCTTCGACCGGGTCGCCAAGGGCTGACGCCCGGGCAACGGGCGCCTGCAACTCCTGCTTGAGCCGAGCTTGCGCCCGGCGTAGGCTTTCCTCCGTGACTGAGCGTATCGGCCGGAGGAATCCCATGTCTGTTGCCCGCGTTACGGAAATCACCTCATCGTCGACCAAGAGCTTTCAGGATGCGATCGAGCAGGGCATCTCCCGTGCGTCGATGACGCTGAAGAACGTCGAGGGCGCCTGGATCCAGGACCAGAAGGTGGTCGTCGAGAACGGCAAGATCACCGCCTATCGGGTCAACATGAAGGTGACCTTCATCCTCACAGACTGAGGATCGGCTGGCTCGGCGCGGAAAATTTGGAACCTCCGCTTCGGGGGACCGTTAGTCCTGCATCCACCAACCAACGAGGAGCAGGATCATGACGACTGTCACTGGTCATACCGAAGCCATTCCCGCGTCGCGGGTCATCGGCACCAAGGTCTACAACACCGCCGGCGAGAGCATCGGCTCGATCGAGGATGTCATGCTCGACAAGACGTCCAACGGCATCATGTTCGCCGTCATCGGCTTCGGCGGCTTCCTCGGCATCGGCGAGCGCTATCATGCCATTCCGTGGTCCACGCTGGACTATGACAAGAGCCGCGGCGGCTATGTCGTCCCGTTCTCCACCGAGCAGTTGAAGGCCGCTCCGTCCTATTCGGTCAACGAACTGACCGAGGACGATGGCCAGTCGGTGCGCGATGCCTCGTTCCAGCACTATCGCGTCGAGCCTTATTGGCATTGACACCGCGAAGCAAAAAAAGCCCCGCATATGCGGGGCTTTTTCGTTGATGCCGGCATCTACCTTGCCGTCGGAATGATCCGCACCTGCGACGTGCCCTGAGGGGGCGGTTGACTGTCGCATGAGGTCAGGAATGCTGCGGCGATGAAGAACAAACTCAGGATACCACTTAACTCGGACATGGCGAAACTCCCTCTGTTTCGCCCCGCGCGCGGATAGTTTACCCGAAAGTTTGGATGATGCCTGCCCGTTGGGATGAATTATCATGACAGCGTTTTGTCTAAAGTGAATCCGGCGGCTGACGCAGCGTGATATTTGGCCGCCCGCGATTGCCTTTTCCAGATCTTTGGCTAAGACGGGCGCGGAAATCCAACCGATCCTTTTCTTTGCGATCAGCTCCCGGGGATGCCTCACATGACAGCAATCATCGATATCGTCGGCCGCGAGATTCTCGACAGCCGCGGCAATCCCACCGTCGAGGTGGATGTGGTTCTCGAAGACGGCTCGATGGGCCGCGCAGCCGTTCCCTCCGGTGCGTCGACCGGCGCCCACGAGGCGATGGAACTGCGTGACGGCGGCCCGCGCTATCTCGGCAAGGGCGTCGAGCGCGCCGTCGAAGCCGTCAATGGCGAGCTGTTCGAGGCGATCGGCGGCATGGAAGCCGAGAACCAGATCCATATTGACCAGACGATGATCGAGCTGGACGGCACGCCCAACAAGAGCCGCCTCGGCGCCAACGCCATCCTCGGCGTGTCGCTCGCCGTCGCCAAGGCTGCTGCCGAGGCTTCCGGCCTGCCGCTCTATCGTTATGTCGGCGGCCCGAACGCCCGCGTGCTGCCGGTGCCGATGATGAACATCATCAATGGCGGCGCGCATGCCGACAACCCGATCGACTTCCAGGAGTTTATGATCATGCCGGTCGGCGCGCCTTCGCTGCGCGATGCCGTGCGCTGGGGCTCGGAAATCTTCCACACCCTGAAGAAGGGGCTGAAGGACGCCGGCCACAACACCAATGTCGGCGACGAGGGCGGTTTCGCGCCGAACCTCAAGAGCGCCCAGGCGGCACTCGATTTCGTCATGGCCTCGATCGAAAAGGCCGGCTTCAAGCCGGGCGAGGACGTGGCGCTGGCGCTCGACTGCGCCGCGACCGAGTTCTTCAAGGGCGGCAACTACGTCTATGAGGGCGAAAAGAAGACCCGCGATCCCAAGGCCCAGGCCAAGTACCTCGCCAAGCTTGCCGCCGACTACCCGATCATCTCGATCGAGGACGGCATGTCGGAAGACGACTGGGAAGGCTGGAAGTACCTGACCGAGCTGTGCGGCGACAAGGTGCAGCTGGTCGGCGACGACCTGTTCGTCACCAATTCGGCGCGCCTGCGCGACGGCATCAAGATGGGCGTCGCCAACTCGATCCTGGTCAAGGTCAACCAGATCGGCTCGCTGACCGAGACGCTCGACGCCGTCGAGACCGCGCACAAGGCCGCCTACACCGCCGTCATGTCGCACCGCTCGGGCGAGACCGAGGATTCGACCATCGCCGACCTCGCGGTTGCCACCAACTGCGGTCAGATCAAGACCGGCTCGCTGGCCCGTTCGGACCGTACCGCCAAGTACAACCAGCTGATCCGCATCGAGGAAGAGCTCGGCACCCAGGCACGCTTCGCCGGCAGGTCCATCCTGCGCGGCTGAGTGCTTCACGATTGACGAACTGAAGAAGGCGGGATGTTTCCCGCCTTTTTTGTTTTTGGCGACGGCCCGGCAGGCCGACCGTAACCGTCCATTAAGCACAATCGGGCGACAAGAACCTGAGAGAGGTTCGGACCATGTGGACACGCCAGCACAAGCAGACGAAATCCGGGCGCCTGATCGTCCCGGCGCTGGCGGTGATGTTCCTGTCCTACTTTGGCTTCCACGCGTATCACGGCGAATTCGGCATCTATTCCAAGTACCGGCTCGAGGCCCAGGCCGTCGAACTGCAGGCCCGGCTCGACAGCGTTCGGGCGCAGCGCATGGATGTCGAGCGCCGCGTGCAGATGCTGCATGACGGCTCGCTGGAGAAGGACATGCTTGACGAGCAGGCGCGCAACGCGCTCAATATGTCCCATGCAGACGAGCTGACCATCATGCGCCCATCCGCGCAGGCGATTAACTGAGTCTCGGTTAATCAAGAAGAAATTCAACGTTTTTAGGCGCTTAACCGCATGCCTGCTATGCATTTTTCCGCATGGCGCCGCGTCACTCTCCATGCTAGCGTTTTGGTCATGGAGAGGAGAGACAAATGCATGATCTCCTCAATGTCCGCAAAGAGACGCCACTAGGGAGTGATGCATGGCCACCGCCGCCAAAAAAGCGCCTGCCAAAGCCAAATCCGATTCAAAATCCCCAACAGCACCGGTAACACCCAAGCCGGTTGAGTTTACCAAGGAACAGGATCTCAACGCCTATCGCGAGATGCTGCTCATCCGCCGCTTCGAGGAAAAGGCCGGCCAGCTCTACGGCATGGGCTTCATCGGCGGCTTCTGCCACCTCTATATCGGCCAGGAAGCGGTCGTCACCGGCCTGCAGATGTCGCTGATCGAAGGCGACCAGATGATCACTGCCTATCGCGATCACGGCCACATGCTGGCGATGGGGCTTTCGGCGCGCGGCGTCATGGCCGAGTTGACCGGACGCCGGGGCGGCTTGTCGAAAGGCAAGGGCGGCTCCATGCACATGTTCTCCAAGGAAAAGCATTTCTACGGCGGCCACGGCATCGTTGGCGCCCAGGTGTCGCTCGGCACGGGTCTGGCTTTCGCCAATCGCTACCGCGAGAACCCCAATGTCAGCGTCACCTATTTCGGCGACGGCGCGGCCAACCAGGGCCAGGTCTACGAGAGCTTCAACATGGCCGCGCTGTGGAAGCTGCCGGTGATCTACGTCATCGAAAACAACCGCTACGCCATGGGCACCGCCGTAACGCGTGCTTCGGCCGAGACCGATTTCTCGCAGCGCGGCGTTTCCTTCAAGATTCCGGGCATCAAGGTCGACGGCATGGACGTGCGCGCGGTCAAGGCCGCCGGCGATCTCGCCACTGAATGGTGCCGTTCGGGCAACGGCCCGATCATCCTCGAGATGGAGACCTACCGTTATCGCGGTCACTCGATGTCCGATCCGGCAAAGTACCGGTCGAAGGACGAAGTGCAGAAGATGCGCTCCGAGCACGACCCGATCGAGCAGGTCAAGGCGCGCCTGATCGCCAAGAAGTGGGCGAGCGAGGACGACCTCAAGGCCGTCGACAAGGATGTTCGCGACATTGTGGCTGACGCCGCAGACTTTGCTCAGACCGATCCCGAGCCGGATGCTTCCGAGCTCTGGACCGACATCTTGATCTAAGGGAGGGCGCGAACATGCCGATCGAAATTCTCATGCCTGCGCTCTCGCCGACGATGGAAGAGGGCAATCTGTCCAAGTGGCTGAAGAACGAAGGCGACAAGGTCGTCGCCGGCGACGTCATCGCCGAAATCGAAACCGACAAGGCGACCATGGAAGTCGAGGCCGTCGATGAGGGCACGCTCGCCCGGATCGTGGTTCCCGCCGGCACCGAGGGCGTCAAGGTCAATGCGCTGATCGCCGTGCTTGCCGCCGATGGCGAAGACATGACTAGGGCAGCCGAGGGTGCGGGTGAAGAAGCGCCGGCCAAGGCTGCTGCCCCAGCCGCCGCGCCGGCTCCCGCCAAGAGCGAGGCTGCCGCACCTGTCGCCGCAGCGCCCAGGACCGAAGTCGCTGCCGATCCGGACATTCCGGCCGGCACCGAGATGGTGTCGATGACTGTGCGCGAAGCATTGCGCGACGCCATGGCCGAGGAAATGCGCCGTGACGCCGACGTCTTCGTCATGGGTGAGGAAGTTGCCGAGTACCAGGGCGCCTACAAGATCACGCAAGGCCTGCTGCAGGAGTTCGGTCCGCGCCGCGTCGTCGACACGCCGATCACCGAGCATGGGTTCGCCGGCGTCGGCGTCGGTGCGGCGATGGCCGGCCTCAAGCCGATCGTCGAATTCATGACCTTTAACTTCGCCATGCAGGCGATCGACCAGATCGTCAACTCGGCCGCTAAGACGCTCTACATGTCGGGCGGCCAGATGGGCGCGCCGATCGTCTTCCGTGGACCGAGCGGCGCTGCTGCCCGCGTCGCTGCCCAGCACTCGCAGTGCTATGCGGCGTGGTACAGCCACATTCCGGGCCTCAAGGTGGTGATGCCGTACTCGGCAGCCGACGCCAAGGGCCTGCTCAAGGCGGCCATCCGCGACCCCAACCCGGTCATCTTCCTCGAGAACGAAATCCTCTACGGCCACCATTTCGATGTGCCGAAGATGGATGATTTCGTGCTGCCGATCGGTAAGGCGCGCATCCACAAGCCGGGCAAGGACGTCACCATCGTCTCGTTCGGCATCGGCATGACCTATGCGATCAAGGCCGAGGCCGAGCTCGCCGCCATGGGTATCGACGCCGAGATCATCGATCTCAGGACCATCCGTCCGCTCGACTTCGACACCATTATCGCGTCGGTCAAGAAGACCAATCGCCTGGTCGTGGTCGAGGAAGGCTTCCCGCAGTCATCGGTCGGCGACTTCGTTGCCAACCAGGTGTCGCAGCGCGCCTTCGACCATCTCGATGCGCCCGTCATCACCATCGCCGGCAAGGACGTGCCGATGCCCTACGCCGCCAATCTCGAAAAGCTGGCTCTGCCCAACGTGGCCGAGGTGGTCGAGGCGGTCAAAGCAGTCACGTATCGCTGACACGGGCGGGAGGTCATCATGCCGATCAATATCACCATGCCTGCCCTTTCGCCGACAATGGAAGAGGGCAATCTGGCCAAGTGGCTGGTCAAGGAAGGCGACAAGGTTGCGCCCGGCGACGTGATCGCCGAGATCGAAACCGACAAGGCGACGATGGAAGTCGAAGCCGTAGATGAAGGCACTGTCGCCAAGCTCGTCGTCCCGGCCGGCACCGAAGGCGTCAAGGTCAACGCGCTGATCGCGATCCTCGCCGCCGAAGGCGAGGATGCGTCGGCCGCTGCCAAGGGCGGCAACGGCGCGCCTGCCGCCGCCCCCAAGGCTGACGCGCCGAAGGCAGACGCTCCGAAGGCGGAGGCTGCCGCCGCACCCGCTCCGGTCGCCGCCGCTCCGGCTGCAAAGCCGGCTGCGACCAACGGGGCCGCAACCTCCAGCGAGGGCCGCTCTTTCGCGTCGCCGCTCGCCCGTCGCATCGCCAAGGATTCCGGCATCGACCTTGCGGCCGTCACCGGCACCGGCCCGCATGGCCGTGTCGTCAAGGCCGATGTCGAGGCTGCGATCTCGGGTGGCGGCGCCAAGGCTGCCCCTGCGGCCAAGGCTCCTGCCGGTGCTGCGGCTGCAGCGCCCGCCGCCAAGGGCATGTCGGACGACCAGGTTCTCAAGCTGTTCGAAGAGGGCAGCTACGAGCTCATCCCGCACGACAACATGCGCAAGACGATCGCGCGTCGTCTGGTCGAGGCCAAGAGCACCATCCCGCATTTCTATCTCACGCTCGACTGCGACATCGATGCGCTGCTGGCGCTCCGCGCCCAGCTCAACGCCGCTGCCCCGACCGTGAAGACCGAAAAGGGCGAGGTTCCGGCCTACAAGCTGTCGGTCAACGACATGATCATCAAGGGAATGGCGCTGGCCCTCAAGGCCGTGCCGGATGCCAATGTGTCGTGGACCGACCAGGCCATGGTCAAGCACAAGCACGCCGACGTCGGCGTCGCCGTGTCGATCCCGGGCGGCCTGATCACCCCGATCATCCGCCAGGCCGACATCAAGACGCTGTCCGTCATTTCCAATGAAATGAAGGACCTTGCCGGCAGGGCCCGCAACCGCAAGCTCAAGCCCGAGGAATACCAGGGCGGCACGAGCGCGGTCTCCAACCTCGGCATGTTCGGCATCAAGGACTTCTCCGCCGTCATCAACCCGCCGCACGCCACCATCTTGGCGGTCGGCGCGGGCGAGCAGCGGGCCGTCGTCAAGAATGGCGAGATCAAGATCGCCAATGTGATGTCGGTGACGCTGTCGACCGACCACCGCGCCGTCGATGGCGCGCTCGGAGCCGAACTGCTCGCTGCCTTCAAGCGCCTCATCGAAAACCCGATGGGCATGCTGGTGTAAGGCTTTCGCCCTCCTCGTCCGCGAGGAGGGCATCCGCCTCCAACGGCCGAAGGGGCAGGGAAAGAGGACCCTTTCATGAAGTCAGTTCTTTGCTACGGCGACTCGCTGACCTGGGGCTATGACGCCGCCGGTCCCGGCCGGCACGCCTTCGAAGACCGCTGGCCGAGTGTTCTGCAGCGGGAACTGGGCGAGGGCGTCAGCGTCGTCGCCGAGGGCCTCAACGGCCGCACCACCGCCTTCGACGATCATCTTGCCGCTGCCGACCGCAACGGGGCGCGCATGCTGCCGACGATCCTTGGCAGCCATACGCCGCTCGGCGTCGTCGTCATCATGCTTGGCTCCAACGACATGAAGCCGTGGATCCACGGCAATCCGCTTGCCGCCAGGCAGGGCATGGCGCGTCTGGTGTCGATCGTCAGGTCCTACGACCATGGCATGGACTATCCCGCACCTGAAATTCTCCTGGTTTCGCCGCCTGCCGTCAGCCGCACCGAAAATGCCGAGTACAAGGACACGTTCGCCGGCGGCGACAAGGCCTCGCACAAGCTTGCGCCGCTCTATGCGGCTCTCGCCGACGAGGTCGGTTGTGGCTTCTTCGATGCCGGCTCGGTTGCCGTCACCACGCCGCTCGACGGCGTGCATCTCGACGCCGAAAACACCCGCGCCATCGGCAAGGCGCTCGCGCCCGTCGTGCGCGTGATGCTGGAGCTCTGATTTGGGCGGCGCCGTCACCATACGCCGCGCCGAAAGGCGCGACGCAGCGGAGCTGGCGATCCTGGTCGACCTGTCGTCGCATGGGTTGGCGTCCTGGCTCTGGTATGGCGCCGTGCTCGACGGCACGACGCAGACCGCGCTCGAACATGGCCGCAACCAGATGCGCCACGACGACGAACGCGCCGGCTGGAAGGATGCCAGCCTGGCCGAAGTGGACAGCGAAATTGCTGGTATCGTGATCGGCCATCTGGTCGACCCTTCGTTCGCCGACGAAGTGGCGCCTCATCCGGTGTTCGAGCCGATCCTCGCCCTGCAGAAACAGGTCGTCGGAAACTGGTTCATCGACAGCGTCGGCGTCTACCGCCACCACCGCGGCCGCGGCATTGGCCGCCATCTTGTCGCCCACGAACTTTCGCGCGCCGCCGGCCGTGCGGTCAGCCTGATCACCGAAAGCGACAACGAGGTGGCGCTCGGGCTCTATGGGTCCCATGGGTTCGAGGAAATCGCGCGCCAGCCTTCCGTATCGACCGACACCTACAGCAAGAAACACGACTGGGTGCTGCTCACGCGCAGCGCGACCTGAACAAGAGGCACACTCATGGCTGACAATTACGACGTCATCATCATTGGCTCCGGTCCCGGCGGCTATATCGCGGCGATCCGCGCTGCCCAGCTCGGCCTCAAGACCGCTGTCGTCGAGCGCGAGCACCTTGCCGGCATCTGTTCCAACTGGGGCTGCATCCCGACCAAGGCGCTGCTGCGTTCGGCCGAGGTCATGCATCTGGCCGAGCACGCCAAGAACTACGGCCTGAAGCTCGAAGGCTCGATCTCGCCCGATCTCAAGGCCATCGTCGACCGTTCGCGCGGCATTGCCCAGCGCATGAATGGCGGCGTCGGCTTCCTGATGAAGAAGAACAAGGTCGACGTCATCTGGGGCGAGGCCAAACTTACGAAGCCCGGCCAGATCGTCGTCTCCAAGTCGTCGAAGAAGCCGATGGAGCCGCAGGCGCCGCTGCCCAAGAACACGCTGGGCGAGGGCACCTACTCAGCCAAGCACATCATCGTCGCCACCGGCGCCCGTCCGCGCGCGCTGCCCGGCATCGAGCCGGATGGCAAGCTGATCTGGACCTATTTCGAGGCGATGGTGCCGCCGGAGATGCCGAAGTCGCTGCTGGTCATGGGCTCTGGCGCCATCGGTATCGAGTTCGCCTCGTTCTACCGCACCATGGGCGTCGACGTCACTGTCGTCGAGGTGATGCCCGCCGTCATGCCGGTCGAGGACGCCGAAATCTCCGCCTTCGCCAAGAAGCAGTTTGATAAGCAGGGCATGAAGATCCATCTCGAAGCCAAAGTGACCAAGGTCGAGAAGGGCGCCAACTCGATCACCGCCCATGTCGAGATGAAGGACGGCAAGGTCGAGAAGATCACCGCCGACCGCATGATCTCGGCCGTCGGCGTCCAGGGCAACATCGAAAACATCGGCCTCGAAGCGCTGGGCGTGAAGACCGACCGCGGCTGCATCGTCATCGACGGCTATGGCAAGACCAACGTGCCGGGCATCTACGCCATCGGCGACGTCGCCGGCCCGCCCATGCTGGCGCACAAGGCCGAGCACGAAGCCGTTATCTGCGTCGAAAAGATCGCCGGCCTGCCCGACGTGCATCCTATGGACAAGCTCAAGATCCCTGGCTGCACCTACTGCAACCCGCAGGTCGCCTCCGTCGGCCTGACCGAAGCCAGGGCCAAGGCCGAGGGCAAGGACATCCGCGTCGGCCGCTTCCCCTTCGTCGCCAACGGCAAGGCGATCGCGCTGGGCGAGGACCAGGGCATGGTCAAGACCATCTTCGACAAGAAGACCGGCCAACTGCTCGGCGCGCATCTCGTCGGCGCTGAAGTCACCGAGCTGATCCAGGGTTTTGTCGTCGCGATGAACCTTGAAACCACAGAAGAAGAGCTCATGCACACCATATTCCCGCATCCGACGATCTCGGAAACGATGAAGGAAAGTGTGCTCGACGCCTATGGGCGCGCGCTCAACGCATGACGCCCGTGCATCGGCGCGCCTTTCGCAGCGCGCCGATTGCCACTATATGCGCTGAAGGCCAACGGTTGGCGGGAGAGGAGCGATGGAGCAGAGCTACGGAATTCTCGGCATGCCCGGTGTCGGATTTTTCGGCATGCTGCTCATCGGTTTTCTTGCCGGCTACGTCGCCGAGCGGACGATGAACCGCGACCACGGCTTTCTGACGAACATTCTCGTCGGCATCGCCGGCTCCTTTGTCGGCGGCACTCTGGCGGGGTTGCTCGGCATCAATTATTACGGGTTCATGGGCAATCTCATCGTCGCCATCGCCGGCGCCCTGATCTTGCTCTGGATTTTCGGCCGTTCGCAATCGGCGCGGCCACGATAGGAAGAACTGATGGTCACCGTTCTCGATCTCAAAGACCGTCCGCGCGCGCGGCACCCCGAAAAGGCCCACCGGCCCGACCAGGAGGTCCTGCGCAAGCCGGACTGGATCCGCGTCAAGGCGCCGGTTTCGCGCGGCTACCAGGAAACGCGCGAGATCGTGAAGTCGCACAAGCTGGTGACCGTCTGCGAAGAAGCCGGCTGCCCCAACATCGGCGAGTGCTGGGAAAAGAAGCACGCCACCTTCATGATCCTGGGCGAGATCTGCACCCGCGCCTGCGCCTTCTGCAATGTCGCGACGGGCATCCCGACCGCCGTCGACGCCAACGAGCCCGAAAGCGTCGCCAAGGCTGTTGCCCAGATGGGCCTGACCCACGTCGTCATCACCTCGGTCGACCGTGACGATCTGGCCGACGGCGGCGCGCAGCATTTCGCCGACGTGATCCATGCCATCCGCAGGCTGACGCCGCAGACGACCATCGAGATCCTGACGCCGGACTTCCTGCGCAAGGAAGGCGCATTGGAGATCGTCGTCGCCGCCAAGCCGGATGTCTTCAACCACAATCTCGAGACGGTGCCGTCGAATTACCTGACGGTGCGTCCCGGTGCCCGTTACTTCCACTCGATCCGCCTGCTGCAGCGGGTCAAGGAGATCGATCCGTCAATCTTCACCAAGTCCGGCATCATGGTCGGCCTCGGCGAGGAGCGCCACGAGGTGCTGCAGCTGATGGACGACCTGCGCACCGCCAATGTCGACTTCATGACCATCGGCCAGTACCTGCAGCCGACGAAGAAGCATCATCCGGTCAAGAAGTTCGTGACGCCGGACGAATTCGAATCCTACGCCACCGTCGGCAAGTCGAAAGGCTTCCTGCTTGTCGCGTCCAGCCCGCTGACGCGCTCGTCGCACCATGCCGGCGACGATTTCGCCAAGCTGCGTGCTGCCCGCGAAGCGCGTCTCGCCAAGTCGGCCTGACGCGCCCGGGCCAACATGCCGAAGTTCGAAACCACGCGCCGGGTCAGCCACTCGCCGGAAGAAATGTACGCGCTCGTGGCCGACGTGGAAAAATATCCGGAATTCCTGCCGCTGTGCGAAGCGCTGAACGTGCGCTCGCGCCGCGAGCGCGACGGCCGTGAAATCCTCGTCGCCGACATGACCGTCGGCTACAAGGCCATCCGCGAGACCTTCACCACCCAGGTGCTGTTGACGCCCGAGGCCAACACCATCGACGTCAAGTATCTCGATGGCCCGTTCCGCTACCTCACCAACGAGTGGAAATTCGTGGCGGCGGCAGGCGGCGGCTCGGACGTCGAGTTCTTCATCGACTACGAATTCAAGAGCCGCATTTTGGGCGCGCTGATGGGCACGATGTTCGACCGCGCCTTCCGCATGTTCGCCGAAGCCTTCGAAAAGCGCGCCGACGTGATCTACGGACCGGCGAATCCGGTCTGATCCACGGCGCGCAGGCCCAATCCCAGCGCCGTCCTGACCGTCTCGCGACGGATGAAGTCACGGCCCTTGTCTTCGAACAGGCGGAATTCTGCTTCGGCCGGTGCGCCCGTCCTGGCAACGCCGAACCAGACCAGCCCGACCGGCTTTTCGGCCGAACCGCCGCCGGGGCCGGCAACTCCGGTCACCGCCAGCGCCAGGCCTCCACGCGAATGGGCAAGGGCGCCAGCCGCCATTTCGAGTGCTGTTTCGCGCGAGACCGCGCCATGCGCCCTGAGCGTCGCTTCGGAGACGCCGAGCATCTCCATCTTGGCGTCGTTGGAATAGGTGATGAAGCCGCGGTCGACGACCGCCGAGGAACCGGCGATGTCGGTCAGCGCCGCGATGATCATGCCGCCGGTGCAGCTTTCGGCGGTGGCGATCATCGTGCCATGCGCCTCGCAGGCTTCCAGCATGGCCGAGGCGAGGGCGCCGATGTCGCTCATTCCGGCAGTTCCCCGGGATAGACCACGCTTGCGGTCGCGATCGCAGCGATGCCTTCTTCACGGCCGACGAAACCGAGCTTCTCGTTGGTGGTGGCCTTGATCGAGACCCGCTCCGGCGCGATGCGCAGCATGTCGGCCAGTTCCGCCGTCATCGCCTCCCTGTGCGGACCGACGCGCGGCGCCTCGCAGATCAGGGTGATGTCGGCATTGGCGATACGCCCGCCGCGGGCGCGCACGATCTTTGCGGCGTGCTCGACGAACTGGCGCGACGCGGCGCCCTTCCACTGCGGGTCCGAGGGCGGGAAGTGGGTGCCGATGTCGCCGGCGCCGCAGGTGGCCAGCAGCGCGTCGGTCAGCGCGTGCAGGCCGACATCGGCGTCGGAATGGCCGTTCAGCTTTTTGCTATGCGGAATCTTGATGCCGCACAGCCAGACATGGTCGCCGGCTTCGAAGGAATGCACGTCGTAGCCGTTGCCGGTGCGCACGTCGGGAAAGTTCGGTGTCTGGCCGGAAAGGCGCTGGTCGGCCATGGCGATGTCCTTTGCCCAGGTAAGTTTGATGTTGTCGGGCGAGCCAAGCACCAGCCGCACGGGGATGCCGGCCCATTCGGCGATCGCCGAATCGTCGGTGAAGTCGCTGCGCCCGGCCTCGTACGCACGCTGGTGGGCGGCCAGGATCGGCTCGAACGGGAAACCCTGCGGCGTCTGTGCCGAATGCAGGCCCGCGCGCGGCACGGTTTCCGCCACGGTGCGGTCGGATGCCTCCTTCTTCAGCGTGTCGGAGACCGGCAGCGATGGCAGCGAGCCGTGCCCGGCGTCGATGCCCTCGATCGTGCGGTCGATCACCTCGGCGCCGATGAAGGGCCGGACGCCGTCATGGATGAGCACTGCGCCTGGCTTGGCATCTTGCAATGCGAGAAGGGCAAGGCGCGTCGAATCCTGGCGCGTGGCGCCGCCGACAACGGTGGTGACGCGCGCGGCGAATTCGCCGGCGGCGGCCGTGAACAATCCGGCGTCGTCGGCATGGATGGCGACGGCCACCGCGCCGATGCGCGGATGGTCGAGAAACGCTTTCAGCGTGTGCCAGATGACGGCCTTGCCGCCGATGCTGCGATACTGCTTGGGGCCGTCGGCCTGGCCGGCTCGTTCGCCGCGCCCGGCCGCCACGATGACGACCGCGACCTTCGAACTCAAATGGCGGGAGGAGACTTCTGCATTCATGTGCAGAGGCTTAGCCGCGAGGTCTGCGGAAGGCCAGTAGAATCCAGAAAGCGCCGCATTCGGCTGTCATTTCGCAGTTGCACAATGAACCGATCATGGCTACTCATTGTGCAAAGGCGAATGGTGCTTTGTTTTTGTGCATGGATAAGCTTTCAAAACTCGGCGAGCCGCTTTGCATCGGTGGCGTCACGATCCGCAATCGGGTGTTTCTCGCCCCGATGTCGGGCGTCACCGACGAGGCTTTTCGCACGCGCGCCCATGCCCATGGTGCCGGTCTCGTGGTGTCCGAGATGGTCGCCAGCGGCGAACTTGCCAAGGGCCGCGGTTCCAGCGGTTTCCGCATCCGCCATTCGGGCTTGCCCGTGCACATGGTCCAGCTTGCCGGCCGCGAGGCCGCGCATATGGCTGAGGCCGCCCGTATCGCCGTTGGCGAGGGTGCCGATGTAATCGATATCAACATGGGCTGCCCGGCCAAGAAGGTGACCGGCGGCTATGCCGGCTCGGCGCTGATGCGAGACCTCGACTTTGCCCTGACGCTGATCGATGCGGTGGTCGAAACCGTCGACGTGCCGGTGACGCTGAAGATGCGGCTTGGCTGGGACGACGACGTGCTCAACGCGCCGGAACTGGCGCGCCGCGCCGAACAGGCCGGTGTTTCGATGGTCACCGTTCACGGCCGCACGCGCTGCCAGTTCTACAAAGGCAAGGCCGACTGGCGGGCGATCGCCCGCGTCAAGGAGGCGGTGAGCATCCCGGTGGTCGCCAATGGCGACGTCGAAACGCCGGAGGACGCCGCCGGGATTCTGGAGCAATCCGGTGCCGATGCCGTCATGGCCGGGCGCTCGCATTATGGCGCGCCGTGGACTGCGGGCATGATTGCCGCCGCAGCGGGCGGTACGAAGGCCGCGGGCGTGCCGCAAAGCCCGGTAGAAATGGCCGACTATGCCGTCGCCCACTACGAGGACATGCTGGCGCTCTACGGTACCGAGAGCGGACTGCGCCAGGCGCGCAAGCATCTCGGCTGGTATCTCGACCGCCACGCATCCGGCGTGCCTGACGATTTGCGCCGTGGCGTCCTCACCTCATTCGATCCTGCCCAGGTGGTCACGTCGCTGCGCGAAGCGCTGGTCTCGTTTGGCGAGATTTTTCCCGAAAGGAACGCGGCATGAAGTTCAACCCGGTTCCGGCAGCAGATCCGGCGGATGCCGCGCAGATCGTTCTCGACACGATCCGGCGTCCGGTCATCATGATTGGCCCCGACAACTTCATCACCTTCGCCAATGCCGACGCCGAGGACTTCTTCCGCTCCAGCGCCACCGTGCTGGCGCGTAGCGATCTTTCGCGCTTTGTGCCTTTCGGCAGCCCGATCCTGACGCTGGTCGAGCAGGTGCGCGAACGCCTGACGCCGGTCAACGAATACCGCGTCGACGTTTCGTCGCCGCGGCTTGGCGTCGAGAAGATGGTCGACCTCTACGTTGCCCCGGTGTCGGAACTTCCGGGCTCAGTCGTCGTGATGTTCCAGGAACGCTCGATGGCCGACAAGATCGACCGCCAGATGACCCATCGCGGTGCCGCGCGTTCGGTTACCGGGCTCGCCGCGATGCTGGCTCACGAGATCAAGAACCCGCTCTCCGGAATCAGGGGGGCGGCCCAGTTGCTGGAACTGTCGGCGTCCGACGAGGACCGTGCGCTGACGCGGCTGATCACCGACGAAACCGACCGCATCGTCAAGCTCGTCGACCGCATGGAGGTGTTCTCGGACGAGCGCCCCATCGACCGCTATCCGGTCAACATCCATGTCGTTCTCGACCATGTGAAGGCGATCGCCAAGAACGGTTTTGCCAATGGTATCAAGGTCCTGGAGGATTATGATCCATCATTGCCTCCGGTCTATGCCAACCGCGACCAGCTGGTCCAGATCTTCCTCAACCTGGTCAAGAACGCCGCCGAGGCTATCGGTCACCAGCCGGGCGGCGAGATCACGCTGTCGACCGCCTTCCGGCCCGGCATCCGCATGTCGATCCCCGGCACCCAGGACCGGGTCTCGCTGCCGCTCGAATTCTGCGTCCACGACAATGGTCCAGGCGTGTCCGAGGACATCCTGCCGATCCTGTTCGACCCGTTCATAACCACCAAGCCCAACGGCTCCGGGCTTGGCCTGGCACTGGTCGCCAAGATCGTCGGCGACCATGGCGGAGTGATCGAGTGCGATTCGACGCCGCGGGGCACCACCTTTCGCATCCTGATGCCTGCCTGGAAGGAACTGCCCGGGCATTCGACCGACGTCAGCGAAGGAGACCATCGATGAGCGTGCGCGGAAACATTCTGGTCGCCGACGACGATGCGGCCATCCGCACCGTGCTCAACCAGGCGCTGTCGCGCATGGGGCATGAGGTTCGCGTCACCTCCAATGCCGCGACGCTGTGGCGATGGGTGGCAGCCGGCGAGGGCGATCTCGTCATCACCGACGTCGTCATGCCCGACGAGAACGCTTTCGACATGCTGCCGCGCATCAAGAAGGCGCGGCCCGAGCTGCCTGTCATCGTCATGAGCGCCCAGAATACCTTCATGACGGCGATCCGCGCCTCCGAGACCGGCGCCTATGAATACCTGCCCAAGCCGTTCGACCTGACCGAACTGCTCAGCATCGTCAATCGCGCGCTTGCCGAACCGCGCCGGCCGAAGATCGACCAGCGCCATGACGAGCAACCCGACGCGATGCCGCTGGTCGGCCGCTCCGCCGCGATGCAGGACATCTACCGCATGCTGGCGCGCATGATGCAGACCGACCTGACGGTGATGATCTCGGGCGAATCGGGCACCGGCAAGGAGTTGGTGGCGCGTGCGCTCCATGAATATGGCCGGCGCCGCAACGGGCCGTTCGTCGCCATCAACATGGCCGCGATTCCCCGCGACCTGATCGAATCCGAGCTGTTCGGGCACGAGAAGGGCGCCTTCACCGGCGCGCAGAACCGCTCGACCGGCCGCTTCGAGCAGGCCGAGGGCGGCACTCTGTTCCTGGACGAGATCGGCGACATGCCGATGGAGGCGCAGACACGGCTGCTGCGCGTGCTCCAGCAGGGCGAGTACACCACCGTCGGCGGGCGCACGCCGATCAAGACCGACGTGCGCATCGTCGCCGCCACCAACAAGGATCTCCGGGCGCTGATCAACCAGGGCCTGTTCCGCGAGGACCTGTTCTACCGTCTCAATGTGGTGCCGCTGCGGCTGCCGGCGCTGCGCGAAAGATCCGAGGATATTCCAGACCTTGTGCGGCACTTCTTCAAGCAAGGCGTGAGCGAGGGGCTGCAAGCCAAGCGTATCTCCGCCGGCGGTGTCGAGCTGATGAAGCGCTACCCCTGGCCGGGCAATGTGCGCGAGCTGGAAAACCTGGTGCGCCGGCTGGCCGCGCTCTATCCGCAGGACGAGATCTCGGCCGAGATCATCGAATCGGAACTGAAGACCGGCGAGCAGGAGGCGGTCCCGGGCGGCAATCTGATCCCCGACGACCTGTCGGTCGGGCAGGCGGTCGAGCATTTCCTGCAGCGCTATTTCGCCATGTTCGCCGACGACCTGCCGCCGCCCGGCCTTTACCAGCGCATTCTGGCGGAGGTCGAATATCCGCTGGTCCTGGCGTCGATGACGGCAACGCGCGGAAACCAGATCAAGGCCGCCGAATTGCTGGGCCTGAACCGCAACACGCTGCGCAAGAAGATCCGCGAACTCGGCGTCAACGTCTACAAGTCGGCGCGGCCTGGCTGAGCAGGGGAAGTCGAAACGCTTATCTGTCGAAAGCCTGCCGAAACATTTTCGCTCGCGGCGAAAATGTTGCATAATCGCCACAATGCGTTGCATAGATGCGACGCATTGAAAGGCTTCTACACGGCAGCATGGCGAACCGGGCAACACCAGCAGGAGTGGCGGACCAACCCG
This sequence comes from Aminobacter sp. DSM 101952, assembly GCF_001424795.1. Taxonomy (NCBI): domain Bacteria; kingdom Pseudomonadati; phylum Pseudomonadota; class Alphaproteobacteria; order Hyphomicrobiales; family Phyllobacteriaceae; genus Aminobacter; species Aminobacter sp. DSM 101952. The sequence continues at coordinate 201,405 of NZ_LMCL01000023.1, read as the reverse complement.
CAAAGAGGACACAGGACGGCAGGCGCCTTCTTGCGCTTCCTGGCGTGGTGGCGATTGTCGCTGCCCTGGTCACGGCCGCGGTCTCCTTCGCCATCCTGGTCGGCGTCACGCCGATTACCCCGGATTCGACGACGACGCTGACCCTGATCGGCATCAACGCCGTTTTCATCCTGATCCTCGTCGGCCTGATCGTCATCGAGATCCAGCGCATCGCCATGGCGCGCAAGCGCGGCAAGGCGGCCTCGCGCCTCCATGTGCGCATCGTCACCATGTTTGCGCTGGTGGCGGCGCTGCCGGCGCTGCTGGTCGCCATCGTTGCGTCGATCACGCTGGACATCGGGCTCGACCGCTGGTTCGAGATCAGGACCAAGACCATCGTCAATTCGTCGCTGTCGATCGCCGAGGCCTATGTCCAGGAGAATGCGCGCAACCTGCAAAGCACGACCTTGTCGATGGCCAACGACCTCGACAATGCGCGTTCCCTCTACGGCCTCGACCGCAGCGGCTTCCTCGAATTCATGGGTCGGCAGGCGCAGTTGCGCGCGCTCGCCCATGCCGCGCTGATTCGACCCGACGGCTCGTTCGTCATGAGCGCCAAGACCGGCGCCGATTTCGCCATGCCCGAGCCGCCGCCGGTCGCGGTCGAATCGGCGGCGGACGGCAAGCCCGTCCTGATCGAGCCGAAGACGCGCAACATCGTCGGCGCCATCATCAAGCTGCGCGAGATCGAAGGGCTCTATCTCTACACGATCCGCTTGGTCGACCCCGAGGTCATCAAGGCGCGCCAGATCGTCACCGCGAACACCGAGGAGTACCGCGATCTCGGCGCCAGCCGGCGCACCACGCAGATCGCCTTTGCGCTGCTCTATCTCGGCCTGACGCTGATCGTCGTGCTGTCGGCGATCTGGACGGGCATTGCGGTCGCCGACCGGCTGGTGCGGCCGATCCGCCAGCTCATCGGCGCTGCCGACGAGGTCGCCACCGGCAATCTCGACGTGTCGGTGCCGGTAAGGCTGTCGGACGGCGATGTCGGCGCCTTAAGCGGCACGTTCAACAACATGCTGCTCGAGCTCAAGTCGCAGCGCAACGAACTCCTGACCGCCAAGGACGTCATCGACGAACGCCGCCGCTTTTCCGAGGCGGTGCTTGCCGGCGTCACCGCCGGTGTCATCGGCGTCGATCCCTATGGCAGCATCACCATCGTCAACCCGTCGGCGGAAGAGATGCTGGCGATCTCCGCCGCGGATTCGCTCGGACAGAACCTGTCGATCCTGCTGCCGCATGTCGGCCGCGTCTTCGAGATCGGGCGCAAGTCGGGACGGGACGTCTATCGCGAGCAGGTGACGTTCTACCGTGCCGGCGCCGAGCGCACCTTCAACGTCCAGGTGACGGTGGAGGAAGGCGACAAGGAAGCGATGGACGCCGACGACACGTCCTATGTCGTGACCATCGACGACATCACCGACCTCGTCACCGCCCAGCGCACCTCGGCCTGGGCCGACGTGGCGCGGCGCATCGCCCACGAGATCAAGAACCCGCTGACACCGATCCAGCTTTCGGCCGAACGCATCCGCCGCCGCTACGGCAAGGTGATCACCGAGGATCGTGAGGTCTTCGACCAGTGCACCGAAACGATCATCCGCCAGGTTGGCGATATCGGCCGCATGGTCGACGAGTTCTCCGCTTTCGCGCGCATGCCGAAGCCCGAGATGAAGGTAATCGACATTCGCGAACCGCTGCGCGAGGCGTCGTTCCTGGTCGAGGTCAGCCGGGCCGACATCGCCTTCGAGCGCGACATCACGCCGGGGCCGCTCAAGGGAACCTTCGACAGCCGCTTGATGGCCCAGGCGTTCGGCAATGTCATCAAGAATGCCGCCGAGGCCATCGAGGCGGCGGAACGCCAGACCGGCGAGTCCGGGGTTATCAAGATCCGGGCGCGACGCGACGGCAATTCGATCCGCATCGACGTCATCGACAATGGCAAGGGCCTGCCGCGCGAACATCGCCAGCGGCTGCTCGAGCCCTATATGACGACGCGCGAGAAGGGCACCGGCCTCGGCCTCGCTATCGTCAAGAAGATTGTCGAGGACCACGGCGGAAGATTGGAACTTCACGACGCACCGGCCGATTTCCATGGCGGGCGCGGCGCGATGATCAGCATGGTCCTGCCTGCGGCAGCCGAAGAGGCGGCAACACCCAAGGGTGCCGCCGACGCAGTGCAGGTCCAAGAAATCGAGAAGGTCGGAAATGGCGTCTGATATTCTTATCGTTGACGATGAGGAAGACATCCGTGAACTGGTCGCGGGCATCCTGAGCGACGAAGGTCACGAAACCCGCACGGCGTTCGACGCCGACAGTGCGCTTGCCGCGATCGCGGATCGTGCGCCGCGCCTGGTTTTCCTCGATATCTGGCTCCAGGGGTCGCGGCTCGACGGGCTGGCGCTGCTCGACGAGATCAAGACCCTGCATCCCAACCTGCCCGTGGTGATGATCTCGGGCCACGGCAACATCGAAACCGCGGTTTCGGCGATCCGTCGCGGCGCCTATGATTTCATCGAAAAGCCGTTCAAGGCCGACCGGCTCATCCTGATCGCCGAGCGTGCGCTCGAAACGTCGAAGCTCAGGCGCGAGGTCTCCGACCTCAAGATGCGCAGCGGCGAGACCCACGACCTGATCGGCATGTCGTCGGCGATGAGCCAGTTGCGACAGACCATCGACAGGGTCGCGCCGACCAACAGCCGCATCATGATCATCGGTCCGTCCGGCTCGGGCAAGGAAATGGCGGCGCGGGCCATCCACGCGCTTTCCGCGCGCAAGAGCGGGCCGTTCGTGACGCTGAACGCCGCCACTATCACGCCCGAGCGCATGGAGATCGAGCTGTTCGGCACCGAATCGAACGGCGGCGAGCGCAAGGTCGGCGCGCTGGAGGAAGCCCACCAGGGTATCCTCTACCTCGACGAAATCGCCGACATGCCGCGCGAGACCCAGAACAAGATCCTGCGCGTGCTGGTCGACCAGCAGTTCGAGCGCGTCGGCGGCACCAAGCGGGTCAAGGTCGACGTCCGCATCATCTCGTCGACCGCGCAGAACCTCGAGGCGATGATCGCCGAGGGCCGCTTCCGCGAGGATCTCTACCATCGCCTGGCGGTGGTGCCGGTCATGGTGCCGGGGCTTGCCGAACGGCGCGAGGACATTCCCTACCTCGTCGACAATTTCATGAAGCAGATGGCCAAGCAGGCCGGCATCAAGCCGCGCCGCATCGGCGATGACGCACTGGCCGTTCTCCAGGCCCACAATTGGCCCGGCAATGTGCGCCAGCTGCGCAACAACGTGGAGCGCCTGCTGATCCTTGCCCGCAGCGACAATCCCGAGGCGCCGATCACCGCCGACCTGCTGCCGTCCGAGATCGGCGACGTCATGCCGCGCGCGCCCAACCAGTCCGACCAACACATCATGGCGCTGCCGCTGCGCGAGGCGCGCGAGATGTTCGAGAAGGAATATCTCATCGCCCAGATCAACCGCTTCGGCGGCAACATTTCCAAGACGGCGGAGTTCATCGGCATGGAGCGCTCGGCGTTGCACCGCAAGCTCAAGTCGCTGGGCGTGTAAGCTGTGGCTGGCAGTCAGGATAGAGATCCCGCATGCGCGTAATCATCTGCGGGGCCGGACAGGTCGGCTACGGCATTGCCGAACGATTGGCGGCGGAAAAGAACGACGTCTCGATCATCGATACGGCTCCCGAGCTGATCCATGCCGTGCGCGACCAGCTCGACGTGCGCGGTTTCGTCGGCCACGGCTCGCATCCCGAGGTCCTTGAGGCCGCCGGCGCGCAGAACGCCGACATGATCATCGCGGTGACCTTGTTCGACGAGGTCAACATCGTTGCCTGCGAGGTGGCGCACGCGCTGTTCAACGTGCCGATGAAGGTCGCGCGCATCCGTTCGCAGGCCTATCTCCAGCCGCATTACCAGGACCTGTTTTCGCGCGAGCACCTGCCGATCGACGTGATCATTTCGCCCGAGCTCGAGGTCGGCGAGATGGTGCTGCGGCGCATCACGCTGCCGGGCGCAACCGACGTGGTGCGCTTCGCCGACAACCACATCATCATGGTGGCGATCGAGTGCCTGGAGGATTGCCCGGTCATCAACACGCCGCTGGCCCAGCTCAGCGAACTGTTCCCCGATCTGCCCTCGACGGTGGTCGGCGTCAGCCGCAACAACCGCCTGTTCATCCCGCATTCGGCCGATCAACTGGTGGCGGGCGATCTCGCCTATGTCGTGACGACCAAGGAACAGGTGCGCCGGACGCTCGGCTTGTTCGGGCATGAAGAGCAGGAAGCGACGCGCATCGTCATCGCCGGCGGCGGCAACATCGGCCTCTATGTCGCCCGCACCATCGAGAAGCGCCAGAGCCGGACTAAGATCAAGATCATCGAGGCGAACCGCGACAGGGCGGTCAAGGTCGCCGACGAACTGCGCCGGACCGTGGTGCTCAACGGCAGCGCGCTCGACCAGAAACTGCTGATGGAAGCCGACATCCAGGATGCCGACCTGATGGTGGCGCTGACCAACAACGATCAGGTCAACATCCTGTCCTCCGTCATGGCCAAGCGCCTGGGCTGCAAGGGCAACCTCGCCCTCATCAACAATCCGGCCTATCACGATCTCACCAAGCCGCTCGGCATCGACGCGCATGTCAATCCGAGTGCGGTGACCATCTCGCGCGTTCTCCAGCATGTCCGGCGCGGACGGATACGCCAGGTGCATTCGATCCAGCGTGGCGCCGCCGAAATCATCGAGGCCGAGGCGCTGGAAACGTCGCCGCTGGTCGGCACGCTGCTTCGCGACCTCGAATTGCCCGATGGCATGCGCATCGGCGCGATCTATCGCGACGGCAAGATCGTCAAGCCCAGCGGTTCGGTGCTGATCAAGCCCAAGGACCGCGTCGTCATCTTCGCGCTCGACAAGGCGGTCAAGCAGGTCGAGCAGATGTTCCGGGTCAGCCTCGAATTCTTCTGACCTGGACCAGCCGTTTGAACATTGCCGCCCGGCGCAGATCGACTAGAACTCCGTAAAACTCCGAGGGTCACCAAAACCATGCCGCGCATCGCTTACGTCAACGGGCGTTACGTCGCCCATTCGGACGCCTCCGTGCATATCGAGGATCGCGGCTATCAGTTCGCCGATGGTGTCTACGAGGTTTGCGAGGTGGCGCGCGGCTTCATCGTCGACAGCGTCGGTCATCTCGACCGGCTCGACCGCTCGTTGTCGGAACTCAGGATCGACTGGCCGGTCAATCGCGCCGTGCTCGTGCACGTCATGCGCGAGGTCATCCGCCGCAACCGCGTCCACAACGGCATGGTCTACCTCCAGGTGACGCGTGGGGTGGCGCCGCGCGATCACGTATTTCCCGCCAACGGCACGCGTCCCGCGCTGGTGGTGACCGCCAAGCGCACCGACCCGGTGGCCGCGGCCAAGAAGGCCGGGGCAGGGCTCAAGGTCATCACCGTTCCGGAAAACCGCTGGGAGCGCGTCGACATCAAGTCGGTCGGCCTGCTGCCCAACGTGCTGGCGCGCCAGCAGGCCAAGGAAGCCGGCGCCCAGGAAGCGTGGTTCGTCGATCCGGACGGCACGGTCAAGGAAGGGGCGGCCACCAACGCCTGGATCGTCACCAGGGACGGTGTCCTGGTCACGCGCCCGGCCGATCATGGCATCCTGCGCGGCATCACCCGCGCCACGCTGTTCAAGGTCGCCGAGAAGCTCGGGCTGACGGTCGAGGAACGTGGCTTTACCGTCGCGGAAGCCAAGGCAGCGCGCGAAGCGTTCATCACGGCTGCAACCACAGTGATCATGCCGATTGTTGCGATCGACGGCCAACCCGTGGCCAATGGACACCCCGGCTCGGTGGCGCTTTCCCTGCGCGAAGCCTTTTTTGACGTTGCGGAAAAAATCCAAGCCTGATAACCGCTTGGGCGTAAATGGTTAAATTCATCTCGTTCAGCTTGCCGCGCGATGTGGCAAGGGGGTGTTTGCTCGCTTGACATGAGCCCGGTAATTTGGCGCATTGGCAGCAGACAGGGATCGGCGAAAGAAAAAAACAATGGCGGAACGATCGCAGAATCTTCAGGACCTTTTCCTGAATTCAGTTCGCAAGAGCAAAAACCCACTCACCATTTTCCTCATTAACGGCGTGAAATTGACCGGGGTCGTTACTTCCTTCGACAATTTCTGTGTTTTGTTGCGCCGTGACGGGCATTCCCAGCTCGTCTACAAGCATGCCATCTCCACGATCATGCCGAGCCAGCCGGTTCAGATGTTCGATGGCGAGGAAAGCCAGGGCGGCTGATTGGCACGCGACAGGAACGCCGGCGCCAAGGCCGGTGCCAGCAATGGACCCGAATCGATAGGGGGCGACAAAGCCCCCACGCGCGCGATCGTCATCGTGCCGGTGCTGACGCGCCAGCCCAAGGGTGACGACGACAGCGCGCGCCCGCGATTGCAGCGTTCGGCCGAGGCCCGCCACGACGAGGCCGTCGGGCTGACCCGGGCCATCGATCTCGAACCCGTGCACACCGCGATCGTCACCCTCAACGACCCGCGCCCGGCGACCCTCCTGGGCACCGGCAAGGTCGAGGAGTTCGCCGAGATCGTGAAGGAGCGCGGCGCTGAGCTGGTCATCGTTGACCATCCGCTGACGCCGGTGCAGCAGCGCAACCTCGAAAAAGAGATGAACGCCAAGGTGCTCGACCGCACCGGGCTCATCCTCGAAATCTTCGGCAGGCGCGCGCGCACCAAGGAAGGCACGCTGCAGGTCGAGCTTGCCCATCTCAACTACCAGAAGGGCCGGCTGGTTCGCAGCTGGACCCACCTCGAGCGCCAGCGCGGCGGTGCGGGCTTCCTCGGCGGTCCCGGCGAAACCCAGATCGAATCCGACCGGCGCGCGCTGCAGGAAAAGATCATCAAGCTCAAGAAGGAGCTTGAGACGGTGGTCCGCACGCGCGACCTGCACCGTGCCAAGCGCCGCAAGGTGCCGTTCCCGGTGGTCGCCATCGTCGGCTACACCAACGCCGGCAAGTCGACGCTGTTCAACCGGCTGACCGGTGCTGCCGTGTTGGCCGAGAACATGCTGTTTGCGACGCTCGATCCGACGCTGCGCCGGGTGCGGCTGCCGCATGGCACGCCGATCATCCTGTCCGACACCGTCGGTTTTATCTCCGATCTGCCGACGCACCTGATCGCGGCCTTCCGGGCGACGCTGGAAGAGGTGGTCGAAGCCGACCTCGTCATCCACCTGCGCGACATTTCCGACCCCGATACCGCGGCCCAGGCCGACGATGTCGAGCGCATCCTGTCCGACCTCGGCGTCGATGCGGCCGATACCGACCGTGTCGTCGAGGTCTGGAACAAGATCGACCAGCTCGACGAGGGCAATCGCGAGCGGCTGCTTTCCGACAGCGTTGACGGTCGCAAGACGCCGCCGATCGCCATTTCGGCAATCACGGGCGAGGGCCTCTCTGCGCTTACTGGCCTGATCGAGCAGCGGGTTTCGGGCGAGCTCGAATCCATCGACGTCACGCTGGAGCCGAGCCAGCTCGGCCAGATCGACTGGCTCTACCGCAATGGCGACGTCGTTTCGCGCACCGACAATGACGATGGCAGCGTCTCGATGACGCTCAAGGCGACAGCTTCGGCCCGCGACGAGATCGCGGCCAAAATCCTCAGGAACAAGCGCTAGGCTTGCCATGTTGGGTTCCTCGCCCCCCGCGAAGCGGGGGAGAGGTGGTTCGCGCAGCGAACCGGAGAGGGGGCGTGCCAGGCTGAGCCCGGTATAGGAACTACCTACTTCGCTGTCTTTGCCTGCTGCCACAGCGCTTCCATCTCGTCGAGCGTTGCCGCCTCCAGGCTGTGGCCGGCATCGTTGAGCGACTTTTCGACATAGTGGAAACGCTTGCGGAACTTGTCGTTGGTGCCGGCAAGCGCCGCCTCGGAATCGAGCTGCAGGTGGCGGCCGAGATTGACCAGCGCAAACAGCATGTCGCCGAACTCGTCCTTGACCGCGGCCTGGTCGCCCTGGGCCATCGCCTCGCGCAATTCGCCGATCTCTTCTTCGATCTTGTCGAGGATCGGTGCTGCCTCGCCCCAGTCGAAGCCGACGCGGGCCGCTTTTTCCTGCAGCTTCAGCGCACGCGTCAGTGCGGGCAGGGCGACGGGCACCCCGTCGAGGAAGCCGTGGCCGTGATCCTCGGGGTCGAGCCCGCGGGCGATGCGCGCGGCACGCCGTTCCGCCTTTTCTTCCGCCTTGATCTTTTCCCACATGCCCTTGGCCGAACGCGCCTCACGCGCCTTGGCGTCGCCAAAGACGTGCGGATGCCTGCGGATCATCTTGGTGGTGATGGCATCGACCACGTCGCCGAAGGCGAACTCGCCGGCCTCTTCGGCCATCTGGGCGTGGTAGACGACTTGCAGCAGCAGGTCGCCCAGCTCTTCCTTCAGATGGTCGATGTCGTTGCGCGAGATCGCGTCGGCGACCTCGTAGGCTTCCTCGATCGTATAGGGCGCAATGGTCGCGAAATTCTGCTCGATGTCCCAGGGACAGCCGGTTTCCGGATCGCGCAGGGCAGCCATGATCTCGATCAGGCGGGAGATGTCTTTGGAGGGTTGCATGGGGCGATGCTATAGCCCGGCTGCCGCCCGCCCAACAATGGCTTGCGGCGCAGCTGCCTTGTCCACAGCCTAGTCGGTGCTGCGCCGGCGCATAACGCCTGCCTGGGCGCGGTTCTGTGTTATGGACCATGCAATTGCGCGCAGGACCTGCCTATGCTTCATCTATCGCTCGTTGCACTCGGCGGCGCCATCGGCGCCGCGCTGCGTCATCTCGCCAATCTGCTGGCGCTCAGGCTCGTCGGGCCTAATTTTCCCTGGGGCACGTTGGCGATCAACGTGCTGGGCTCTTTTGCCATGGGACTGTTCGTCGGCCTGCTGGCACGCCGGTTCGGCGGCTCGAACGAGTTGCGCCTGTTCGTGGCCACCGGCATCCTCGGCGGCTTCACCACCTTTTCGGCATTCTCGCTGGATTTTGCCGCCTTGTGGGAGCGCGGATCGACTTTGCCGGCCTTCGGTTATGCTTTTGCCAGCGTCATATGCGCCATTCTGGCGCTGTTCCTGGGAATGTGGCTCGCAAGAAGCATCGGCTGATGCTATTGGGCCGCTTCGAAAAGGACAATTGAACAATGGCAGGCGTTGAACAGGTCACGGTGGAAGCTGGCGAAACGGGCATGAGGCTCGACCGCTGGTTCAAGTCCCATTATCCGGGGCTCGGCTTCGGCCACCTGCAGAAACTGCTGCGCTCGGGCCAGATCCGCGTCAATGGCGGCCGCGCCAAGGCCGATACGCGCGTCGAGCCGGGACATGTCATCCGCATACCGCCGCTCGAAGTCGACAAGAAGAACGATGGTCCGCTGACCGCCCGCACGATGCGCGACCAGGACGATGGCGACGTGCTGGCCAAGATGCTGATCTACGAGGATTCCAAGGTCTTCGTCTTCAACAAGCCGGCCGGCCTTGCCGTGCAGGGCGGTTCGGGCGTGGTGCGCCATCTCGACGACATGCTCGAGGCCTGGCGCAACAAGAAGGGCGAGAAGCCGCGCCTGGTCCACCGGCTCGACCGCGACACCTCGGGAGTGCTGGTCGTGGCGCGCACGCGTCTGGCGGCGATGAAGCTCGCCGAGGCTTTCCGTGCCCGCGAGACCAAGAAAACCTACTGGGCCCTGGTCAAGGGCGCGCCGCCGAAGCGCGAAGACAAGATCTCGACCTGGCTGGTCAAGGAACAGACGCCGGACGGCGACCGCATGCGCGTCGCCAAGCATGGCGAAAAGGGCGCCGACCACGCGGTTTCCTACTACCGCGTGCTGGAGCAGGCCGCCCAGACCATGACCTGGCTGGAGATGGAGCCCTATACCGGCCGCACCCACCAGCTGCGCGTGCACGCCGCCTATATCGGCTGCCCGATCATCGGCGATCCGAAATATTTCGAGCACGACACCAACTGGGAGTTTCCGGGCGGGCTGCAGAACAAGCTTCACCTGCATGCGCGCCGGATCGTCATTCCGCATCCCGACCATGGCGTGATCGACGTCACCGCGCCGATGCCGCCGCATATGCGCCAGAGCTGGAACCTCATCGGCTTCGACGATGAAAGCGGGGAGCCGGCGTGACGGCAGGCTCCGTGGGCGACAGCGCCTTGAAGCTGGTGCTGTTCGACTGCGACGGCACGCTGGTCGACAGCGCCGACCTCATCCACGCCACCATGGTTGCGACGTTTCGCGAGGCGGGCCTCGCCGAGCCGGCACTGGAGGCGACCAAGAGCATCATCGGGCTGACGCTCGATCTTGCCATTGCGACGTTGCTCGGCCGTCCGCTCGATGCCGAGTGCGGCCGTCTGGCCGAGCGCTACAAGGCGCATTTCATCGCCTCGCGCGCACCCTCGAATTTCCATGAGCCGCTCTATGACGGCATCGCCGAACTGATCGACGTGCTCGCCAAACGCGACGACGTGCTGATCGGCATGGTCACCGGCAAGTCGCGCCGCGGCGTGCAGCGTGTGATGGAAGCCTATGGTTTCGAGCGCCATTTCGTGACCATCCGAACTGCCGACGACTGCCCCTCCAAGCCGCATCCCGCCATGGTGCTGGAATGCTGCGCCGAAACCGGCATCGATCCGGCCTCGACTTTCGTGGTTGGCGACGCCATCTATGACATGCAGATGGCCAGAAGTGCCGGCGCCCGCGCGATAGGCGTGTGCTGGGGTTACCATGGCCGCGACGGCTTGCTGGCGACCGGTGCCGAGACCGTTTTGGCCAAGCCCGGCGATTTGCTCGCCCTCATCGATTGATTGCCCTTTTCGACTGATTGGAACAACCCATGCGTGACATCCTGAGCGACCTTGAAGCTGGCGACGCGCTGTCCGATCCCGATCCGATCCGCCGTGCCCAAAGCACGATGCGCCGGCAACTGCCCAAGCGGTTCTACGAAGCCGCTTCGGTTGCCGCTGTCGACGAAGGCTTTGCCGTGCAGCTCGACGGCAAGCCGGTGCGCACGCCGGGCAGGGCACTGCTTGCCTTGCCGACGGAGGCCGCAGCGCAACTGGTGGCCGACGAATTTGCTGCCCAGGTCGACAACATCGACCCGTTCACCATGCCGGTGCTGCGCCTGGTCAACACGGCGATCGACGGGGTCGCCACCGATCCGCAGGCGGTGCTCGAGGACATCTTGCGCTTCTCGTCGTCGGATCTGCTTTGCTACCGTGCCGACAGCCCGGAAAAACTCGTCGAGCGCCAGTCCGAGGCATGGGACCCGGTACTGGATTGGGCGCGCGCGTCGCTGAGCGCGCATTTCGTGCTGGCCGAAGGCGTCATGCATGTCGAGCAGCCGCGCGCTGCCATCGCCGCGCTTGGCATCCACCTGTCGCAGCGTGCCGAACCGATGCGGCTGGCAGCGCTCCACCTGATGACCACATTGACCGGTTCGGCTCTTCTGGCGCTCGCCGTCGAGGCCGGCGAGCTCGATGTCGAGGCGGCGTGGGCCGCCGCCCATGTCGACGAAGACTGGCAGATCGAGCATTGGGGCCAGGATTCCGAGGCCATCGCCCGCCGGAGCAACCGCAAGCGGGACATGGTTTCCGCGGTGGCTTTGCTCGAGGCGTTGAAGGCTGGCTGATCCCGTTCTGGCCGGCCGGGCGGGCTGCGCCCGAGTCTTGGGCAGAATGTCAGCGCTGCTGCCTTAGTTTGCCTGTTTTTTGAGCATCGGCTTTTTCCGCGAACTCTCCCCCCGTTGCGGTTCCTGCATTTTTCGAGTTGGCACGAGGCTTGCTTCTTCTCTTGCGACACGCCGGCCGCCAATGGCCGGCAGGCACGACACCGAGAGGATAGCATGACGAAGTACAAGCTCGAGTACATCTGGCTGGATGGTTACACGCCTGCGGCCAATCTCCGCGGCAAGACCCAGGTCAAGGAGTTTGCGGAGTTCCCGAAGCTCGAGCAGCTTCCGCTCTGGGGTTTCGACGGCAGCTCGACCAGGCAGGCCGAAGGCAAGAGCTCCGATTGCGTGCTCAAGCCGGTCGCAATCTATCCCGATCCGGCCCGCAAGAACGGCGCGCTCGTCATGTGCGAAGTCATGATGCCGGATGGCGTCACCCCGCACCCGTCCAACACGCGTGCGACCGTCCTTGACGACGAGGGCGCCTGGTTCGGTTTCGAGCAGGAATATTTCTTCTACAAGAACGGCCGTCCGCTCGGTTTCCCCGAAACCGGCTTCCCGGCGCCGCAGGGTCCGTACTACACCGGCGTCGGCTACCAGGCAGTCGGCGATATCGCCCGCCAGATCGTCGAGGAGCATCTCGACCTTTGCCTTGACGCCGGCATCAACCACGAGGGCATCAATGCCGAGGTGGCCAAGGGCCAGTGGGAATTCCAGATTTTCGGCAAGGGCTCGAAGAAGGCGGCCGATGAGATGTGGATCGCGCGCTACCTGCTGCAGCGCCTGACCGAAAAGTACGGCATCGACATCGAGTATCACTGCAAGCCGCTGGGCGACACCGACTGGAACGGCTCGGGCATGCACGCCAACTTCTCGACGGCTCACCTGCGCGAAATCGGCGGCAAGGCCTATTTCGAGGCGCTGATGGAAGCGTTCGGCGAGGCCCGCGAAGATCACATCGCCGTCTACGGCCCCGACAACCACCTGCGCCTGACCGGCAAGCACGAGACGGCGTCGATCGACGTCTTCACCTGGGGTGTTGCCGACCGTGGCGCCTCGGTGCGCGTCCCCCACAGCTTCGTCCGTGACGGCTATCGCGGCTATCTCGAAGATCGCCGTCCGAACTCGCAGGGCGACCCCTACCAGATCGCCTCGCAGATCCTGAAGACCATCAGCACGGTGCCGACCAGCGTCGAGACCAAGGCTGCTGCTTAAATTTTAGGCGAGATCGAACAGCGCCCCGGGTCTCGGCCCGGGGCGTTTCTTCTTCCGAGTCGCAAGACCTGGTAGCAAGAACTGAGTTAGGCTCGGCTATGCCGCGTAGCGCTTCAGCGCCTCGATCTCTTCGGCGCCCGGCTTGTGGCCGCGCAGATAGAGGGCGCATGTGGTGCGCAGCATGGATGCGAAGTTCGGGATCGTTCCATTGATCTCGATCGCCTCGTCATAAAGCTTGGAAATGAACTTCGGCGTCGTCAGTCCTTGCGAGGCTGCGATCTCGTCGAGCAGGTCCCAGAAGGTAGCCTCCAGCTGGATGCTGGTCGAATGCCCGGCGATCCTGATCGACCGGTTGATCTGGTGATAGCCTTTCGGATCCTGTCCGGCAAATACCCTGCACATATCAATCCTCCCGATGGCTTGCGCGGCGTTTTCGGCACCGGCGCTGGCGTTCGACGCCCATCATCGGCCCAACCGTCCGCTGCCGCAACCTGTACGTCGTCCGTGCCTAGCAAAGTCTGTCTTCGGGGGCGTGGTAACGGGCTGCCACCACTTGGAACTGCACGGATTCATAATCCCCTGGCAAGCAACTGCCAGGAGGACGAATGGCGAAGGCAATACATTCCATGGTGCGCGTGCTCGACGAGACGCGTTCGGTATCCTTCTATCGCACGGCCTTCGGCCTCGAAGTTGCCGACCGCCTCGATTTCGAGACGTTCACCCTTCTCTATCTCAGCAATCCTGAAACCGAATTCGAGGTCGAGCTGACCGTCAACAAGGGTCGGGCCGAGCCCTATGCGCTGGGCGACGGCTACGGCCACCTTGCAGTATCGGTGGACGACCTGGACGCCACGCGCCAGCGGCTGGTTGCGGCCGGCCTGACCCCAAAGGACATCGTCGACTTCGCGCCGGGCGGCAAGCCGCTCGCCCGCTTCTTCTTCATCGAAGACCCCGACGGCTACAAGATCGAGGTCTTGCAGCGGGGAGGCAGGTTCAAGTGAAGCATATGCGGCGAGGGAGAGCGCCGCGCCAGCCAAGCGCCGACGGCGCATCGCAAGCAAGGGAGGAAATCATGGTGACGATCTATCAAGGCAGGTCCGGCCTGTCGCGGCGTGAACTGCTCAAGCGTGGCAGTGCTGCCGGCGCGCTGCTCATCATCAGCGGCTCGGCCGTGCTCAGCACGGGCGAAGCATGGGGGCTTGAGAGCACGGCGCTGAAGCCGGAAACGTTGGCGACGCTGATCCAGATGGCGCGCGACATCTATCCGCACGATCAGGTGCCGGACAAGTTCTATGCCATCGCCATCAAGAGCCACGACGAACAGGCGGGCAAGGATGCGGCGCACAAGGAATTGATCGAGAAAGGCATCGCCGACCTCGACCAGAAGTCGGGTGCCGGCGGCTACACCGGCCTCGGCTGGGAGGACGAGCGCGTGGCCATCCTCCGGCAGATCGAGGAGACACCGTTCTTCCAGGCGATCCGCGGTGGGCTCGTCGTCGGCCTCTACAACCAGAAGGAGGTGTGGCCGATCTTCGGTTACGAGGGCGAGTCCTACTCCAAGGGCGGATACATCGCGCGCGGTTTCGACGACATCGAGTGGCTCTGATCGGCCGGTTGTCGCGAACAGCCTTTTCAGCATTCCCGGGAGGAAAACATGCCTGCACCCTACGATCTCAACGACGACAGCGTCGTCGTCATCATCGGCTCCGGAGCCGGCGGCGGCACGCTTGGCAACGAACTCGCCCAAAAGGGCATCGATGTCGTCATTCTCGAAGCCGGCCCGCGCATCGAATATGACGAATTCATCAACGACGAATGGGACTCTTTCGGCCAGCTTGCCTGGCTGGACAACCGCACGACTGGCGGCGGCTGGCGGGTCCACAAGGACTTCCCCAACCTGCCGGCCTGGATCGTCAAGGCCGTGGGCGGCACGACCACGCACTGGGCCGGCGCGTCGCTGCGTTTCCAGGAGCATGAATTCAAGACGCTGACCAACTACGGCAAGGTCGAGGGCGCCAACCTGCTCGACTGGCCGATTACGCTTGCCGATCTCGAGCCCTATTACGCCAAGGCCGAGGACAAGATGGGTGTCACCCGCACCAACGACATCGAGGGCCTGCCAGGCAACAACAATTTCAAGGTGTTCAAGGCCGGGGCCGACAAGCTCGGCTACAAGGAATGCCACACCGGCAGGATGGCGATCAATTCGGCCGAACGCGACGGCCGCATGGGCTGCCAGCAGACCGGGTTCTGCTTCCAGGGCTGCAAGTGGGGGGCCAAGTGGTCGACCCTCTATACCGAAATCCCCAAGGGCGAGACGACGGGCAAGCTGGAGGTCAGGCCCAGCAGCCATGTGCTCAAGATCGAGCACGACGACAGCGGCAAGGTGACCAGCGTCGTCTATGCCGACAAGGACGGCAAGACCCAGAGCCAGAAGGCGCGCATCGTCTGCGTCGCCGGCAATTCGATCGAAAGCCCGCGGCTGCTGCTCAACTCGGCGTCGTCGAAATTTCCGGACGGGCTGGCGAATTCGTCGGGGCAGGTGGGCAAGAACTACATGCGCCACACCACCGGGTCGGTCTATGCCATCTTCGACAAGCCCGTGCATTTCTGGCGCGGCACGACCATGGCCGGCATCGTACGGGATGAAGCCAGGCACGACCCGTCGCGCGGTTTCGTCGGCGGCTACGAGCTCGAAACACTGGCGCTCGGACTGCCGTTCATGGCGGCGTTCCTCGATCCCGGTGGCTGGGGCCGTTCGTTCACCACCGCGCTCGACCACTACGACAAGATGGCGGGCATGTGGATCGTCGGCGAAGACATGCCGCAGGAGCAGAACGCCGTGAAGCTGCATGGCGAACTGAAGGACAAGTACGGCATGCCGATCCCCGATGTCTGGTTCACCGACCATCCCAACGACGTCGCCATGCGCAACCACGCCTACAAGCAGGGCATGGCGATGTACGACGCCGTCGGCGCCACTCGTTCGTTCCCGACGCCGCCCTATCCGTCGACGCACAACCTGGGCACCAACCGGATGAGCGAAAAGGCATCCGACGGCGTGGTCAACAAATG
Source organism: Aminobacter sp. DSM 101952 (assembly GCF_001424795.1). Taxonomy (NCBI): domain Bacteria; kingdom Pseudomonadati; phylum Pseudomonadota; class Alphaproteobacteria; order Hyphomicrobiales; family Phyllobacteriaceae; genus Aminobacter; species Aminobacter sp. DSM 101952. The sequence goes on along the minus strand of NZ_LMCL01000023.1, from coordinate 185,362 downwards.
GGGCCAGACGCACGACATCAAGAACCTGTTCGTCTCCGACGGCAGCCAGTTCACCACGGGCGGCGCGGAAAACCCGACGCTCACCATCGTGGCGCTGGCGATCCGGCAGGCCGACTACATCTCCGAGCAGATGAGCGCCAAAAGCATCTGACGGGTCGTTCGGCTACGCATCCTCCGCAGCAGTCCGGCATTTACCGGATTGCTGCCCCGCCAAACAAAAAAGCCCCGGATCGCTCCGGGGCTTTTTTCTTTGTTTCTCTGGTCTTAGACCGAGTAGTACATGTCGTACTCGACCGGATGGGGGGTCATTTCGAAGCGCATGACCTCGGCCATCTTCAGCTCGATGAAGCTGTCGATCTGGTCGTCGTCGAAGACGCCGCCGGCCTTGAGGAAGCCGCGGTCCTTGTCGAGGCTCTGGAGCGCTTCGCGCAAGCTGCCGCAGACGGTCGGGATCTTCTTGAGTTCCTTCGCCGGCAGGTCATAGAGATCCTTGTCCATCGGCTGGCCGGGGTGGATCTTGTTCTTGATGCCGTCGAGGCCGGCCATCAGCAGCGCGGCGAAGCAGAGGTAGGGGTTCGCGCCCGGGTCGGGGAAGCGGACCTCGACGCGCTTGGACTTCGGCGAGTTGCCGAAGGGAATGCGGCAGGAGGCCGAGCGGTTGCGCGCGGAGTAGGCGAGCAGCACCGGTGCCTCATAGCCCGGGACCAGGCGCTTGTAGGAGTTGGTCAGCGGGTTGGTGAAGGCATTGATCGCCTTGGCGTGCTTGATGACGCCGCCGATGAAATAGAGGCAGTTTTCCGACAGGCCGGCATATTCGTTGCCGGCGAAGGTTGGCTTGCCATTCTTCCAGATCGACAGGTGGACGTGCATGCCCGAGCCGTTGTCGCCGAAGATCGGCTTCGGCATGAAGGTGGCCGTCTTGCCATAGGCATTGGCGACCTGGTGCACGACGTACTTGTAGATCAGCATCTTGTCGGCGTTGCGGACGAGCGTGTCGAACTTGATGCCGAGTTCGTGCTGGGCGGCAGCCACCTCGTGGTGGTGCTTTTCGACGCGCACGCCCATCTCGGACAGCACGGTCAGCATCTCGGAGCGCATGTCCTGGCAGCTGTCGATCGGCGGGACCGGGAAATAGCCGCCCTTGACGCGCGGACGGTGGCCGAGGTTGCCGGTCTCATAGTCGGTGTCGTCGTTCGAGGGCAGTTCGGTCGAATCGAGCTTGAAGCCGGTGTTGTAGGGGTCGGCCTTGTACTTGACGTCGTCGAAGACGAAGAATTCGGCTTCCGGGCCGACGAAGACGGTGTCGCCGATGCCTTCGGCCTTGAGATAGGCCTCTGCCTTCTTGGCGATGCCGCGCGGGTCGCGGTTGTAGGCCTCGCCCGAAACCGGATCGAGAATGTCGCACAGGATGACCATGGTCGACTGGGCGAAGAACGGGTCCATGTGGACCGTGTCCATGTCGGGCATCAGCACCATGTCGGATTCGTTGATCGCCTTCCAGCCGGCGATGGAGGAGCCGTCGAACATGACGCCGTCGGCGAACATGTCTTCCTCGACCTCGGCGATGTCCATGGTGACGTGGTGGAGCTTGCCCTTGGGGTCGGTGAAGCGCAGGTCAACGAACTTAACGTCGTTGTCCTTGATCTGCTTCATGATGTCTTTGGCTGTCGTCATGTGATGGTTCCCTGTCTGATGACGTTAGGACGAGAAGAAATTTCGAAGGGTCAGATGGCGTCGACGCCGGTCTCGCCCGTGCGGATGCGGACGACTTCCTCGATGTTGGAGACGAAGATCTTGCCATCGCCGATGCGGCCGGTCTGGGCGGCCTTGCGGATCGCCTCGATGGCGGCCTCGACCGACTCGTCGCCGAGCACGACCTCGATCTTCACCTTGGGCAGGAAGTCGACGACATATTCGGCGCCGCGGTACAGTTCGGTATGGCCCTTCTGGCGGCCGAAACCCTTGGCTTCGGTGACCGTGATGCCTTGCAGGCCGGCCTCCTGGAGCGCCTCCTTCACTTCGTCGAGCTTGAACGGCTTGATGATCGCTTCGATCTTTTTCATGCGAATACTGGCCTCCACTGCCGTAACTCAGGGGTAATGCACCCACTCGCGCCTATCTCAAGCACGAAGCGTGCCAAGTCTAGTGGCTGCGACAAGTTTGACCAGTTTGCCCTGGTGGCTGCCACGGAACGCAGGTTCCACAGCCGGTTTTGCCCTGTCGCACGAAGATCGCCCAAAATTTCAGCGTCCTCCGCCTTAAACCTATGCACAAAAAAGCGGCATGATGCTCATAATTTGTACCTGTTGCGCATTGCTGCATCCTTGTTTCGGCCGGGCGCGGCGGCGTGCTAATTCTCGGATCGATGCTGGATTCTCGCGGACACCGCCATGGCGTTTGAACTGCTGACACCTGACGAAATGGCCGAGGCCGACCGGCTGACGATCGGCGCGGGTCCGGTCGACGGCATCGGGCTGATGCGGCGGGCCGGGGGCGCGATCACCGATGTGGTGCTGTCCCGGTTTCCATCCGTGCATCCGGTCCTTGTGCTGTGCGGGCCGGGCAACAATGGCGGCGACGGTTATGTCGTGGCACGCCTGCTGCGCGAAAGCGGCGTCGTCGTCAGGCTTTTCGCGACATCGGCGCCGCGCGCCGGCAGCGATGCCGCGCTTGCGGCGGCGGAGTGCCCGGTCGCGGTCGAGCCATTGTCCGCCTTCGCGCCCGAAACGGGTTCGCTCGTCGTCGATGCGCTCTACGGCGCCGGGCTTTCCAAGCCGCTTGCCGGCGATGTGCTGGCGGCGGTGGCGCGGACTGCCGATGCTGGTGTGCCGGTGGTCGCAGTGGACCTGCCGTCGGGCGTGTCGGGCAGGTCGGGCGAGGTGCCGGGCGGTGCCTTCAAGGCGGTGATAACTGTAACCTTTGCCCGCAAGAAGCCCGGTCACCTGCTGTTTCCCGGGCGGACGCATTGCGGCGAGATCATTGTCGCCGACATCGGTATTTCCGACGCGACGGTGGCGGCAACAGGCACGCGATGCCTCGAAAACGACCCGGCATGGTGGCGGGCGCTGTTCCCGTCGCCGGCCAATGACGCCCACAAATACAGCCGCGGCCATGTCGGCGTCTTTTCCGGTGGCATCGCGGCCACCGGGGCGGCGCGGCTGTCGGCGATGGCTGCGGCACGGGCAGGGGCGGGCGCGGTGACGGTGTTGTCGCCGGGGGCTGCGCTGGCGGCCAACGCGGCGCATCTCACCTCGATCATTCTCCGGCGTTGCGACGGTCTCGACGATGCGATTGCCTTCCTCGACGAGCGCAAGCCCGCCGTTCTGGTCCATGGCCCGGGACTGAGCCCGGAGCCCGAGGTCGGCCGTTTGGCGCTGGAGCTCATGGGGCATGCATCCGGACGCTTTGGCGCGTTGGTGCTCGATGCCGACGGCATCACTTCGATGGCGCGGCAGCGGGCCGCGTTCTTCGAGGCGCGTAGGCGGTCGGGGCCCGCACTGGTGCTGACGCCGCATCATGGCGAGTTCGGTCGGCTGTTTTCCGACATCGCCGCCGACACGTCGCTGTCGAAGCTCGAGCGGGCGCTGGCTGCTGCGGCCAAGGCAAATGCCGTCATCGTCTACAAGGGCCCCGACACGGTGATCGCCGCACCCGACGGGCGCGCCGCGATCAACGGCAACGGCACGCCGCTGCTGGCCACCGCCGGTTCTGGCGACGTGCTGTCGGGCATCGTCGCAGCACTCTTGGCGCAGTCCATGCCGCCGTTCGAGGCGGCCTGCGCTGCCGTGTGGATGCATGCCGAGGCGGCGCGACGCTTCGGGCCGGGGCTCATCGCCGAGGATCTGCCGCTGGCGCTCAGGGAGGTGGTGGCGGGATTGAGCGGGTGACTTTTGTCTTCTCTTGGGGGCTCGCGCCGTGCCCGTCATCCCATCCTTCGACAGGCTCAGGATGAGGGCTGCGCTTAGGCTCAGGATGAGGGGCTCAGGAAGAGGGGCTCAAGATGAGGAGGCTCAGGATGAGGGCTGTGCCCAAGATGGTGTTGAGCCCAGGACGTAGAGGTTTGCGCTGCCGCTCATCCCCCTGCCGGGACCTTCTCCCCGTGAACGGGGAGAAGAGGCCAAGTTTCTTCACCGCCACGCCCCGTTTCCGGTCTGGCCATTGTCATCCCTCGACAAGCTCATCCTTCGACAAGGGAAGCGGGGCGCGAGGCCGTGCCTTCCGATAGTTTAGTAATGGCGCGACGTCCGCGCCCCGCCGGCGATTTCTGTTCCCGTCCGTTCCGCTTCCGGGAGCCGGGGCATTGGCGCCCTTGCTCACCCTAGCGCATCGTCCAGCGCACCCGGGCCGTAGTGCCCGAAGGGGAACCCTTGGACGGAACCTCCCCGGACCGCGAGCCACGTTAGCCCACGAGCGGAGGCGCCGGTTCCTCCCCGCATGCCGCCGTCGCGACCGGCGTTCCCGCGGGAGGAACTGGCATGGATTGTAGGGGAGGGTTTGAGGGGTGTGGAAAAAGGAGGTCGGCTATCCACGCGGATTGCTGACAAGGTTCCTGACAAATTGGGGGGCGAGCTTTGCCGAGCCGATCCTTGGCGTCGCGATCCCTCCGGGACCGCCACCTGCCGATCACCGAACGATGGCGACCGCTCTTGCCGTCGCAGCGAAGACAAGTGGGGAACACATTTCCCCGCTTGTCTCGCCGAAACGCGCCCCGAAAACCTCAGGCGTTGGTGCCGCCGTCGATGGTGAGTGCGGCGCCGGTGACGAAGCGGCCCTGGGGACCGGCGAGCCAGGCGACGAGGCCGGCGATGTCGTCGGGGGAGCCGAAGCGCGGGATGGCCATGAGGTTGCGCTGGTGGTCGGCGCCGTCGCCGTGGGCCGGGTTCATGTCGGTTTCGGTCGAGCCGGGATGAACGACATTGACGGTGATGCCGCGCGGTCCGAGGTCGCGTGCCAGCCCCCTGGTCAGGCCGACGAGGGCTGCCTTGCTGGCCGAATAGAGGCCGATGCCTTCAAAGGGAACCCGGTCGGCGAGATTGCTGCCGATGGAGATGATGCGGCCGCCCTCGGGCATAACAGCGGCAGCCGCGCGCGCGGCGACGAACGGGGCGCGGAAGTTGACCGACATGACCTCGTCGAGCTGGGCGAGCGTGACCGTGTCGATGGTGCCGGCGTGCCAGATGCCGGCACTGTTGACCAGGATGTCGAGCCGGCCGAGCGACGCGACCGTTTCGGCGACGGCCGCCTCGACGGCCTCGGCATCGATATTGTCGGCCTGGATCGCGATTGCCCGGCGGCCGGAAGCCTCGACTTCGGCAACGACGTCCAGGGCCTTTTCGGCCGAGCGGGCATAGGTCAGCGCGACATCGGCACCTGCCGACGCCAGGTGCCGGACGATGGCGGCGCCGATGCCGCGGCTGCCGCCGGTGACCAGGGCGACCTTGCCGTGGAGAGGATTTTGGGTGGACGTGGAGGACATGTTTTCATCTTTCTGTAGTGACCGATATATAATTGGTTGCACTCTTGCCCGATGCGGTCAAGGGATTTATGTATCGGTCATGACAGAAAGGAATTCGATGTCTGGAAAGGGACGTCCGCGCAGCTTCGACCGCGATGAGGCATTGCGGCAGGCGATGCTGCTATTCTGGCAGAAGGGCTATGACGGCGCGTCTCTGGCGGAGCTGACGGCAGCCATGGGCATCAATTCGCCCAGTCTTTATGCTGCTTTCGGCTGCAAGGAGGCGTTGTTTCGCGAGGCGGTGGACCTCTACAGCGCCACCGAGGGCATCGATATCTGGGGCGCCTTCAACAGGCCGGGCAGCGTGAAGCAGGCGGTCGCCGATTTCCTGCGTGCTTCGGCCAGGGCGTTCAGCGAGCCCGGCGATCCCAGGGGCTGCCTGATCGTGCTCGGTGCGCTCAATGCCAGCGAGACCAATCGCGAGGTGTTCAACGACCTGAGCGCCCGCAGGCTGGCAGGCGCGCGGCAACTGGAGGAGCGGCTGAAGGCGGCGGCCGAAGAGGGCGAACTGCCGGCGGCGGCCGACCCCGCCGGTCTCGCCGCCTTCATCATTGCCGTCCAGCAAGGCATGTCGGTGCAGGCGCGCGACGGTGTCGGGCGCGAAGCGCTGCTGGCCGTCGCCGACGGCGCCATGGCGGCCTGGGACGCGCTGACAGGCCGCAGTCCCGCGGCCTGACCGCCTAGCCGTTGACCTGCTTCATCAGCGCCATGGCGCCGAAGGGGGCGCGGACCTTGCCTTCGGTGATGAAGTAGACGAACACGTCGCGCGGCTTGACCGGCGCCTCGACCGAGGGATCGGCGCGCGGCAGATCGGCCGGCACGCCGCCGGCGGCGAAGGTCTTTGCCCTGGCGGCCCATTCGTCCAGTCCCTTCGGCGTGTAGCAATCGGGATTCTCGTCGCTGCCGGTCTGCAGCCTGAGATAGACGAAGTCGCCGGTGACGTCGGCAATTGCCGGGTAGGTGGCGTGGTCGGCGTAGACGATCGTCGCGTTGTGCTTGCGCGCCAACTGGACGAATTCGGGCACGGCAAAGCTTGGATTGCGCACTTCCAGCGCATGGCGCAGCGTGATGCCGTCCTGCTTTTCCGGCAAAAGCTCGAGGAACGCCTCGAAATCGTCTGCGTCGAACTTCTTGGTCGGCGCGAACTGCCACAGGATCGGGCCGAGTTTTTGGCCGAGGGCGGCGATGCCCTGGGTGACGAAACGCTGGACCGACTCGCCTGCCTCGGCGAGCACGCGGCGGTTGGTGACGAAGCGGTTGCCCTTGAGCGAGAAGACGAAATCGTCGGGCGTCTCGCTTGCCCATTTGAGGAAGGTGGGTTCCTTGAAGCCGGAGTAATAGGTGCCGTTGACCTCTATGGACGGTACCTGCGTGCCGGCAAATTGCAGTTGCTTCGTCTTGGACAGCTTGTCGGGATAGAAGGTGCCTTCCCAGGGCTCGAACGTCCAGCCGCCCATGCCGGCGCGGATTTTTCCACTCATCGCTCAACCCTTTGATGTCATTGCGCGTCATTTCTAGCCGAACAGGCCGGAGCGGCAAAGCCGCCAAGGCGGGCTGCCGGAACCATACTGACATGAAGCCGTGCCCGGCAGGGTTCGGCCGCGCCCGCCGACGGTAGCCCGCTTTACACTTTGTTCGACAGTCGTCGGCTAGAACATCTCATACAAACGCAAACATAATGACGGGCCGGTCATGTCGACGCTGCAGCAACCGCAAGCTCATTCCTTGGCTGGACCGGCGCGCATGGGGCTGATCGCCGCGGCGGCTACGATTCTAGTTTCGCTGGTCGCTTATGATCTTGCGATCAACGACCGCGACCTGCTGGCCAAGGATCGCGTCGACTGGTCGATGTTCGGGCTGGTCCGGCCGGTCGCGGCATTCGTCTCGGCCTTCCTGCTGGTTGCGGCACTGCTGCCGAAGCCGGCCCTGGCACGGCCGCTGATCGACGGCCAGGCGCCGCTGCTGCTCGGGGCGGCGTATCTGATGGCCGCTGCCCTGCTGGTTGCCACGGCGACGGTGGCGGTGATGCCCAGGATCCTGAACGAGACGGTGCGGGAGGGGCAGGTGCTCAGCATCCTGACCGAAGTGGCGTTCGTGCTTGCATTGTCGGCCCTGGGCGCTGCCGCGTGGCGCGATCGCGGCGATCGCGCCCGGGTTCTCGGCCTGCCGCGCCAGGCCGTGCATGCGGCGCTGATCCTGGTTGTCTTCCTCATCCTGATGGAGGAGATGTCGTGGGGGCAGCACTGGGTTGGCTGGACCGCCGGGCCGATGTTCGAAGGCAACGCCCAGAACGAAACGAACCTGCACAATTTCGCCACCTACCGGTTCGAGGCGGCCTATTACTCGGCTGCGTTCCTGCTGTTCGTCGTGCTGCCGATGGCCTGGCCGGCGCATGTCGGACCGCTCCTGAAGACGGCGGAGGGGTTCGTTCCGCCACGGCTGTTTGCGCTCGCCGGCCTGCCGCTGGCCGGGTTGCTGTTCGAAGAGTGGAACGTCGTGCCCTACCAGCTCTGGTTCTTCATGGGCACGCTGATCGGTATCAGGCTGGCGCTCGACCTTTGGGGGACGCCGGCGCCGTTCCGGGTTGCGGGGCTTGCCATGGCGATCCTTTTGCCGCTGTCGCAACTGGTCTTCGTGTTCGGCGGACACCGGATGGCCGATGGCTACGAATTGTCCGAGATTCGCGAGTTCCTGATCGCCTGCCTGATAGGCGCATATGGCCTGTGGCTGTTTCGCCGCGCGGCCACGGCGGGGTAGACAGGAGCCTGGCGCTGCGCAACCAGAATCGGCGACGGCGATATCGTGCCTCCTCGCGCGCCAAGGCGATGCCGGTCGATCGACCTCTCGCATCGAGCTCGCCGGGGATTCTGGTTCATGCGCACTTCAAAAATCGATTGCAAAAGCGATTTTTGATCCTATTCTGAAACCAGTTTTATAATGCAATCAGTTTTGCGTCGGCGTGAGCAAAGTGGCAGGCCAAGCGCGTTCGGAATGGACCATGACTGGCGCGCCAAGCCCACTCTTTTCCCGCCGGTGATCGCGGACATGCGGGCCTGCAGGCAGCGTGCAAATGTCGAAGGAGATGAGAAGATGAGCGCCCATGCCTCCATCACCATCACGCCAATCCTCGTTGCCGAACTGAGCGTCGAAGGCGAGAGCATGCCGGTCTATGTGCACGTCATCGACCATCCCGATGCGCGGATACTGGTCGACACCGGCATGACGGAGCTGCACCCGGCAGTGGTCGCCGCTTTCGACCCTCGCCTCTATCCACTGAGCAAGCAGGACTTCGACCTCGACGGCATCGATATCGTCATCAACACACACCTGCACGCCGACCATTGCGGCGGCAACCACCTCTTCGCCGGCAAGCCGTTCTACGTCCAGCGGCGTGAACTCGAAGACGCGCACAGCGATGAGAACGAATACCCCATTCGTGAGTGGGTCGATGCACCCGGCGTGCAGTATGTGCCGGTCGACGGAGAACTCGAGCTGCTTCCCGGGCTCCGGCTCGTCCCGGCGCCGGGCCATACAGCCGGCATGCAAGTGGTCGTCGTCGAGACTGGCGGGCGCCCGGTCGTCATTGGCGGCGACGTCGCGGTCTGGTTCGGCGAGCTTGACGAGCCGCGCAGCGAAGGCCAGTTGCGGGTGCTCGCGCTCGACCCCGAACTGGTCTGGCTCGCGCACGAGCACGAGCCCTGGCGACCCCAGACGACATAAGGCCGGCCCCGTCTGGGCTGGCAGGCAAGATGAGACCACGCCCTGGCGCAAGCCGTAAGGCGCGCCGCGCCGATTGCTACTCCGCCGCCTCGCGCTTGCCTCCGGGCCGGCGCTCCAGCAATTCCCTCAGGAACTGGCCGGTGTAGCTGCGCGGTTCGGCGACGATATCTTCGGGGCGGCCGGACGCCACCAGTTCGCCGCCGCCATCGCCGCCCTCGGGGCCGAGGTCGAGGACCCAGTCGGCGGTTTTGATGACCTCGAGATTGTGCTCGATGACGACGACCGTGTTGCCCTGGTCGACCAACTCGTGCAGCACCTCGAGCAGCTTGGCGACGTCGTGGAAATGCAGGCCGGTTGTCGGCTCGTCGAGGATGTAGAGCGTCTTGCCGGTGGCCTTGCGCGACAGTTCCTTGGCGAGCTTGATGCGCTGGGCCTCGCCGCCCGACAGCGTGTTGGCCTGCTGGCCGATGTGGATGTAGCCGAGGCCGACCTGGTTGAGCGTCATCAGCTTGTCGCGCACGACGGGAACGGCGGCGAAGAACTCGACGCCTTCCTCGACTGTCATGTCGAGCACGTCGGCGATCGACTTGCCCTTGAACAGCACGTCGAGGGTTTCGCGGTTGTAGCGCTTGCCGTGGCAGACGTCGCAGGTGACGTAGACGTCGGGCAGGAAGTGCATCTCGATCTTGATGACGCCGTCGCCCTGGCAGGCTTCGCAGCGGCCGCCCTTGACGTTGAAGGAGAAGCGGCCCGGCTGGTAACCGCGCGCCTTGGCCTCGGGCAGGCCGGCGAACCAGTCGCGGATCGGCGTGAAGGCGCCGGTGTAGGTCGCAGGGTTCGAGCGCGGCGTGCGGCCGATGGGCGACTGGTCGATGTCGATGACCTTGTCGAGGAATTCGAGGCCCTCGATGCGGTCGTGCTCGGCCGGGTGCTCGCGCGAGCCCATGATGCGGCGCGACGCGGCCTTGAACAGCGTCTCGATGAGGAAGGTCGACTTGCCGCCGCCCGACACGCCGGTGACGGCGGTGAAGGTGCCGAGCGGGATCTCGGCGCTGACATTCTTGAGGTTGTTGCCGCGCGCGCCCACAACCTTGATGCGCTTGTTCTTCTTCAACTCGCGGCGCTGGGCGGGGATGGCGATCTCGAGCTCTCCCGACAGGTACTTGCCGGTGATCGAGTTCGGATTGGCCATGACCTGCTGCGGCGTGCCTTCGGCGATGATCTCGCCGCCATGGATGCCGGCGGCGGGGCCCATGTCGACGACATAGTCGGCGGTGAGAACCGCGTCCTCGTCATGCTCGACGACGATGACGGTATTGCCGATGTCCCTGAGGTGGCGCAGCGTGTCGAGCAGGCGGGCGTTGTCGCGCTGATGCAGGCCAATGGACGGCTCGTCGAGCACGTAGAGCACGCCGGTGAGGCCCGAGCCGATCTGCGAGGCCAGCCTGATGCGCTGGCTTTCGCCGCCCGACAACGTGCCGGAGTTGCGCGACAGCGTGAGATACTCGAGGCCGACATCGTTGAGGAAGCGCAGGCGCTCGCGGATTTCCTTGAGCACTCGGACGGCGATCTCGTTCTGCTTGTCGTTGAGCAGGGCCGGCAGTTCCTCGAACCAGGCATTGGCCTTGCGGATCGACTGCTCGGTGACCTCGCCGATATGCTTGCCGCCGACCTTGACGGCGAGCGACTCCGGCTTGAGGCGATAGCCTGAACAGGCCGGGCAGGGCGTCGCCGACATGAAGCGCTCGATCTCCTCGCGCATCCAGGCGGATTCGGTTTCCTTCCAGCGGCGCTCGAGATTGGGGATCACGCCCTCGAAGGTCTTGGTCGTCTTGTAGGAGCGCAGGCCGTCGTCATAGTTGAAGGTGATTTCCTTGGTGCCGGTGCCGCGCAGGATGGCTTCCTGCGCCTCGGCAGGAAGGTCGCGCCAGCGGTCGCCGAGCTTGAAGCCGTATACCTTGCCGAGGGCTTCCAGCGTCTGGGTGTAATAGGGTGAGGTCGACTTGGCCCACGGCGCCACCGCGCCCTCGCGCAATGAAACATGGTCTTCCGGCACGATCAGCAGCGGATCGATGGCGCGCTGGTTGCCCAAGCCGTCGCAGGCCGGGCAGGCGCCGAACGGGTTGTTGAACGAGAACAGACGCGGCTCGATCTCGGGAATGGTGAAGCCAGAGACGGGACAGGCGAATTTTTCCGAGAACAGAATGCGTTCGTGGGTTTCGTTCGCGCTCTTGTTGACCGAGTCAGCGCCGGTCAGGCTGGCGTCGAGCGGCTTGTCGGCGAATTCGGCGACGGCGAGGCCCTCGGCGAGCTTGAGCGCGGTTTCCATCGAATCCGCAAGGCGCGTGGCGAGGTCCGGGCGAACGACGATGCGGTCGACGACGACGTCGATGTCGTGCTTGTATTTCTTGTCGAGGGCCGGTGCGTCGCCGATCTCGTAGAAGGCGCCGTCGATCTTGACGCGCTGGAAACCCTTCTTCTGGAGCTCGGCGAGTTCCTTCTTGTACTCGCCCTTGCGACCGCGGACGATGGGGGCGAGGATGAACAGGCGGGTGCCTTCGTCGAGCGCCAGCACGCGGTCGACCATCTGCGATACCGTCTGGCTCTCGATCGGCAGGCCGGTGGCCGGCGAATAGGGCACGCCGACGCGCGCGAACAGCAGGCGCATGTAGTCGTAGATCTCGGTGACGGTGCCGACCGTCGAACGCGGGTTGCGCGAGGTCGTCTTCTGCTCGATCGAGATCGCCGGCGACAGGCCGTCGATCTGGTCGACGTCGGGCTTCTGCATCATCTCGAGGAACTGGCGGGCATAGGCCGACAGGCTCTCGACATAACGGCGCTGGCCCTCGGCATAGATGGTGTCGAAGGCGAGCGACGACTTGCCCGAGCCGGACAGGCCGGTCATGACAATCAGCTTGTCGCGCGGCAGGTCGAGATCGACGTTCTTGAGATTGTGTTCGCGCGCACCGCGAATGGAAATGTACTTGTGATCGGCCATTGCCGCGCCGCCGCCTCAAATCTGGAATTGCCCGGAGTGGCGGGTTTGCCCGACCATTCCCTCATGTAGGTATTTTCGCCGCCCGGTCGAGAGGCAGCGCGATACACCCCGCCCTGCGTTTAAGCGCCTTTGGCGGGCAGGGGCAAGTGAAAAGAACAAAGGCCGAACGGGCTCCTGACAACGGTATGGCAGGAGCCATGCCGGAAACGTGGCGGACGAAAGCCGCGCTTCGATCACATTTTTCGCCTCTAACAATGTTGTGGTTGACGTAGCGGAATCAGGGATGCAAACTCCTGAAGTCGCCTGAGGCCGAGCCTCCTTGAGGGCTCCTCACCATGCTACGGTCGGTCTGCGAGACGCCGCAGACACGCGAGTTGAGCAGCAGGCGTACAATTGGCGCAACTGACGAAGGAGCTAGGCATGACTCCACCGGACAGCCCCAAAGGGTTCCGCTAAAAAAGACGGAACCGCGGCAGGCGCAGGTGCCAGGCTTTCCCTTGTGAAACGCCCCGCAAACCGTGATCTGGCGATCCCCTACAATCTGAGACCATGGTCGGATCCGTGGCCCTGAGCCACTAAGAGTCCGAGAGAGCAAAGCCGGTAAACCACTCCCGGCAGTCAAGGGTACAACCCGACAACAAGGCCCCGTGCGCTCCTGGGAGCGGCGGGGCCATATTTTTGGCGCCCAGACGTCAGCTTCTGGTCGTTGGCACATTCAACCTGATGATGTCTGTCAGATTGGGCGGCTCGATAGCCTCGGGCCCATGGCCGGGTGTCCGCCTGAACAGGGCCTCCAGGATGAGAGGCCGATCCGCCTTCACAGCGGCGTCTTGCTCGACCAGATGAAGATAGGTTTCGAGCATAGTGTTGCGTTGCATGGCATCATCCATCAACAGCAGCGAGCGCATGTTGAAGCGGACCACGATGCGGATAAGCCAGATGTAGAGCGCCACCGGGAGCGTCACGAGCACGAGTCGGCTGACGGCTGAAATCAAGGTGGCTGTTTCGGATGTGCTTGGAGATAAATCGGCGAAGACGGCGTCGCCGACCGAACGGAAAAAGGTGAAAACCGCGTCCGCCTTCCAGACGACAACGGCAGGGACAATGACCAGCAGCAAAGCAAGCGCAATCCAGGATATCGCGTATGCCTTACGCGCCCTTCGCGCGCTATCGCCCCAAAGTTGACGGGCATTTTGGAGCTTCTGGTTTTCGTCGAAAGACGCCTTCAAACCCTCCAGCGCGGCGACCGGATCTTCGATCGTGGTCACCAGATCTGCCGTCTTGCCGTGCCAGTACGCTAGGTTCGTCTCGATAGAACGCAAACCCGAGATCAGGCTACTTTTCCTTCTTTCCGCAGCGGTCATATCTATCCGAAACTTCGAATAGGCGTCAGTCAGTTTGGCGCGGGTGTAGGCATCGAGCACTGCCTCAAAGTACCTAAAAGTGTCGTTCGGCTTCCTTTTTTCGAGTGCAGCTTCTCTGAAATAGGTGAACGCCATTTCGCTAAGATTGGTTGGGTCAGGTGGCAAGCCCGCTGACATAAAGCCCTCAATGCGCTCCAACAGCGGGTCCATTCCCAGTTCGGACTGTTCGAGCCGCGTCTTGTTGTCGACCATCGCTGCCTCCCCGCTTCGAATTGCTGACGAAGCTGGCGCATAGTCTAAGCGCAGATGAGAGCGCAGGAACGTCCGCTGTGGCTCTTCCACCAGAAAATTCCGGAAGTAGTCGAAGAATGGCAGGGGTTGGTGGTTCTCACGGTAATTGACGCTTGCTGATACGTTGCTAGTCTCCCATTGCCGAATTGGAGTACGTCGTTACTGACCTCGGGGAGGGCAATGATTGTGCGCCAGACACAACTCATCGGCTTGATCGGGGGCATGAGCTGGGAATCCAGCGCGCTCTATTATCGCCTGATCAACGAGGCCGCGCATCGCCGGCTCGGCGGGCATCACAATGCGCGGTCGCTGATGTTCACGCTCGATTTCGACGAGTTGAACGACCTTGCCGCCGGGGGCGAGTGGGAGCGGGTTGCCGAGGTGATCATCACGGCGGCGCGGCATATCGAGGCGGGAGGTGCTGCTTTCGCCATGCTGACGGCGGTGACGGCGCATTATGTCGCCGACAAGGTTGCCGCCGCCATCAGGATCCCGCTTCTGCACATCGCCGACCCGGCCGGGCGGACATTGCAGGCGGCCGGGCACAAGCGGGTGGGGCTGCTGGGCACGCGCTACACGATGGAGCTGGGTTTTTTCGGCGAAAGGCTGGAGAGACAGTTCGGCATCGAGGTGCTGGTGCCGCCTGAGGACGAGCGCACGGCGTTGCACCGCATCATCATCGACGAGTTGACACTCGGCGTGGCGAAGCCGGAGTCCAGGGCAGTGCTGCTGCACCTGGCGAAGGGGCTGCAGGCCCGGGGTGCCGGGGCAGTGGTTTCGGCCTGCACCGAGCTGCCGTTGCTGCTTGCCATGGAGGATTATCCGGTGCCTGCCTATGACGTGGTCAAGCTGCATGCCGAAGCCGCGGTCGACCTGGCGCTTGGCGACGGGTCATCGCCATCGCACGAGGATCGGGGCTGACACATGGCGCCACCACCCGTGCCGAGGACGATCATCGAGGCGCTTTCGCGCCATCCTGAGGCGGTGCAGGCCCGGCTGCTCGACATCCGCGGCCTGATCTTCGAGGTGGCGGCGGAAACCGCCGGCGTCGGCCCGCTGACCGAAACGCTCAAATGGGGCGAGCCGGCTTACCTGACGGAGGCCAGCGGCAGCGGCTCGACCGTGAGGCTGGGCGTGGCAAGATCCTTTCCCGGCAAATGCGCGGTGTTCTTCAACTGCAATACGACGCTTCTCGAGACCTTCCGCTCGCATGTGGGCGGCGAGCTGGAATTCGAAGGCAACAGGGCGGTGATCGTGCCCGCTGAGGCGGCCATTCCGAAGGCTGTTCTCGCATCTTGCCTGCGTGCGGCGCTGACATATCACCAGCGGAAAGCCGGCCCCCGGCCATAGAATGGCAGGTCGCGGCGCGGCAAGAACGTTGGTCCGTCAGGGGTGGTCTACTGGTTGCAGGCAGTTCGTGCAGTGCTGCGTCAGTGCCTGCCAGCAAAATTGCTCCTTCGTCTCGGGAGAGGCGTCCGCCATCGCCTGTCTCGCCTGTCTCTTGCCGCTCTGCTCGCAGCAGGCCAGGGGGATGCTCATCCTGCCGATCGGGTTGATCATCGTCACGGCGAGCATGCTGCGCGTCGCATTCGGCCGCCACTTCTTTTCCGACGTCGTCCTTGGGGCGCTTTTGACGCTGGTCGTGTTCTGCCTCCTGGCCTGGGCCTGCGAATATCTGGCACGCGGCAGCCGGGCGTTGAGCCCGAGATAGCCAGCGACGCTTGGGCCAGGGCGGCGCGCTTGCCCGCAAGGTCAGGGGCGGGCGATCGGGGCATCGACGGCGGCTGGTCTCCTTCCCGCACGGCCCGCTTGCCAAATCGAGCCAAACGCTATAGAACAAAATAGGAACAAAAATGACTTGTGGACTGCACGAGGAATTCCGCCCACAGGGGGCGCGGGCGGACGGTGCAATGGGCTAGTGTGCGCCCTCACATTTTCCTGGAATTTGGTTTCGGACGAGCGCGGAGCGGTGTCATGGCAGGTAGCGTCAACAAGGTCATTCTGGTCGGCAATCTGGGTGCGGACCCTGAAATCCGTCGGCTCAATTCGGGCGAGCCGGTCGTCAACCTGCGCATCGCGACCTCGGAAAGCTGGCGCGACAAGAACTCGGGCGAGCGTAAGGAAAAGACCGAGTGGCACCAGGTCGTCATCTTCAACGACAACCTGGCCAAGGTCGCCGAGCAATATCTGAAGAAGGGCATGAAGGTTTACATCGAGGGCCAGCTCCAGACCCGCAAATGGGAAAAGGACGGCATCGAGCGCTACACCACCGAAATCGTGCTGCAGAAATTCCGTGGCGAGCTGCAGATGCTCGACGCACGCGGCCAGGGCGGTGATGCAGGCTATGGTGGCGGCCAGGTCGGCTATGGCGGCGGCCAGGGTGGCGGCGGCTACGGTGGCGGCGGACGCGGTTCCGACTTCGGCCAGTCGAGCCCGACCGACAGCTATGGCGGCGGTCGTGGCGGCTCGGGCGGTGGTGGCCGCGGTGGCCAGGGCGGCGGTGGAGCGGGCGGTGGCGGCTCGCGCGACCTCGACGACGAAATTCCGTTCTGATCCCTGTGTGAAGCGGGTGATGGACTTTGCGTTGCTTGAACGCGCCGACGTGCATGCCGCCTATGCAGACAACAAGGTCGGCGTGATCCTCGGAACGCAAAACTCACTTATGGTGGAGGGTGATGTCGCGCTTCTCGGAGCAGCGTCATAACCAGGAAGTCTTCGCACGCAGAAGCAGGACGATGAACAGTGGCGCGCCGATGACGCTCGTGACGATGCCGAGCGGCGGTTCCATCGAGCTGGCGGCCCTGGCGATATCGTCGACCATGAGCACGAACAGGGCTCCCGCGACCATCTTCACGGGGAGCATGCGATCAAAGCTGGGGCCAACGAGCATACGGGCCATGTCGGAAATGACGAGCCCGACCCAGCCGACAATGCCTGAGATGCTGACCGCCGCTCCGGTCATCAACGTCGCCGACAACACCAGCGGCATGCCGACGCTCACGACATTGATGCCGAGATCGCCAACGATGCCTCTTCAGCTTCGTTGCTTTCTCCCTTAGCGACCCCAACCGTGTTGATGCACCGGATCAAGTCGCGGTTTCGGGTTCGTACGTCCAGTCGACATCGGCGCCACGCGTCGAACGGTTGAGGCCGATTCGTCGGTAGTTGGCCCGCGATGCGAGCAGATGCGACGCCATCGCCGCCTTGGCCCATTCCGCGTCACGCACGCCGAAGGCGTCCAGTACCTCGCCGTGCTGGCGGTTGCTGCGGATCAGTTCTTCCCGCGTCCAGTTGTTGAAGGTCGGGCTGACCACGGGCTTTCGGGCTACCAGGTTTACCAGTTCGGCAAAGACCGCACTGTCGCCCTGCGCCCAGATGACCCGATGAAATCTCGCGTTCAGGTCGCGGTAGCGTCGCCGGTCGGGTTCCGAGGAGTGGACGACCTCGTCCATTTCCCCATGCAGTTGGGCGAGGTTGTCGAGGAAGGCCTGGGTCATCCGCTCCATCGCCATGCCGACGGCGATCGGCTCGAGTGCGGCGCGTGCCGTGAAGATGTGTATGACCTCGTTGGGGTCGAGATCGACCACCACCGCCCTGCGGTAGGCCTCGCGGCGTATCACGCCCTCCGCTTGCAGGCGGCGCATCGCTTCCCGGATCGGCGTGCGGCTGACGCCCAGGCGGACGGCCAACTCGCTTTCGGGCAGGACGTCGCCGCCCAGATAGGCGCCCTCTGCGATCAGCGCCCGGATCTTGCCGTAGATGTCTTCAGCCATGAACTGCACCACCTCGACAGGAACTTATCCCAGCCCTTTGGCCCGCACCCAGTCGGATACAATCCTGGTCGCCGAAGCAAGTTCTGCAGGCTGGTTTACGAAATAGTGGTTCGCACCTTCAACCATTTTTTGTTCGCGATCGCTGGAGCCGACGGCGGCGAAGATGCGTGTGGTATGCGGCTGCGGTACGGCGTCGTCGGCGCCGCATTCCAGCGCCAGGAAAGGCACTGTCACGCCGCGCGCCGTCACGAGGGAGTCGGCGCGGCTGTGATGCGGCGACCATTGCGACAGCCAACTCCGCAATGTCGACACCCGGCCCAAGCCTACCGGTCCCGAATTCACGGTTTCAGGATTGCCAAGATAGGTCCATCCAGGCTTGCGGCCGTTCGGATCGATCGTGGGGTCGAGAAAGCGGGGATCGGCCATGGTACGATGGGTGACGAAGACCCGCTCGACCTCCCCGCCGCCACGCCGGCGCAAGGTATCGAGCGTCTCCAGCACCCTGTCGGTGATGCGCGCCATGCGCGCCCGCTGGGCGGCGCGATACCGGGCGACGAACTCGCCGGGAAAAGGCTCGTCACGGCTCTTCATCGCCGGAGCATAGAGATCAAGTCCGGTGTCCCTGTCGTCGGGGTTGTCCTCATTGCGCACCGAGCCGTCCAGCCACTCGGTCAGCAGCAGGGCGCGCGATGAATGGGCGGCGAGACTGACGACGCCGTCGGCCGCAATCAGCCCGGCGCCCTTCACGTCCACCGGATCACCGGCCGGGGTCTCGGTGATCGTCGGTCTCTCGGCCTGCGACTGGTAGAGCATGGTCAGCGAGCCGCCACCGCTCCAACCGCAGAGCACGATCTTCTCGTATCCCCATTCCTCCTTCGCGGCCCGTATCCACGCGCCAAGGTCGAGCAGTACGTTCTCCATGATGAGGGCGGTATCGTTGCGCTGGTAGCGGCTGCCGGCGCACAGCACGTGGTGCCCCGCACCAGCCAAGGCCCGCGGCAGCGGAAGGAGTTGCAGGGTGGAAGCCGGATGCATGAAGATCAGCAACGTCCTGGATGGGGAGCCGGGGCGGATCAATATCCCTTCCAGATGCGTCAACCCCTGCGAACCGCTGAAGCCATAGGTCTCGGTGAAGGCCCGGTTCGCTGCGAAGGCGACATGTTTCCAGTCGAAAATCAGTTCGGTCATCGGGGTCTCAACTGCTTGCTTGTGCGAGGGTGCCGGCATCGGTCACCTCGGTGATGCGGCCCCATTCCGGGCGTTGAAGGTCGGGAAACCGTTTTGCACCTTCACTTCCGTAGATGTGGCAACGGACCCGCTGGCCAGCCGGATGTTGTCCCAGCTCGGGTTCGACCGCGCGGCAGAGATCGGCGACATACGGGCAACGCGACGAAAACCGGCAGCCTTGGGGTACGTTCATTGGTGAAGGGACGTCGCCCCGAATTTCAGCGCGCCCTGCCGTGTCGCCCGGGTCCATCCGCGGGATCGCCGCCATCAACCTTTGCGTATATGGATGCAGTGGCGCGGAGAGGATGTCTTCGGCCTTGCCCTCTTCCACGATGCGGCCGAGATACATCACCGCGACATGGTCGCAGATATAGCCCACCGTCGCGATGTCATGGGAAATGTACAGGATCGCCAATCCAAGCTTGCGCGAGAGCTCGTCCAGCAGTTCCAGCACGGATGCCTGGATGGACACGTCGAGCATGGACACCGGTTCGTCCGCGACGATGAAGGTCGGCTCGAGCACCAGGGCGCGCGCAATGGCAACGCGCTGTCGCTGTCCGCCGGACAGGTCGGAAGGGTATCTGTCGATGTTGTCCACCGCCGGGATGCGTACGAGATCGAGCGCGCGCACGACGCGTTCACGGCGTTCGGCTGCATTGCCGATGCCGTGGATCACCAGGGGCTCCTCGATGACCTGGCCAATGGTCAGGCGTGGGTTCAGCGAGGAGTAGGGGTCCTGGAAGATGATCTGCGCCTGACGGCGGTAGTCCTTCAGCCTGCGCCCTTCCGCCCTGGTGATGTCGTCGTCGAGATAGAGAATTCGGCCGTCGGTCGGCTGGTACATGCGTACCAATGACATGCCGAGCGTGGACTTGCCGCAGCCGGATTCGCCAACGAGCCCGACGATTTCGCCTTTCCGAATGCGAAGATCGACGCCGTCGAGCGCCTTCGCGGTGGGCGGCTTCACGCCGGCCAGCGCGCTGAAGATGCCGCTCCGGCCCTGAAAATGGGTCTTCAGGTCGCGTGCCTCGACGATGGGCCTGGCATCGGGGTCGATGGCCGGGCGACTGGTGTGAAGATCGCTCATGCGCCGGCTCCCAAGTTGCGCCAGGTTTCAGGTCGCGCCGCGGCCTCGCGGAATTCGGGCGCACGATCGATGTAGTGGCAGGCGGCCGACTGTGCGCCGACAGTGGTGACGGCGGGCGCTTCGATGTGGCAGCGCTCGGTCGCGAAAGGGCAACGCCCCGCAAAGCGGCACCCCGGCGGCGGCCGCAGCAGGTTGGGCACGATCCCCGGTATCGAGATCAGCGCCTGGCGCGGCTGCCCCTTGACGGGCAAGCGGGGAAAGGCGTTCTGCAGACCCATGGTGTAGGGGTGCAACGGGCGGGCCAGCACGTCCGTCGTCGGTCCCTTCTCGGCCACCTTGCCGGCATACATGACCACCGTGTTCTCGCAGGTTTCCGCCACCACGGCGATGTCGTGCGTGACGAGGATCATGGAGCGGCGCATATGCTCGTGAATGCCGCGGATACGCGACATGATCTGCGACTGCATGATCGGGTCGAGCGCCGTCGTCGGCTCGTCGGCCAACAGCATTCCGGCGTTCAGCGCCAGCGCCATGGCGATGACGGTGCGTTGCCGCATGCCGCCCGAGAACTGGTGCGGAAAATCGTGGAGCCGCGAGGCAGGCAGGCCGACGAGTGCGAACATTTCCTCGGCACGGGCCCAGGCCGTCGCCCTCGATACGCTCTCATGTGCCTGGATCGCCTCGCAAATCTGGTCGCCGATGCAATAGACGGGGTCGAGCGAGTTCATGGCGCTTTGCGTTATCAGCGAGATCTTTGTCCAGCGGACGTCCTGAAGCGCGCGTTCGGACAGCCCGAGAATTTCCTGTCCGTCGAGCAACGCCTGTCCCGAGACCTTCGTGCCATCCGGCTGCAGTCCGATCAAAGCCTTGATCACCGTGCTCTTGCCGCAACCGGACTCGCCGACAAGGCCGAGATTGGTCCCGGGCTTCACCTCGAAACTGACGTCGTCGACGGCGTGGAAGGGGCCGCGCGCAGTCGAGTAAGCGATGGACAGGTTCTCGACGCGAAGGTGCGCCGCCGGCTTGGCGGCGAGCCTGTCGTTCAGCGTCGCCAATGCCTGCATCGTTGCGGGCGAAGCGGTCCGGTTTTCCGGCGTTGCGAGGGATGTCGAAGTCATCAGCGCCTCCGGAGCCGGGGATTGGTCTGTTCCTCATAGGCGCGGCCGATGAGGTACAGCGAGGAAACCAGCAGCACCAATGCCAAGGACGGGGGAATGACCCACCACCATGCGGTCCGCAGATTGCCGGACGAAAAGGCGGTGTTGAGCATCTGGCCCCAACTGATGACGGTTGGATCGCCAAGGCCGAGGAAAGACAGGCTGGCTTCCGTCAGCACGGCGAAGGCAACCGACATCGTCACCCAGAGGAAGATGACGCGGACGATGTTCGGCAAGATGTGGCGCATTATGATGTGAAGGTGCGAGGCCCCGGCCGCCCGCGCCCATTTCACGTACACGCGCTCACGCTCTGTGAGCACCGCCGAGCGGATGATGCGCGCACCGTTGCGCCAGAAAAGTATGGTGATGACGAGGATGATGTTCTCGACGCTGGGGCCGAGCAACGCCACCGCGACGATCGAGAAGGGAAGGGTGGGGATCGACAGGGCGACATCGGTGATGCGCATCAGCACGTCATCGACATAGCCGCCGAAGTAGCCCGAAACGACGCCAAAGATCGTCGAGATCAGACCGACCGCCACTGCCGCAACCAGCCCCACCAGCAGCGCCACGCGAAAGCCGTGGAGGAACTGGCTGAGCACGTCGTTGCCGAACGACGTGGTTCCGAGCAGGTGCGCGGACGAGGGTGGCGCAAGCCGATTGAGGCGGCCGCTTTCGGTCATCATCGCCTTGAAGGGCTCGTATGGCGAGATCCATGGCGCGCTGATCGCGATGACGACGAAAAGCAGCAGCACCGCGAGTCCGACCACGGCGAAGCTGTCGGTGGTGAGAAGGCGCAGCGACTGGCCCATTGCGCCCAACAGGCTGCGCCCCCTGATTGCCGCGGCGTCGGGGGAAGAAGGCTGGTTCATTTGTAGACCACGCGCGGATCGAGTTTGCCATAGACGAGGTCGGCAGCGAGATTCGCCAGCACGATCATCACGGCCAGCAGGAAGAAGGCGGCCTGAGCCACCGGGTAATCCTGCCGGGTGACGGCCAGCACCAGTTCGCGCCCCACACCCGGCCATGAGAAGACGATCTCGATGACCACGATCCCGGCGATGGTTTCGGCGAGTGCGGGAAAAAGCCATGTGATGAGGGGCAGCATCGAATTGCGCGCCGCGTGCCACGCTACGCGGCCCTGCGACACGCCCTTGGCGCGGACCAGTTCGATGTAGTCTTCGGTACGGTTCTCCACCACGCCTGAGCGCATGAGAAGCAGGTTCTCGGGCATGAAATAGATGATGACGGCGATCAGCGGCAGGGCCAGGTGATGCAGGAAGTCGAGCGTGAAGTAGCGGGCAAAGCCCACGTTCTGTCCTGGGTCGCCCATGCCGAATCCGGGGAACCAGCCGAGCGTACTGGAGAAGACGGTCAGGAGCGCGATGCCGATGACGAAGTTGGGCACGCCGCGGATTACGGTGGCCAGAAAAATGCCGGTCCGCTCAAGCTTGCCGCCGCGCCTGGCCCAGCCGACCGCCGTGCCGATCGCCGCGCCGAGGGCTGCCCCGAGAAGGAGCCCGGGAACCGCGATCCAAAGCGTGTTGATGATCAGCGGGGTCAGCACTTCCCACACCGGCTTGCGGTAGAGGAACGACGAGCCGAAGTCGCCCACCAGAAGGTTGCCGAGATAGGCGACGTACTGGTCCCAAAGCGAGCCGGTCAGGCCCCACTGCTCCAGAAGTGCGTTGCGGGCCTCATCGGACAGTCCGCGTTCCAGCAGGATGGCCGTGGGATCGGCGGGCATCACGCGGAACATGAAGAACATGATGGTGGTGACGGCCCAGATGACCAACACGCTTTGGGCAAGTCGGCGGAGAATATAGGCGCGCATGGCAGGCTCCAGTCGCTTCGGGCTGGCAGGTCTCGGCTAAGCAAGGCAGTGGTGGTTGCCCCGCCCATCCTAACGTGAGGGCGGCGGGGCAGGCCGCCGACATCGTCGGCGACCTGTTTCCTCGGTTACTTCTTCGGGTAGTGCAGGCGGCCCTGCGCATCCCAGCCGTAACCGGCCTGTTCCAGTGCCGCCCTGGCAGCCTCGATGTCGAAGGTGATCTCGGGAAGGTCGGCGTTGTACCACATGCCCAATTGCTTCGGCACGGGACCTTCGCCTGCCGGGACCGCGAAGCCCAGCCAACCTTCGACGGCGGCGCGCTCTTTTGACGTTGCCACACGCATCGCCTTGCGGAACGCGGGATCGGTGAACGGTGCCTTCTGGTTGTTCAGCCAGACCAGCATCGATCCGTGCGAGGGAATCTCGAGGAAATCGAGATGGTTGTTCTGCGTCGCCAGGTCGCTCATCGCTGCGACAGGCAGCACCATCGTTGCGATATCGCCGGTGCCCGACAGCATCGCCGAGCGGATCGCATCCGCCTGGCCGAGGGCGAGACGACGGACCCCGTCATATCCCGGTGCCTGGAAATGCTCCTTGAACGTTTCCAGTTCGTGTATCTCGTTGATGCGCCACGTCTTGAACCTGAACGGACCACTGCCGATGGCGACGCCGTCGGCGACGACGTCACGCGCTACCATGTCGCCTTCGTAATTGGCCCAAAGGTGCTCGGGCAGGATGAAGGCGTAGGGCAGGACCGTGGTGACGAAGGACGCGTCAGGCGTCTTGAGCTTGATGTTGAAGGTCAGGTCGTCGACTTTCTCAGCCCCTGCCAGATTGGCTATGCGCGACGACATCGCCGGCGGCTGCAATTCGACCACCTTGTTGATGGTGAAGACCGCATCGTCGGCGGTGACAGCCTCGCCGTCGTGGAAGGTCATGCCTTGGCGCAGCGTGATCTTGACATTGGTCGGTTCGGTGAACTCCCAGGAAGCCGCGGCCCACGGAATGGTCTCGCCCTTGGAATTGTTCTTTGCGAACGTGTCGTAGACGAACCGCAGCCAGCCGACAGCACCTTCTTCCGCCAACGGATTGTAGGTGGTCACATCTTCGTAATGGGCCCAGTCGAACCAGCGGTCGTCGGTCTTCGGCTTCGCCGACAGCCACGGATCGATCAGACCTTCATGTGCCGCCACTGGCGCCGGCGACGTGACGTTTTCCCATTTGTCGCTGTTCCAGACCATGCCGTAGACCGTATTGGTGGCCGGCCACCACGGCATCGTGTCGTAGAAATGCTGCTGGGCCTGCTTCACCGCGGCGATGCGCTGGGTCTGATCGACCATCTCGCGCTGTTCGCGAACCTTGGCGGTGTAGGCTTCGTCGCACCACTTGGCACCGTTGCGCCGCGCGCCGCAGGCGCCCAGGTCGTGTAGCCAGTAGGTCGGATCCACGCGATCCGGGTCTGCCCCCACGGTGAACACGGCCATGTCCTCCAAGCCGCCGCCGACCATGATATTCGAGATGAAGGTGCTGAACTGCACCGGCTGCATGCGGAACGTCAGGCCAAGCTTGCTCCACTCTTCGCTGAGAACGCGAGCAGACTGCTCGTACATCGGCCCCATGTCGGCCGCATAATAGGCGATCTGCAGATCGGGCACGCGCTCGCCCAGTTCCTGGGCTGCGGCAACATTGCCGAACGCGGCAATTCCGACTGGCAGCCACGCAGGCAGTGCCAGCCTCCTGAAGGCATTTTTCATAACGTCTCTCTCCTCCCGAGCATCAGTCTTCCGCGCTCCACAGTCCTTCCCTCAAAAATACCTGACAGTGCAAAAGAGACGGAGCCGGTCATCTGTGCGACGTCAAAAGTGTATACGTTTAATCTGGCTGTCAATCAGTTTTCGCTTGATTTTGGAGATGTATTGGGAAAAGTGAATGCAATATGGGTGGGGCGTGCGGTGGAGAAGACAGCGGCGTGCACGTGTCGTCCTTCGGAATGCTGGGGAGGAATTTGGCTTGAGACGATCCTGGGTTGCTGGTGCGAACGAGCCGTCAGGGGATTTCCCCCTCGCCAATCTGCCTTACGGTGTGTTCAGCGAAGAGGGGCGCGGTCCCCGCTGCGGCATTGCAATCGGCACGATGATCCTGGATCTCGCCGAGGCGGAGGAGGCCGGCCTCCTCGGCAGCGGCGGACATGGCTTTGACCAGCCTGCGATCAACCGCTTCATGGCGAGCGGGCCGGAAGCCTGGGCGCGGGTGCGGGCGCGGCTCACGGAATTGCTCGCCGAGGACGGCGTCGCCGACCTTAGGGAGAATGCGTCCCTTCGGGAGCGACTGCTGATCCCGCAGGAACTGGCCCGAATGCATCTGCCGATCGAGGTCGCCGGCTATACCGATTTCTTTGCCGGGAGACAGCACGCGTTCAATTCCGGATCGATCCTGCGCGGCCCGCAGAATGCCTTGACGCCGAACTGGCCGCACATGCCCATCGGCTACAACGGGCGGAGCTCGACGGTCGTCGTCTCCGGAACACCGGTGCGCCGCCCGCTTGGGCAGACCCGGCCCGACGGAGTCGACATGCCCCTGTTCGGGCCATCGAAGCGCATGGACATCGAGGTCGAGTTTGGCGCGATCGTCGCCACCGGGACCGAATTGGGCGACACCCTGACCGTTGCGCAGGCATGGGAGCATATATTCGGCTTCGTGCTGCTCAACGACTGGTCGGCTCGCGACATCCAGCGCTGGGAAGGCCAACCACTCGGCCCGTTCCAGGCCAAGGCCTTCGCCACCTCGATCAGTCCGTGGGTCGTGACCCGTGCGGCGCTTGAGCCCTTCCGCTGCTCGGGTCCGGAGCGCGACCAGCCGCTGCTTCCCTATCTCCACGAGCCGGCCGAATATTTCTTTGACTTGACCCTGGAGGCGCATCTGACGCCGCCCGCAGGGCTTGCAAGCCGGATCGTGCGGACGAACACCAAGTATCTCTATTACTCCGCCCCGCAGCTCCTGGCGCACCACGCCATCGGCGGATGCCGGATGGAGACGGGCGATCTTCTCGGGTCGGGTACTATCTCCGGCCCCGAGCGTGGCAGTTTCGGCTGCCTGATGGAACAGACATGGGGCGGCCGCGACGAGGTCGCGCTCGACAATGGTGGCGTTCGCAAGTTCCTCGAGGACGGCGACAGCGTCACCCTGACAGGGTGGGGCGAGGTCGATGGCCTGCGGATCGGTTTCGGCCGGTGCGAGGGACAGATCCTGCCGGCTCCGACCACAATAGGAAAGGCATCCTGATGCGTATTTGCCGTTTCAACGACAACCGTCTTGGCCTCGTGCGGGGCGCGTCGGTGTACGACGTTTCCCCCGTGCTCGACAGCCTGGCACAGCACCGCTACCCGCTGCCCGACCACGATCCGCTGGTGGCCGCGCTGCCCGAGTTGCGGCCGAGGATGGAGGAACTGGCCGGCCAGGCCGCGCCCCTGGCGCTCGACAGCGTTCGTCTGTTGCCGCCGGTGGCGTCGCCGCGCAAGATCGTGGCCGCGCCGGTGAACTACCGCCTGCATCACGACGAGGCGCTCGCCGACGCGACCATCCATCACGGCACCAACATCCTGCCCATCGACAAGGCAGGGCTCTTCCTGAAAGCCACCAGTTCGCTCATCGGCGCTTCCGATGACGTGGTCATCCGCTTTCCCGAGGCCCGCAACGACCATGAGATCGAGCTGGTGGCGGTCATCGGCCGCCGCGCCGACCGCGTTGCTCGGAAGGACGCGCTGTCATACGTGGCAGGCTATTCCATCGGCCTCGACATGACGGTACGCGGCACCGAGGAGCGCAGCATGCGCAAGTCCTGCGACACCTATTCGGTGCTGGGGCCGTGGATGGTCACCTCCGACGAGATCCCCGATCCTTCCGCGCTGGAAATGGAACTGACGGTCAATGGCGAGATCCGGCAAAAGACCTCGACGTCCAATCTCCTTCGCGATGTCGCGGCGCTGATCGAACGCGCCTCGTCCTTCTACACGCTGATGCCCGGCGACCTGCTCTATACCGGTACGCCGGAAGGGGTTGGTCCGGTGAAGGCCGGTGACACGATGGTTGCCCAGATCGCCGGCATCGGGAGCATGGAGATCAGCGTTCGTTGAGCGTGCGGCGAGGCTGCCGCTCGATTCGGCTGAATTTCCGCAACTTGGTGCCGAAGAGCGTTCCTGAATGGAAGCCTCGCGAATCCTCCCCGTTGTCGCTATTAAGCGAGAATGGGATTCGGGGTCTTTATTCACAGGTCGGATTCGATCTACGATGACAGTCCTGCTGAGCGTTACCAATTCCCGGCCCAGTACTTGGGCAGGGTTCAGCGGTGTGTTGGCGACTGGATCGTTTACTACGAACCGCGCAAAGTTGTGGGTACCAGGGGCTATTTTGCCGTAGCCAAGGTGCAGCAGGCCATTCCAGATCCGGGTGCGCGCGGTATGTTCGTCGCCATCATAGAGCCTGGCACCTATCTTGATTTTGCGAATCCTGTCCCGTTCAGCGGCGCCGACGGTGTCGTTGAGCGCGGGCTTCTGAATGACGCAGGCGCAATTTCCGGCCGCGCGCAGTCGGCGGTGCGGCCGCTTGTTCCTGCTGATTTCAGCCGGATCGTGTCTTTGGGGATCGATCAAGCGGAATCTCTGCTTCCGCGTGTCGACCTCGCCGATACAGGGCTGTCTGAAGAGCAGACGCCGTTCATTTTCGAGGAGACCCGGGAGCGTGTTCAATTCTTGACGTCCCGGATCGTACGCGACCGCGTTTTCCGACAGATCGTCCTGCGGGCCTATGATGAACGCTGCGCGATCACCGGACTGAAGCTGATCAACGGTGGTGGGCGAGCGGAGGTAGCAGCGGCCCACATTCGCCCTGTCGAGGCAGGCGGGCCAGATGTCATCAATAACGGCATTGCATTGTCAGGGACGGCGCACTGGATGTTTGACCGGGGCCTGATCAGTCTGGCCGACGACCTCGAAATCTTGATCTCACGCCAGGCGAACGATCCAGAAGGCATCCAGGGTGTCGTCAATCGTACTGGCCGGGCGATCGGCCCGCAGCGTTTGTCCGACCGGCCGCACCCACACTTCCTGCAATGGCATCGCGAGCACTGCTTCAAGCACTAAGAAAAGCGGCGTCCGGCCGCTCACTGCGGATGCAAGATGCTCCCGAGCCACCGCATCGGTCGGATCTACAACATCCCGGCCCATTCATGCCCGGGATGGCTTGTGTCGAGGCACGTCTTCAGCCATTCACGCTCTGGCTTTTCCAGTTTCGGCAAAGCCTGCTCGAAGTCGAATTCATCCTTGGGGCGTCGGTATCTGGCCTTGAACAGCAGGATCGCTGCCGGCTTCAGATAGGGGATGGCGTCGGGTGTCATGCCGACGATCCCGGTCCGCTGCCTGACGATCGCCGGATCCCGCTTGTAGACCCACCGGCCCGGCGTTCCGTCCTCGATCATCATGTCCACCCGCCAGCAGCGTTCAGCGACGTCCTCGCACCAGATCTGCGAGATCGCCGGCGGCGCATCCTCGTTTGCAGGCAAGCGTTCGACGATGCCGTTGCCGGCCGAGTGGAACTCCATGCCTTTCAACGCCTGGCGGAAGATGTGCTGGTCGTGGCGCAGCACGGTGAATTCGAGGTCCTCGTGTTCGCGGGTCTGCCGCCCATGCCACAGGTCGAGCGCCCAGCCGCCGACGATGCACCAGGGCTGCGAGATGCCGGCGAGGCGCTGCGCCAGTTCGGCCGGATGCCAGGGACACCATGCATCGTGGTCAAGCATCGCTCGTTCGGTCATGCCGGGGTGATGTCAGGTTGCGCGCCCAAGCGCAATTCACATCGCGATCAATGCCTTGATGCCGTCGGCGACGAACTGGACGGCCAGCGCTGCGAGGATGACGCCGAGCAGGCGGGTGAGGATCGAGCGGCCGGTCTGGCCGAGGAACTGGTCGATGCGCTCGGCCAGGATGAACACCAGATAGGTCAGCGCCAGGCAGGCGAGGATGATCAGCACCAGCGCCAGCTGGCCAGCCCAGCCCTGGAACGAGCCGGACAGCAGCACCGTGGCCGAGATGGCGCCGGGGCCGGCGATCAGGGGGATGGCGAGCGGGAAGGCGGCGATGTTGTGGATGTGGTCGCGGGTGATGGCGACGTCCGATATCTTCTCCTTGCGGTCCTGCCGCTTCTCGAAAACCATCTCGAAGGCGATGAAGAACAGCAGGAAGCCGCCGGCGACGCGGAAGGCCGGCAGGGTGATGCCGAAGACGGTGAGGATGGCGGCGCCCGCGATGGCGAAGACGGCCAGCACGATGAAGGCGATGATGCTGGCGCGCATCGATACCTGGAGGCGCTGCTCGCGGTTCATGCCGCGGGTGACGGCCAGGAACAGCGGTGCCAGGCCCGGTGGGTCGATGGTCACGAGAATGGTGACGAAGGCATTGAAAACACTGTCGAAAAACGGCATCCGATGTCTCCCCCGGCGGATGCAGGCTAACCCGGGGCGGCCGGCAATGCCAGAGCCCTTGCGCAGGATTGGCGCGCGATGCGCGGACAAAGCCCTAGGATGCTGCCGGACAGACTGTCGCGGATCGGGTCGCGGTGCCTATCCTTTTGATTTCTAGTGCAAAATCAGCGTTGGAAAAGCGCGCCTGGAATTGGTCAATTGCGGGCCGTTCCTATATAAGGGGCAAATGATTCCCAACATGCGTGATCAGAGTTGACCGACCAGAAATCACCGCGCGGACCTGACGGTCCCTCCGGCATCGAGCCGATTTCCATCATCGAGGAGATGCAGCGCTCCTATCTCGACTACGCCATGAGCGTGATCGTAAGCCGCGCGCTGCCCGACGTGCGCGACGGCATGAAGCCTGTGCATCGCCGCATTCTCTACGCCTCGCATGAGAGCGGCTACCACTGGAACCGCAAATATGTGAAGTCGGCGCGTCCCGTCGCCGACGTGATGGGTAAGTACCACCCGCACGGCGACGCCTCGATCTATGACGCCCTGGTGCGCATGGCGCAGGACTGGTCGATGAGCGTCACGCTGATCGACGGGCAGGGCAATTTCGGCTCGATCGACGGCGATCCGCCCGCGGCGATGCGCTACACCGAAGCGCGCCTGACCAAGGTTGCCCACGAACTGCTCGAGGACATCGACAAGGATACCGTCGATTTCCAGGACACCTATGACGCCTCGGGCCGGGAGCCGCGCGTGCTGCCGGCACGCTTCCCGGCGCTGCTGGTCAATGGTGCCGGCGGCATCGCCGTCGGCATGGCGACCAACATCCCGCCGCACAATCTGGTCGAGGTCTGCAACGGCGCCATCGCCGTCATGGAGAACCCTGCGATTGATCTGCCCGATCTGATGGAGATCATTCCCGGTCCTGATTTCCCGACCAGTGGCCTTATCCTGGGCCGCTCGGGCATCTACAACGCCTATTCGACGGGGCGTGGCTCCGTCGTCATGCGCGGCAGGGTCAATATCGAGCAGATCCGCAACGATCGCGAAGCCATCATCATCACCGAGGTTCCCTATCAGGTGAACAAGGCGTCGATGATCGAGAAGATGGCCGAGCTGGTGCGCGACAAGCGCATCGAGGGCATCTCCGACATCCGCGACGAGTCCGATCGCCAAGGCTACCGCGTCGTCATCGAGCTGAAGCGCGATGCCAATGCCGAGGTGATCCTCAACCAGCTCTACCGCTTCACGCCGCTGCAGACGTCGTTCGGCGCCAACATGGTGGCGCTCAACGGCGGCAAGCCGGAAGTGCTGACGCTGCTCGACATGCTGCGGGCGTTCGTCGCCTTCCGCGAAGAGGTGATCAGCCGGCGCACCAAGTTCCTGCTCAAGAAGGTGCGCGACCGTGCGCATGTCTTGGTCGGCCTGGCGATCGCGGTTGCCAATATCGACGAAGTCATCAAGCTCATCCGCACCGCGCCCGATCCGCAGACGGCGCGCGACCAGCTGATGACGCGGCGCTGGCCGGCTTCCGACGTCGAGTCGCTGATCCGCCTGATCGACGATCCGCGCCATCGCATCAACGATGACGGCACCTACAATTTGTCGGAAGAACAGGCGCGCGCGATCCTCGAACTGCGCCTGCAGCGCCTGACCGCGCTCGGCCGCGACGAAATCGCCGACGAGCTGAACAAGATCGGCGCCGAGATCACCGATTATCTCGACATCCTGTCGTCGCGGGCCCGAATCCAGCAGATCGTCAAGGACGAGCTGCTTGCCGTGCGTGACGAGTTCGGCGTGCCGCGCCGCACCGAGATCACCGACGCCGGCTCGGACATGGAAGACGAGGACCTGATCCCGCGCGAGGACATGGTCGTGACCGTCAGCCATTCCGGCTACATCAAGCGCGTGCCGCTGTCGCTCTACCGGGCGCAGCGCCGCGGCGGCAAGGGCCGCTCGGGCATGTCGACCAAGGACGAGGATTTCGTTACCCGCCTGTTCGTGGTCAACACGCACACGCCGGTGCTGTTCTTCTCGTCGCGCGGCATCGTCTACAAGGAAAAGGTCTGGCGTCTGCCGATCGGCAATCCGCAGTCGCGCGGCAAGGCGCTGATCAACCTGCTGCCGCTGCAGCAGGGAGAGCGCATCACCACGATCATGCCGCTGCCCGAGGACGAGGCAAGCTGGGGCGAGCTCGACGTGATGTTCGCGACGACGCGCGGCACCGTGCGCCGCAACAAGCTCAGCGACTTCGTCCAGGTCAACCGCAACGGCAAGATCGCCATGAAGCTGGAGGAGGAAGGCGACGAGATCCTCGGCGTCGAAACCTGCACCGACAATGACGATGTGCTTTTGACCGCCGATTCCGGCCAGTGCATCCGCTTCCGCGTCGACGACGTGCGCGTGTTCCAGAGCCGCAACTCGGTCGGCGTGCGCGGCATCAGCATGGGCGATGGCGACCGCGTCATTTCGATGGCCGTCATTGAGCATGTCGAAGCGAGCCCGGCGGAGCGTGCCGCCTATCTCAAGCGTTCGGTCGCCGAACGCAGGCTGGCTGCCGGGATTGCGGCTGGCGAGGACGAGGACATCGCGCTGACCAACGAGGAGGTCGGCGAGGAGGCTGACATCTCTGAGGAGCGCTACCAGTTCCTGACCCAGCACGAACAGTTCGTGCTGACGGTCACCGAATATGGCTATGGCAAGCGCTCGTCGTCCTACGATTTCCGCCTGACCAACCGCGGCGGCAAGGGCATCCGCGCCACCGACGTGTCGAAGACGACGGAGATCGGCAAGCTGGTGGCGACCTTCCCGGTCGGCAACGAGGACCAGATCATGCTGGTGTCGGACGGCGGCCAGGTGATCCGCGTGCCGGTCGACGGCATCCGCTTCGCCAGCCGCGCGACCAAGGGCGTTACCATCTTCAATACGGCCGAGGGCGAGAAGGTGGTTTCGGTCGAACGCATCTCCGAGCCGTCGGGCGACGAAGATGGCGACGACGCGCCAAATGGCGACGATGCCGTGAGCGAGGAAGGCTGAGAGCTACGCTGAAAGTGCTTAAAAGCCTGTCAATTCAGGGTGTAGGCTCAATATTTGAAGAGAAGAAAGCGGCGCCGAAGCGCCGCTTTTTGCCTGGAGGGGCAGAAACTTTCTAGCGCGGGACGCGCGGATTGCGCCAGCCGGGAAGCTGGACGCGGGCCGTCTGCACCTTGGTGCGGACGCGATGCGCCTCATGATGGAGGCTGAAGGCGGTGGCGACAAGCATGGCCAGAGTCATGGCCGCGGCGAGCATGTAGATCATCATGGCGCTGTTCTCCTGCTTGAAACAACGGACGAACCTGCATTTGGTTTCATCTGATATACACAGGGTTTATTCACATCCGCTTGAACGGATCCTGAGATTGCCATTCATCGGGCATTCATCTCGTAAACCATTCGGCCTAAGGCGCCGCGCACCGCCGATGTGCGCTTCCACCTTTGGCGCCGATGTTCTAGAAGCAGCGCATGACTGATCGCATCGCCATCTATGCCGGGTCGTTCGACCCGCTGACCAACGGCCATCTCGACGTGCTCAAGGCGTCGCTGGCCGTGGCCGACGTCGTCTATGCCGCCATCGGCATCCATCCTGGCAAGAAGCCGCTGTTCTCGTTCGAGGAGCGGGTGGCGCTGATCGAGGAAGCGACGAAGGCCGAGTTCGGCAAGGACGGAGCTCGCATCAAGGTCGTCGCCTTCGACGGGCTGGTGATCGACGCGGCGCGCAAGGAAGGCGCCTCGATCATGATCCGCGGCCTGCGCGACGGCACCGATCTCGACTATGAGATGCAGATGGCGGGCATGAACGAGACCATGGCACCGGAGCTGCAGACGGTTTTCCTGCCGGCAAGCCCTTCGGTCCGCACGATTACCGCCACACTTGTCCGCCAGATAGCCTCGATGGGCGGCGACATCCGCCCGTTCGTGCCGGCGGCGGTCGCTGGCGCGCTCACGGCAAAATTCGCGAAATAATTCCGGAGTATCGAACCATGCAGCTCAAAAAGCTTGCCTCGTCCTTCGTCGTCCTCGCCGGCCTGCTTGCAGGCTCGGCCGCTGCACTGGCCGCCGAGCCCGAGAACACGATGATCATCACGCTGAAGGGCGGCGACGTGACGGTGGCGCTGCGCCCCGACCTCGCACCCAAGCATGTCGAGCAGATCAAGAAGCTGGTGCGCGAAGGCGCCTATGACAATGTCGCGTTCCACCGTGTCATCGACGGCTTCATGGCGCAGACCGGCGACGTCGAGTTCGGCGACACGAAGGACGGCTACAGCGGCGACCGCGCCGGCACCGGCGGCTCGAAGCTGCCCGACCTGCCGGCCGAATTCTCCAAGGAGAACTTCAAGCGCGGCGTCGTCGGCATGGCGCGTGCGCAGGATCCGAATTCGGCGAATTCGCAGTTCTTCATCATGTTCGACACCGCCTCCTCGCTGGACGGCCAGTACACCATCGTCGGCGATGTCGAGAGCGGCATGGAACTGGTCGACGGCATCAAGAAGGGCGATGCCGCCGCAAACGGCGTCGTCAGCGACCCCGACAGCATGATCAAGGTCCGCATCGCTGCGGACGCCAAGTAATCCAAAACGCAAAGAAGGAATTTCACCATGGCCGAGATCAAGGATCGCGAAAACGCGCTGATCATGGAAACCACCAAGGGCAACGTGGTCATCGAACTGTTCCCTGACCTTGCTCCCGGCCATGTCGGCCGGATCAAGGAACTGGCGCGCGAAGGCGCCTATGACGGCGTCGTGTTCCACCGCGTCATCGACGGCTTCATGGCCCAGACCGGCGACGTCAAGTTCGGCAAGTCGGGCGGCAAGGACTTCAATCCCGGCCGCGCCGGCATGGGCGGCTCGGACAAGCCGGACCTGAAGGCCGAGTTCTCCAACATGAACCACGGCCGCGGCACCTGCTCGATGGCGCGTTCGCAGAACCCGAACTCGGCCAATTCGCAGTTCTTCATCTGCTTCGAGGACGCCGGCTTCCTCAACCGCCAGTACACGGTGTGGGGCCAGGTCATCGAAGGCATGGACAATGTCGACAAGATCAAGCGCGGCGAGCCGGTGCAGGATCCCGACAAGATCGTGTCGCTGAAGGTTGCCGCGGACGTCGCGGAATAACAGGCAATGGCTGGCGTTCTCTGGTCGCTTCTCGGCGTTCTGGCGGGCGCCTTCGTTGCCATTCAGGCACCTGTGAATGCGCAGCTGGCGCGCGGGCTGGGAATGCCCGTGGCGGCGGCTGCCATTTCGTTCCTGGTCGGAGCGATCGTGCTGGGCGCGATCGCGCTCCTTGTGGCGCGTGCCGAGGGCGTGGCCGTGGACTGGCGCGCTCCGGCACCCTGGCTGTTCATCGCCGGTGGCTGCCTCGGGGCGTTCTACGTCACCAGTTCGGTGCTGCTGGTCCCCAGGATCGGCACGGCGGCGCTGATGGCTTTCCTTGTCGCCGGCCAGCTGCTTGCCGGCATGCTGGTCGACCGGGCCGGCTATCTCGGCGTCGCGGTCCGCGAAATCTCCATGGGCCGCATCGTCGGCGCCATGCTGCTGCTCGCCGGGGCAATGATGATCCGTATCTACTGATGTCGGAGGATTGGCGGACCGCAATCGAACAAGCGTTCGAATGCGAAGCGCTAATTCTTGATGAAATTCAAGTTCTTATCCTGAGGTTCAATCAACGCCGCGCTTACGCGCTTGCTGATCATTTGAACTCGGAATTTCGTGGCCTAGCCTTTGCTTCTGCAGCCTGCGTTTCATTGCATGAAACGATTCTGGCGCGGGTAGATAGAAGGCAACCGTCGGATCAAGAACGTCGACTTAGCTACCCGTTCTACACCGACGCACTGATGGCGGCCTACAACATCCGAAAATTCCTGGGCTGCTTGGAGATGAAAGCGGTGGTTGGGGCTAAAACCAGTGATCGGATGATCGAGGCTTTCGACCAGCATCTTCCGGCGACTGTTGCTGCGGCGGATGCCATCAGACACAACCATGACCGTGCGTTCGGACGCGTGAGAGATGTGGTTATGTCAGAACGGGGGCAGTTGGTTGCGGTGTGGGGGGCGGCAATCAAACTGACGGACCACCAGCTCAATGACTTTTAGTATGAATTTCAGCCAACGTCAGTTAGGGCAATGATCAACTCACTGACGACGACAATGGCTGACTAACTTGCGTGTAGATCTTTTCGATTTCGAGCTGCCCGAAGAGCGGATCGCGCTGCGCCCGGCCGAACCGCGCGATTCCGCGCGCATGCTGGTCGTTCGCCCAAGCGAGGAATTCGCCGGCCTCAGGGTTGGCGACCTGCCGTCGCTGCTCGAGCCGGGCGATGTGCTGGTGCTCAACGACACGCGCGTCATCCCGGCGCAGCTGAAGGGCCGCAGGGTGCGCGGCGAGGCGGTGGCGCATGTCGATGCGACGCTGCACATGCGCACCGCGCCCGACCGCTGGCTCGCCTTCATGCGCCCGGGCAAGCGGGTCGCCGTCGGCGACCGCATCCAGTTCGGCCACGATGCCGAGACCTGCATGCTGGGCCAGCTTGACGCGACGGTGATCGAGAAGGGCGAGGCGGGCGAGGCGCTGCTGGCGTTCGACGTGTCGGGCCCGGCGCTGGATGAGGCGCTGCATGCGGTCGGCCACATTCCGTTGCCGCCCTACATCGCCTCCAAGCGCGCCGACGACGAGCGCGACCGGCGCGACTACCAGACGGTCTATGCCCGGGAGGAGGGCGCGGTTGCAGCCCCTACCGCCGGGCTGCATTTCACGCCGGATCTGTTTGCGGCACTCGCGGCCAAGGGCATCGAACAGCAATTCGTGACGCTGCATGTCGGTGCCGGCACCTTCCTGCCGGTGAAGGCCGACGACACGGCCGAGCACAAGATGCACTCCGAGATCGGCCATGTATCGGGCGAGACCGCAGCCGCGCTGAATGCCGCAAGGGCGCGCGGTAGCCGCATCGTTGCAGTCGGCACCACTTCGCTTAGGCTGATGGAAAGTGCGGCGCGCGCGGACGGCACGATCGCCGCATGGTCCGGGCCGACCGACATCTTCATCACGCCCGGCTACCGCTTCAAGTTCGTCGACGCGCTGATGACCAATTTCCACCTGCCGCGCTCGACTTTGTTCATGCTGGTTTCGGCCTTTTGCGGGCTCGACAGGATGCAGGGCGTCTACGCGCATGCGATCGCGGACGGCTACCGCTTCTATTCCTATGGCGACGCCAGCCTGCTGTTCAGGGACGACCGATGAGTTCAGAGTTCACCTTCAAGCTGCTTGCGACCGACGGCAAGGCGCGCCGCGGCGAGATCACCATGCCGCGCGGCACGATCCGCACGCCGGCCTTCATGCCTGTCGGCACCGGCGGCACGGTCAAGGCGATGTACATGGACCAGGTGCGCGGCGTCGGCGCCGACATCATCCTGGGCAATACCTATCATCTGATGCTCAGGCCCGGTGCCGAGCGCGTGGCCAGGCTCGGCGGCCTGCACGATTTCGCCCGCTGGCCGCATCCGATCCTGACCGATTCCGGCGGTTTCCAGGTGATGTCGCTGTCGAAGCTGCGCAAGCTCAGCGAGAAGGGCGTGACCTTCCGCTCGCATATCGACGGTGCGCCCTACGAGATGTCGCCGGAGCGCTCGATCGAGATCCAGGGCCTGCTCGATTCCGACATCCAGATGCAGCTCGACGAATGCACGGCGCTGCCGTCGACGCCGAAGGAAATCCAGCGCGCCATGGAACTGTCGCTGCGCTGGGCCGAGCGCTGCAAGACGGCGTTCGGCGACCAGCCGGGCAAGGCGATGTTCGGCATCGTGCAGGGTGGCGACATTCCCGACATGCGGGTGCGCTCGGCGCAGGCGTTGAAGGCGCTCGACCTCAAGGGCTACGCTGTGGGCGGACTTGCCGTCGGCGAGCCGCAGGAAGTGATGCTCGACATGCTCGACATCACCTGTCCGGAGCTGCCGCAGGACAAGCCGCGCTACCTGATGGGCGTCGGAACGCCCGACGATATCGTCAAGTCGGTGGCGCGCGGCATAGACATGTTCGACTGCGTGATGCCGACCCGCGCCGGCCGCCATGGCCTCGCCTATACCCGCCGCGGCAAGGTCAATTTGCGCAACGCCCGGCACGCCGACGACCCGCGCCCGCTGGACGAGGAAAGCGATTGCCCGGCCGCGCGCGACTACAGCCGCGCCTATCTGCATCATCTCATCAAGTCGGGCGAGTCGCTCGGCGCGATGCTGCTGACCTGGAACAATTTGTCCTACTACCAGCAGCTGATGAGCGAGATCCGCGCCTCGATCGAAGCCGGTCGCTTAGCCGACCGCACCGCCGAGATCAGCGAGGGCTGGGCGCGGGGCGACCTGCCGGTGCACCCGGCACGGTGACGCCAGCCGCCACGCCGAGTCAGGCGGCGAACGGCTCCATCAGGATGAAGGTCGGCTCCTGGCGCTGATGCCGGTTGATCAGGGGCACCAGGCGGACAAAGTGCTCGGACCGGCAATGGGCGTCCAGCGCCGCACGATCGGGCCATTCCTCGACGAAGACGAAATGTCCGAAGTCCTTCTGGTCGATGAAGAGGTCGTAGGCGATGCACAGCTCCTCCTGCCGGGTTTTCTCCACCAGCTCGGCATAGAGCGGCATGACGGCGTCGATGAATTCCGCCTTGATGAAGTCCTGGGCGATGACCTTGAGCATGGCTGCAGCCTGATCCGATTCTGTTGGTGCAGCGCCTGGTTTCCATCGTTCGTCCGCAGCCGGCAAGGCGCGCCCGCAGGTCTGCTGACAATGGTACCCAGCCTGTGGCCGCTGAACCTTCGGCGGACGGAAATCGCCGCGCCGTTTTTTGCCGGCGCGAGCCGTCAGACGCCGTAGGTACGCGGCGTGACCTCGGTGCCACAGGCCCGGGGCAAAGCTCCCAACGGGAAGAATTGGAGACTGGACGCGTCGAGCCAGTCCGTCCTATGGCGCTCTGATGCCTGACCCTGGGAAGGTCGCGGTGACTCTCAAAGATCAGCCAGGTACCTGCATGAACAACAGATACGGTACGCTTGCCTCCTGGGTCTACAATCTCGACAAGCCGGTCGGTCGTTCTTTCGGTGACGTTGAGTATTATCTCGAACGTCTTGCCGGTTCGGGGCCGGTGCTGGAGCCAGCCGTCGGCAATGGCCGGTTCTTCGTGCCGATGCTCGAGGCTGGTTTCGATATCTGGGGCTTCGATCCCTCCGAGGAAATGCTCGACTATTGCCGCGCGGTTTGCGCGGAGCGCTCGCTCGACGTCGCGCGTGTGAGCCGCGGGACATTCGAGGATTTCTCGCATGAACGACGTTTTGCCGCGATCGTCGTGCCGCTGGGGTCGTTCCAGCTGATTACCGACATGGCAGCGGCAAGGTC
Organism: Aminobacter sp. DSM 101952; assembly: GCF_001424795.1. Lineage (NCBI taxonomy): Bacteria > Pseudomonadati > Pseudomonadota > Alphaproteobacteria > Hyphomicrobiales > Phyllobacteriaceae > Aminobacter > Aminobacter sp. DSM 101952. The sequence goes on along the minus strand of NZ_LMCL01000023.1, from coordinate 146,517 downwards.
TGCCCTGCGGCGGTTCTTCGAGCATCTCGAACCCGAGGGCAGGCTGATGATCGACCTCGACGTGATCGAAGGTTTCTTGGGCGAGGGCGGCCGGGTGCGCAGTTGGACAACCGGCGACGGCGACCTGCTGACGCTGACGGACACGCGTGGCTCCACCGACTACGTCGCGCAGACGACGGTGACGCATCTGCGCTACGAGCTGTGGAAGGGCACCAAGCTCGCCGACACGGAGATGGAGCTGTTCAGCCTGCGCTGGTGGGGCGTCGAGGAGTTCGCCATGGCGCTGCGCGAGGCGGGTTTCACCGATGTCGTTGCCTCGGCCGACTATCGCTACGGACAGGCGCCGACCAAGGGCTGCGGCTCGATCAGCTTCGAGGCGCGCCGGCCGAAATGATGCGGATGCGGCGCCGGCAAGCCGGTACTGCTGCTTCCGATGGCCGGTTCTCTCCGGTCCAGAGGCCGGCAAGGTGTAATTGCTTGAGTCAGGTGCTCAGCGAGTTCGCCGCGCGAAGGCTGACGCCGGTGATGCGCCAGACGCCGTCGGGCTGCAGTTCAAGCGTGTAGACGGCCTCGTAGTCCTTGCCGTCGGGCCCGACGATGAGCACTTGCTGGGCGATGGCGCTCGAACTCATTTCCCGGGATTTGCCGAAATCGAAGCTCTGCGGCCTGTGGACCGGCTTGTAGCCACCCGTCACCATGCCCATGAAGGCATCGAGGGTAGGGAAGATGCGCTTCACGTTCGGGGCGGCGTAGCCGTAGGCCGTGGCATTGTCGCCGGCGCGGAAGGCCTGGAGCTGGCCCGAAATGCTGCCCTGTGCCGCCTTGACCTCGGCATCGCCGGCAAGCGCGGGAATGGCGCAGAGCCAAGCGGCGAAGACGATGGCGGCATGGCGCATGGTGGCCTCTCCCGTTCGGTGGCGGCATTGGCCAGCGCCACGATGACATTGTATCATACGCAGGCGCGCCCTATGCGGTTTCAGACAGCCGGCCAGAGATTTTGCAGAGATAGGACGCCCAGGCACCGGCTTGAAAGCGCAGGCCCGTTCTGCGACAAGACCGGCAACGATGGCAGGCCGAAACGGACGGTGCGATGAAGACCTTTTTCGTGCAGATCAAATGCGAACTCGGCAAGGCCTACGAGGTGGCGAGCGCGCTCGCCGACGCCGAGATCGCCTCGGAGGTCTATTCGACGGCCGGCAACTACGACCTGCTGGTGAAGTTCTATGTCGATGACGAGGAAGACATCGGCCACTTCGTCAACGAGCGGGTCCATGCCATCGGCAACATCAAGGACACGTTCACGACGGTGACCTTCCGCGCGTTCTGAGCGCTCGCACAGCGGCCCGCAAATCGGAATCGATTTCCGCAAGCCACGATGCGCAAACTGAATTGCGAGAGCGTTCTTTGTGCGTCCGATTGGGCGCACGGCGCACAAGCGGGCAGGGATGCGCCCAAATTCCCTGCATCTTGCCAAAATGATGGGCAATCTCCCGAATATGAAGCCGGCTGCGCCTGAAACCGGCGATTGCGCTTGATTTTCTCCCCCGAGGTCATTTCACTGATCGCAGAGGGGAGTTTGCCATTGGTCGCCTTCGACGAAATGCTCCCGGCAGAAGCCGGTTTGCGAAGACCCTACGAAGCCTATGACGGCTGGCTGAAAAACCAGGATCCTGCACGACTGACCGAGAAGATGCGCGATGCCGAGCGGGTGTTCCGCAAGACCGGCATCACCTTCGCCGTCTATGGCGAGCAGGAAGCCTCCGAGCGGCTGATCCCGTTCGACATCGTGCCGCGCATCATTTCAGGCAATGAGTGGCGCAGGCTGACGCAGGGCATCGAGCAGCGCGTCCAGGCGCTCAACGCCTTCCTCGACGACATCTACCACCGCCAGGAGATCCTGCGCGCAGGCCGTGTGCCGCGCGAACTGATCGCCACCAACGAAGCCTTCCTGCCGGAGATGATCGGGGTCAGGCCGCCGGCCGGCGTCTACACCCACATCATCGGCGTCGACATCGTGCGCATCTCCGAGAACGAGTTCTACGTGCTCGAGGACAATGCGCGCACGCCGTCGGGGGTCTCCTACATGCTGGAGAACCGCGAGACGATGCTGCAGCTCTTTCCCGAGCTGTTCCAGCGCATCAAGGTGCACCCGGTCGAGAACTATCCGCAGTTGCTCAGGCAGTCGCTGGCCGCGGTGCGGCCCAACGGGGTGAGCGGCGCGCCGACGATCGCCGTGCTGACGCCGGGCAGCTTCAACTCGGCCTATTTCGAGCACGCTTTCCTGGCAGACCAGATGGGCGTGCAGCTTGTCGAGGGGCAGGATCTGCGCGTCGTCGACGGGCGCGTGGCGATGCGCACGACCGAGGGCTACAAGCAGATCGACGTGCTTTATCGCCGGGTCGACGACGCCTATCTCGATCCGCTGACCTTCAAGCCGGATTCGGCGCTCGGCGTGCCGGGCATCATGGACGTCTATCGTGCCGGCAACATCACCATTGCCAATGCGCCGGGCACCGGCATCGCCGACGACAAGGCGATCTATTCCTACATGCCCGAGATCATCGAGTTCTACACCGGCCGCAAGCCGATCCTCGGCAACATCCCCACCTGGCGCTGCTCGGAGCCAGACAGCCTGAAATACGTCCAGGAGCATCTTGCCGAACTGGTGGTCAAGGAAGTGCACGGCTCCGGCGGCTACGGCATGCTGGTCGGCCCGGCCGCGAGCAAGAAGGAACGCGAGGACTTTTCCAAGAAGCTCGCGGCCAGGCCGTCGAACTACATCGCCCAGCCGACGCTGTCGCTGTCGACCTGCCCGATCCTGACCGAAAAAGGGCTGGCGCCGCGCCATGTCGACCTCAGGCCGTTCGTGCTGGTGTCGGACCGGATCCGCATCGTGCCGGGCGGTTTGACGCGGGTTGCGCTGAAGGAGGGATCGCTGGTTGTGAACTCCTCTCAAGGCGGGGGAACGAAGGATACGTGGGTGCTGGATGATTGAGGAAGCGAATAGCGAATAGCGAATAGGGAGTAGCGAATAGGGGGAAATGCTGGCGACGATCAACTCGTACAAGGATCTGCTTGTTTGGAGAGCGTCGGTTGAGCTGGCGGTGGATTGCTATTCTGCCACCAAGGCGTTTCCGACCAGCGAAGCTTACGGGATGACCTCGCAAATCAGGCGATCCGCTACCTCGATTGCAGCGAATATTGCGGAAGGACATGGTCGAGAGAGCACAGGATCGTTCGTCCAGTTTCTTAGGGTGGCCCAAGGCTCGCTCAAAGAGTTGGAAACACATCTGATCTTGAGCGGCCGAGTTGGATTGATGCGCGAAGTCGAGGCTACGAAGTTGCTCGAACAAACTGACGAAATAGGCAGGATGGTGCGTTCCATGATCAGGAGCCTGCAGCAAAAATCATGATGAACGCTCACTATTCGCTATTCGCCATTCCCTATTCGCTCAGGTCACTCTGACATGCTCCTCGGACGCACCGCCAACGGCCTCTACTGGATGAACCGCTATATCGAGCGGACCGAGAACATGGCGCGGCTGATCGATGCCGGGTTGCGCATAGCGCTGACCCGCAGCCAGGACGCGTCGGAGGAGTGGAAGTCGGTGCTGCTGTCGGCGGGAGCAGCTACGTCGTTCGCCGCCAAGCACAGCGACTATACGGCGGAGAACGTCGCCGACTTCCTGTTACGCGACATGTCGAACCCGTCGAGTGCTGTGGCGGCGATCGAGACGGCGCGCAACAATGCCCGCATGGTGCGCACGGCGCTGACGCGCGAAACCTGGGAGAGCATCAACGAAGCCTGGATGTCGCTGAAGCGCATGCTGGCGCAGCCTATCGACCAGCGCGAATTGCCCGGCGTGCTCGACGCCATCAAGCGCGAAACCGCGCTGATCCGCGGATCGTTCTACGGCACGATGCTGCGCAACGAGATCTTCGATTTCGCCCAGCTCGGCACCTATGTCGAGCGCGCCGACAACACGGCGCGCATCCTCGACGTCAAATATTACGTTCTGCTGCCATCGGTTTCGTGGGTGGGCTCGTCGCTCGACAACTACCAGTGGGAATCGATCCTGCGTTCGGTGGCGGCGCACCGGTCGTACCGCTGGGTCTATGAAGCGGAATACAAGCCGACCAACATCGCCGAATACCTGATCCTCAACGTGCGCATGCCGCGCTCACTGACTTTCAGCTATCGTTTCCTGGCCGAGCATCTGAAATTTCTCGGCGAGGATTATGGCGCGCGCCACCCGGCGCAGGACATAGCAGAACGGATTTATGCCAGGCTGCGCGGCACCGAGATCAAGGACATCTTCGAAACCGGCCTGCACGAATTCCTGGCCGATTTCATCACCGACAACAACCGGCTGGGCGACCAGGTTGCCCAGGATTTCGGCTTCTACTGAGCGGACACGCCAATGCGGCTCAAGGTCACCCACCGCACGGAATACAACTACGACGAGCCGATCCGCTATGGCTTGCAGCGGTTGCGGCTGTGGCCGGTCAGCGGGCCGGCGCAGACCGTGCTGACCTGGTCGGTGCGCGTCGAGGGCGCGCGCGAGGAGGTGCGGTTCCTCGACCAGTTCGGCAACGACACGCGGCTGCTCAGCATCGACGGTGAACCGCATACGATCCGTGTCGTCGCCGAAGGCGAGGTCGACACCAACGATGTGGCAGGCGTGTCCGGGCCGCACCGCGGTTTTGCGCCGCTGTGGCTTTTCCAGCATGAGACGCCGCTGACGGCGCCGGGCGCGTCGATCCGCCAGCTTGCCGCCGGCATGGGCGAGGGCGGCGACCTGGAGCGGCTGCACCGGCTGATGGCCGAGATCCAGATGCGTATCGCCTACGTGCCGGGCACGACCGACACGCAGACCACCGGCGAGCAGGCGCTGAACAAGGGTACCGGAGTCTGCCAGGACCATGCGCATGTGTTTGCCGCCTGCGCCCGGCTGGCCGGTTTCCCGGCGCGCTATGTCAGCGGCTACCTGATGATGAACGACACCGTCGAACAGGTGGCGAGCCATGCCTGGGCGGAGGCCTTCGTCGACGGGCTCGGCTGGGTCGGCTTCGATGCCGCCAACGGTATTTCGCCCGACGAGCGTTATGTGCGCGTCGCGGTGGGGCGGGACTATCGCGAGGCGATGCCGATTTCGGGCATCCTGATCGGCCAGGCGCAGGAACGGCTTGCAGTCCACATCACTGTAGAGCAGTAATCCGGCGTGCAAGCGGACCGGAATCGATGACTTATTGCGTTGGCCTGAAGATTGATCGCGGACTGGTGTTCATGTCGGACACGCGCACCAATGCGGGCGTCGACAGCATATCGACCTTCCGCAAGATGCGCATCTGGGAGCAGCCGGGCGAGCGCGTGGTCGTGCTGATGTCTGCCGGCAACCTGGCCACCACACAAGCCGTGGTCAGCCTGCTTGACGAGCGGACCAAGGCGGTGGCCGATCGCGCCCCGACGCTGCTCGAAGCGCCGTCGATGTTCCAGATCGCGCGGCTGGTCGGCGACACGGTCAAGGAGGTGATCGCCCAGTCGGCACCTGCCGGGCAGACGGCGGATTCGGCGTTCAACGCCTCGTTCATCCTCGGCGGCCAGATCAAGGGCAGCGAACCCAGGCTGTTCATGATCTATCCGGAAGGCAACTTCATCGAATGCAGCGACGACACGCCGTTTTTCCAGATCGGCGAGACCAAATACGGCAAGCCGATCATCGTGCGCGCCTACGACCGCAAGATGAGCTTTGCCGAGACGGTGAAGCTCCTGATGGTGTCGTTCGATTCGACGCTCAAATCCAATCTCTCGGTCGGCTTGCCGCTCGATCTCGCCTTCTATGAGACGGACAGCCTCAAGATCGGCCTGAAAAGGCGGATCGGCGCCGACGATCCCTACTACAGGAGCGTTTCGGACGGCTGGTCCGACGCGCTGAAGGCGGCATTCCAGAGCCTGCCCGATTTCACCGAATAGCCGGCCAGCACTGCCATTGCCATCGGAGGACGACCATGGAGAGCAACGAGTTTCATCACTGGTCGGTGAAGGCGGCGGAGTGGGGCGTGGACTATCGCGCCGGCTTGCGCGATCGCCCGGTGCGGCCGGATGTCGAGCCGGGCAGCATCTTCGGCGCGGTGGCGGCCAGTCCGCCCGAGCAAGCCGAACCGATGGAGGCCATCTTCGCCGATTTCGAGGCGACCATCCTTCCCGGCATGACGCACTGGCAGCATCCGCGCTTCTTCGCCTATTTCCCGGCCAACGCCGCGCCCGTTTCGGTGGTGGCGGAATACCTGGTCAGCGCCATGGCGGCGCAATGCATGCTCTGGCAGACCTCGCCGGCGGCGACCGAGCTGGAGACCCGCGTGGTCGACTGGATGCGCCAGGCGCTTGGCCTGCCCGATGGTTTCGCCGGGGTGATCCAGGATTCCGCATCGCAGGCAACGCTTGGCGCCGTGCTGACGATGCGCGAACGGGCGCTCGCCTGGCAGGGCAACAAGGCAGGGCTTTCCGGCCAGCCGAGGTTGCGCATCTACAGCTCCGACCAGGTGCATACCTCGATCGATCGCGCCATCTGGGTTTCGGGCATTGGCGAGGACAACCTGGTGCGCATTCCGACCGCCGGCCGCAACCGCGGCATGGCGGCGGAAGCGCTCGAACGGGCGATTGCCGAGGACCGCGCCGCGGGCATGCTGCCGGCGGGGATCATCGCCTGCGTCGGCGGCACCAGTGTCGGCGCCACCGACGATATCGCAGCGGTCGCCAGGATTGCCGAGCGTGAGGGTCTCTACCTCCATGTCGATGCGGCCTGGGCCGGTTCGGCGATGATCTGTCCCGAGTTCCGCCATTTCTGGGCGGGCGTCGAAGGCGCCGATTCGATCGTCTTCAACCCGCACAAATGGCTCGGCGCGCAGTTCGACTGCTCGATCCAGTTCATCCGCGACCCCGAAAGCCTGGTCAGGACGCTGGCCATACGGCCGGACTATCTCAAGACGCACGGCCATGACGGCATCATCAACTATTCCGAATGGTCGGTGCCGCTCGGCCGCCGTTTCCGGGCGCTGAAACTGTGGTTCCTGCTGCGTGCGCATGGGCTGGAAGGCCTGCGGACGATGATCCGCAACCATGTCGCCTGGAGCGAAAAGCTGGCCGAACGGCTGCGGCGCGAGCCCGGTTTCGAGATCAGCAGCGAGCCGATGTTGTCGCTGTTCTCGTTCCGCCACATTCCAGCCGGTGCAGCCGATCTCGACCAGCACAATCTCGATCTTGTCGAGCGCATCAATCGCGACGGCCGTATCTACCTGACCCAGACGCGCCTCGACGGACGCGCGGTCATCCGCTTCCAGGCCGGGCAGTTCGAGGCACTTGAGGCCGATGTCGACTGCGCATTCGAGGTGATCACCGAGATTGCCCGCGCAAGCATCTGAATACGTCATCGACCGGCGCGGGCGCTTCGCTTCTGCTTTCAAAGCGCCTTTTCACTGCTTTCGTTTTCCCCTATCCTTCGTCAAAACGAACTGAGGGGAATGCCGAAATGTATCTTTCGCCGCGCCAGTCGGAAATCATCCAGCTTGCCAAGGACAATGGCCGCGTGCTGGTCGACGATCTCGCGGCCCATTTCCAGGTCACGCCGCAGACCATCCGAAAGGATCTGAACGACCTCTGCGACCAGCGCCTGTTGAGCCGTATCCATGGCGGGGCGCTGTTTCCCTCGGGTATCGAAAACCTGGAATACGAGGCGCGGCGCAAGATCGCGGCCGACGAAAAGGACGCGATCGGCCAGGCGGCGGCGCGCATCATTCCCGACAACGCCTCGCTGTTCGTCAACATCGGCACCACCACCGAAGCCGTGGGCAAGGCCCTGCTCGACCACAAGGGCCTGATGGTAATCACCAACAACATCAACGTTGCCAACAGGATGCGCGTATATCCCGACATGGAGGTGGTGATCGCGGGCGGGGTGGTACGCGGTTCGGACGGCGGTATCGTCGGCGAAGCCGCGGTCGATTTCATCCGCCAGTTCAAGGTCGACTACGCAGTCATCGGCGCTTCGGCGATCGACCATGACGGCGCGCTGCTGGACTTCGATTTCCGCGAGGTGAAGGTGGCGCAGGCCATCATCGCCAATGCCCGCCACGTCATCCTGGTGTCCGACCGGACGAAGTTCGAGCGCACGGCGCCGGTGCGCATTGCGCACCTGTCGCAGATGGACACGTTCATCACCGACCATTGCGACATTCCGAGCATTCGCAAGATCTGCGCGGAATCCGACGTCCAGCTCGTCGAAACGAAAAAACCCGCGCCCTTGTGAGCGCGGGTTCCATTCGCGTGAAACGCCTCGATCAGTAAGGCGAATAGCACTGCTGGCGCGGCCCATTGTAGGGCTGGAACGTGTTGTCCGAAGCGCGATAGGAGCGGTAGCGGTCGTAGCACCACTGGACGTGCGCGTTGCCGTAGCGGCTCGGCTGGACGTAGCGGGGGCGCGGCTGGTTGGCGATGGCGCCACCGATGATCGCTCCGGCGATGAAGGCACCGGCCGGGAACCAGAAGTCGTTGTGGCGACGATAGCCCGGCCTGTAGTCGCGGTAGCCGCGATGGCCGTTGAAATAGACGACATCGCCACGGTCCCTGTAGAAACCGCGACGCGGCGTACGGAAGTGGCTGCCGCTGTCGCTGCGTTCGACGCGCATGGCGCGACGCTTCTTCCAGTAGTTGTCGTACTGGACCTGCTGGATGGCGGTGTCGGCCAGCGGCGCCTTGGGATAGTAGGCGGGAGCGGCGGCAACCGGCATCGCCGAGGCGATCGCAAATGACGCGGCAATGGCCGTCGCCATCAAGCCTGACATAACTTTCTTCATGATGGTCTCCTCGTAGGTGGCGTCCGCTTGTAGGGGTAAACGGCGCCAACGGGCAAATGTTCCTCGGCAGACATCTGGCCGCCAGCAGCGCCCGGTGCCGCGCATCATCTGGAAATAGTGACCGTTTGCCGGTGATTTGCCGCTACAGCAGGCCAATATCGGCACGGAATCATGCTTGCCGGCTGCAATCGCACTGTAGTGGGGAGGCTGCCTATGCTACCTTGGCTTTGCGGCTTGAGGAGGCCCGGAGAGCGAGAGGGGGTCCGGCATGATGCTGGACAACCGCATCGAACGCGACATCGATGCCTGCTACGAAGCAGTGTTCGACCCCACGAGGTGGACCGACACGCTGCACGGCCTCGCGCGCTCGTTGAACGCTGCCTGCATGATGTTCTACCCCGGAAATCCGGACGCAAGCAGCAACGACCCGCGCAACCCTGCCCGTGAATTCGGGGCGATGCCGAGTTCCCGCGACTATGGCGACTTGCTTTGCGAATACGTCAAAAATCACTGGTATCTCGGGCATTACCGGGCCGAGCGCGGCATGCCGCTGCTGCGCGCCGGCCGCACCGTCGTCACCGAGCATGACCTGGCCACCGACGAGGAACGTCGCCGGCTTCGCCACTACAACGAACTCTACATGGCGTTCGGCTTCCCGGGCTTCGCCATGGTGGGCCTCAAGGTGCATGGCGGCCTGTGGGCGGTGCCGATGCTGCGTGCCAAGGGGCAGGGCCACTTCACGACCGAGGATTCGAAGGCCCTTGCCCGGATCGCCCCGCATTTTCGCCGGATGATATCGCTGTCGGAAACCATGGCGCTGGCGCAGGGGCGAACCGCGCTGGCGACCCTGGACGCACTGTCTTGCGCAGCCTTCCTGCTGGACAGCGTCGGCAATGTTCTCAGCCACAACAGCATCGCGGAGCGGATTCTCGGTGACGGCTTGCATCTTTCCGGGCGCCGGCTGAGGGCGGCCGACCATGCGAGCGAACTGGAACTGCGCAAGCTGGTGCACCAGGCGATCACCAATCGCCGTCCTTCGAGCCTTGATGCAAGCCATGCCGTGGCCGTCAGGCGCGATACGCGGCGGCCGTTGCTGGTGGAGGCATTGCCGACGGCGGGGATCATCGGCGATGTGTTCCAGTCGACCAGCGCCATCGTCATCGTCAAGAATTTCGAGGATCGCCCGCGCACGACTTCGGATCAGCTGCGCGGCGCATTCAGCCTGACGCCGGCAGAGACGCGGGTCGCGGTGCTGCTGGCAACCGGCGCCGGGCCGGGAGCGATCGCCGACAGTCTCCATCTTTCCAAGGAGACTGTGCGTGCGCACATGAAGATGATCTTCGCCAAGACCGGAACGCACCGGCAGGGCGAGCTGGTGGCATTGACAGCCAACATGGCCGGTACCTCGCCTATGACGTAACCCATTCGGGTGTTTCAGATGCCGCTGCGGTGGTCGATCCTTGGGGCCTTCACAGGAGGTTCCCATGAGCAGGACCATCATCGGACTGTCTGCCTTCGTGGTTGCGCTGATGCCTCTCGTCGGCTGGGCGGAGGAACTGCCCAAGGACGCGGTCCCGCTGACCGCTTCGGAGGTGCGCCAACTCTATTCGGGCAAGTCGGCCAATTGGAGCAGGGCCCGTGCCTATTTCGCTCCGGACAGCACCTTTCTCATACATGGCAAGGACACGAGCTGGTTTGGAGAGGGCAAATGGACCGTCAACGGCAACGAGGTATGCGGCAAGCTCAAGCGGACATCGGTCAAGGACGGAACCTCCAATACTGGTGGGGATTGCTGGGCCTGGTATCGGGTCGGCAAGAAATACATGACATTCTGGAGCGGCGAAAAAGACAAGAAATACGGATATTATGACACCGAGCTCAAGAAAATGAGTTCCGGGGACAAGGTATCGAGGACCGTTGCCGAACTGAAAAAGAAATCTGGAAGCTGACGCGCAACCGACACATCAACCAGGATCGCCTCTCGGGCCAGGCCGGTCCGAGGGGCCATTCCATGCGTAGGAGTGGAGCTTGTGGGCGCATTGCTTGCCAGACTGACTGCGGTTCTCGCCGCCTCGGCGTGTCCTGCCTATGCCACCAATGTCGATACGGCCATCGTCTTCGCCGTCGATGTGTCGGCATCGATCGATGCTGCGACGGCGGACATGCAACGCCAGGGCCATGCAGACGCCCTGGTCGCGCCGGAGGTGATCGCGGCCATTGCAAGAGGCGGTTCCCTGGGATGCATCGCCATCACCTATTTCGAATGGGCCGGGCCGGGCCACGTCCGCACCGTCCTGCCGTGGACGGCGATCTGCAGCCACGGTGACGCGCAGGCTGCGGCTGCGATCATCCGTCGCGACGGCGACAGCGGCCGCGGCTGCATCAGGAACTGCAGCACCTCGATTTCGTTCGCCATCGACCTGAGCGGCATTCTTTTCGAGCGCTATCCCGGGCATGCCGAGAGGAAAGTCATCGACATCTCCGCCAACGGCACCAACAACGATGGCCTACCGGTCGCTTTCAGCCGATTGCGGGCGCTCCGGAACGGCTACACCATCAATGCCATCGCCATGCCCGCTCATACGCGTGGCGTGGCCGAGGACCTCACCGACTATTTTGCGAAGAATGTCATCGGCGGGCCCGGCGCCTTCGTGGTCAGCCCCGATTCCGTCGGCGACTACGCCGACGCGCTTCGGCGCAAGCTGGTGGTGGAGATCAGCAGCCTTGCGGTGGCCGAATGATTGACGCGTTGAGGTGGGGAGGGATGGCCTCCGTCGATCGTAAGGGCGCGGCGACGGCCAGCGTGGCTACGTGCGAAACACCAATATGTCTGGGTCGGAAGTTGGTGAGCGCGCAGGGATTCGAACCCTGGACCTACTGATTAAAAGTCAGTTGCTCTACCGGCTGAGCTACGCGCTCCCGAAGGCCGCGTGGCGACCCGGAAATTGCGGCGGAACATAGGGAGAGTGCCGGGGCGGGTCAACCGGAAAAACAGCGCTGCAAACAGCCTGTCAAATGTGCCGCCCGGGACAGGCGCCGGCGGTCGGCCTGGCGGGGGAATATTACCCGGCGATGATGTTGCTGGCGGCATATGCCGCTGCTAGACCGTGGCGCCCAATACCGGGCACGCATCTATATGGAAATACATAATGCATACCGTTTTGAAACTCGTCTTTGCGTCAGTCCTGGCAGTGTCGGCCCTTCCTGCCGCGGCACAGGCGGAGGATCTTGTTTTCACGCTCAAGAATGGCACGTCGTCGGTCCTGACGAATTTCTATGCTTCGCCGGTGGGCGTCGACCAGTGGGAAGACGACATTTTCGGCCGTGACACGCTGGCGCCCGGCGAGTCGATGCAGATCACCATCGCCGACGGCCGCCGCACCTGCGAATACGACATGCGCTTCGAGTTCGAGGAAAGCTCGGATCTCGACACCACCGAAGACAAGCAGAATCTCTGCGAACTCGGCGAATACACCATCCACGAGTAATCGACGGTCGGCGCCGGGGCGGCTTCGGCACGCCCCGGCGCAGCCACGGAATGGTGATTGGTGCGGAGCACATGGGCCCGCTATATGCGGCGCCGGAAGATCCGCGGAGCAGCATGGCATGGTACTGGACATCGGTTATCTCAGCGCATTGGGGGCAGGCGCCCTGTCGTTCCTGTCGCCCTGTGTCCTGCCGCTGGTGCCGCCCTACCTCTGCTACATGGCCGGCGTTTCGGTCGACGATTTCAAGGCCGACGGCGGCGTCGCCACGGTTTCCAGGGCGCGCGGCGCCTTGATGGCGGCTTCCGGTTCCTTTGTGCTCGGCTTCACCACAGTGTTCGTGGCGCTCGGCGCGGGTGCCTCGACCATCGGCCAGCTGCTGCGCACCTGGCAGGAGCCGCTGGCCATGGCCGCCGGCGTGCTGATCATCCTGATGGGCCTCAACTTCCTCGGCTTGCTGCGCATTCCCATGCTGTCGCGCGAGGCGCGCTTCCAGTCGCAGGGCAAGCCGGCAAGCCATCTGGCCGCCTATCTCATGGGCCTCGCCTTCGCCTTTGGCTGGACGCCCTGCATCGGGCCGGTGCTGGGGCCGATCCTGACCCTGGCCGGCGGCCGCGAAACAGTGGGCGAGGGCGCATTGCTGCTCGCCGTCTATTCGCTCGGGCTCGGCATTCCGTTCCTGATCGCGGCGATGTTCTCCGGCGCCTTCATGCGCTTCCTCTCCAAGTTCCGTGTCCATCTCGGCAAGGTCGAGAAGGTGATCGGCGGTTTGCTGGTCGTGGCCGGCGTGCTGTTTTTGACCGGCGGCATCCAGACGGCATCCTACTGGCTACTGGAACGCTTTCCGGTGCTCGGCCAACTCGGCTGATCCTTCAAAACGTCGAAATCGGTGTGCATTGGAGGCGATTGCCAGCAATGCTAGAAAGGTGGCCGATTCCAGCCGCCTTCTTCCAATCCGGACGACGCCATGACCTCGAGAACCTGCCTGTCGATCATCCTTGCCGCCGGCGAGGGTACCCGGATGAAGAGCACCATGCCCAAGGTGCTGCACCAGATTGCCGGCCTGGCGATGGTGGCGCATGTGGCGCGCACCGCCGAGGCCGCCGGCGCTGACGGCGTGGCACTGGTCGTCGGCCATGGAGGCGATCAGGTGAAGGCGGCGGCGGAGCGGTTTGCGCCCGGCGCCGAGGTTTTCGTCCAGACCGAACGCCTGGGCACCGCGCATGCTGTGCTGGCGGCGCGGCAGGCGATCGCGAGCGGCCATGACGATGTGCTGGTGATGTTCGGCGACACGCCGCTGGTCGAGGCCGAATCGCTTGCGCTGGCGCGGCAGAAGCTTGCCGACGGGGCCGCGGTCGTGGTCATCGGCTTCCGGCCGCCGAACCCGGCCGGCTATGGCCGGCTGATCGAGAAGGACGGCAGGCTGGTGGCGATCCGCGAGGACAAGGACTGCACCGACGAGGAGCGCAAGATTGGCTTCTGCAATGCGGGCCTGATGGCGGTTGCCGGCAAGCACGCGCTCGACCTGCTCGACAAGGTGGGCAATGCCAACGCCAAGGGCGAGTACTACCTCACCGACATCGTCGAGATTGCCGATCGGGCAGGGCTGACCGTCATGGCCACCGAAGCGAGCTTCGAGAGCGTGCTCGGCATCAACAACCGCGCCGAGCTGGCCGAGGCGGAGGCGATCTGGCAGAAGCGGCGGCGCCGACGTGCAATGCTGGAGGGGGCGACGCTGATTGCACCCGAAACGGTCCATTTTTCGCATGATACCGAGATCGGCGCGGATGTGCTGGTCGAGCCGAACGTCTGGTTCGGACCGGGCGTGAAGATCGCCGACGGGGCCACCATCCACGCCTTCAGCCACCTTGAGGGCACCAATGTCGGCCCGCGCGCCGAGGTCGGGCCGTTCGCACGGCTGCGGCCGGGCGCCGACCTGCATGAAAAGGCCAAGGTCGGCAATTTCTGCGAGGTCAAGAAGGCGACGGTGGAGAAGGGCGCCAAGGTCAACCACCTGACCTATATCGGCGATGCGCGGGTCGGCGCGGGCGCCAATATCGGCGCGGGTACGATCACCTGCAACTATGACGGCTATTCCAAGTTCTTCACCGACATCGGCGCGGGCGCCTTCATCGGCTCGAATTCGTCGCTGGTCGCCCCGATCGTCATCGGTGACGGCGCCTATGTCGCCTCGGGCAGCGTGATTACCGAGGAAATCCCCGCAGATGCGCTGGCCTTCGGCCGCGCACGCCAGAAGACGCTACCGGGCAAGGGCAAGGAATTGCGCGAGCGGTTTGCTTCGGCGGCGGCGGCGAAGAAGGCGGGCGCGAAGTAACCGCATTTCAATTCTGCCGTGCGACGATGGCATGTCCTGAAGGGCCGAATGGCTGATACGTTGCGACACGGAATGTGACTTCCGCTTGGCTGTCGTGCTGCCTAAAAGGCCGACAGGGTTTTGAGGGATTGGACGGGGCAAGATCATGTGCGGAATCGTTGGTATCGTCGGCCAGGCGCCGGTTGCGCCGCTGATCGTCGATGCGCTGAAGCGCCTCGAATATCGCGGCTATGACTCGGCCGGTGTTGCCACCATCGAGAATGGCGAACTGGCGCGCCGCCGCGCCGAGGGCAAGCTGGTCAATCTCGAGCGCCGGCTGAAGGCCGAACCGCTGGACGGCAATATCGGCATCGGCCACACCCGCTGGGCCACTCATGGCGTGCCCAACGAGACCAATGCGCACCCGCATTTCTCGAACGGCGTGGCGATCGTGCACAACGGCATCATCGAGAATTTTGCCGAGCTGCGCCAGGAGCTTACGGCCGACGGCTACGCATTCACATCGCAGACCGACACCGAGGTGGTGGCGCATCTCATCGCGCGCGAGCTGGCGCGTGGCGTGGCACCCGTGGAGGCGGCCCACGCCTCGCTCAAGCGCCTGCACGGCGCCTTTGCGCTGGCCATCATGTTCCAGGGCGACGAAGACCTGATCGTCGGTGCCCGCAATGGCCCGCCGCTGGCCGTCGGCCATGGCGAGGGCGAGATGTTCCTGGGCTCGGACGCGATCGCGCTGGCGCCCTTCACCAATTCGGTGACCTATCTCGAGGACGGCGACTGGGCCGTGGTACGCCGCAGCGCGTTCCAGATCTACGACATGGACGGCACTCCGGTGGAGCGCCAGCGGCGGCAGTCGGTCGGCACCAGCTATCTCGTCGACAAGGGCAACCACAGGCACTTCATGGAGAAGGAAATCCATGAGCAGCCGGAGGTGATCTCGCATACGCTGGCGCATTATCTCGACTTCACCCAGGGCACCTCGAAGCCGCTCGACCTGCCGTTCAGCTTTGCCGACATCGACCGCATTGCCGTTTCGGCCTGCGGCACCGCTTATCTGGCGGGTCTGGTAGGCAAATACTGGTTCGAGCGCCATGCGCGGCTGCCGGTCGACATCGATGTCGCCTCGGAGTTCCGCTATCGCGAGATGCCGATCTCGAAGAAGAGTGCCGCGTTCTTCGTGTCGCAGTCGGGCGAGACCGCCGACACGCTGGCCTCGCTGCGCTACTGCCGCAAGGCCGGGGTGCCGATCGGCGCCATCGTCAATGTCCGCGAATCGACGATCGCGCGCGAATCCGACGTGACGATGCCGACACTGGCCGGGCCGGAGATCGGCGTCGCCTCGACCAAGGCCTTTACCTGCCAGCTGTCGGTGCTGGCGGCCCTGACCATACGCGCCGCCTCGCAGCGCGGCACGATCACCGCGGATGAAGAAAAGGCGCTGGTGCGCAGTCTTTCGGAGACGCCGCGCTATGCCGCCCAGGTTCTCAAGCTCGACAAGCAGATCGAGAAGGTGGCGCGCGAGCTGTCGTCGTACAAGCACGTGCTCTATCTCGGCCGCGACACCAACTTCCCGCTCGCCATGGAAGGCGCGCTGAAGCTCAAGGAAATCTCCTACATCCATGCCGAAGGGTATGCCGCAGGCGAGCTCAAGCACGGCCCGATCGCGCTGATCGACGAGAACATGCCGGTCATCGTGATCGCCCCGCATGACCGCATCTTCGAAAAGACTGTGTCGAACATGCAGGAAGTGGCGGCGCGCGGCGGCAAGATCATCCTGATCACCGACAAGAAGGGCGCGGCGCAGGCGACGGTGAACACGCTGGAAACCATCGTCCTGCCCGACGTGCCGGAATTCATCGCACCGATCATCTATGCGCTGCCGATCCAGATGCTGGCCTATTTCACCGCCGTGTTCATGGGCACAGACGTCGACCAGCCGCGCAACCTGGCCAAGTCGGTGACGGTGGAATAATCTCCCTTCGGTTGTGAGATTTGTGCAATACATCTCACGGTTGCATATCGGTTGGCTTGGAGTATAGTTCCCCCAGGATCGTTTTTGGGGGGTACGCATGGCTACGTCCTTCGAAAGGAAGCTTGCCTCGCTGGCAGAGGCGGAATTCGACCAGTTCCACGGCTTCCACGAGACAACGCCCAAGATGGCTGCGAGGATCAAGGGGTACTGGACGAGCCTGGGGCTGCATTTTCCTGGCGTCGGGACGCCCTGGTCGGCCGTGTTCGTCTCGTCCTTCGTCAAGCGGGCAGGTGCATCGGCGTCGGAATTCAAGTTCTCGCCGAGGCATTCCGAATTCGTCCATCGGGCCATCGCCAACATGAAGAGCGGCACCGGGGTGTTCCATGGGCATCCGGTATCGGCATATGCACCGCATATCGGCGACATCATCCAGAACAACCGCAACGGCAACACGTTCGACTTCAACTTCGCGGCGGGCAACATGGCCTACGAATCCCATTCGGCCATAGTGGTCGAGGAGGGGACGGACGGAAACGGCCGCTACGTCAGGACCGTTGGCGGCAATGAAGCCGACACGGTTGGCGAGCGGGTCGTTCGCCTGACGTCGAGCGGCCTGATCAAGCAACCTGCAGCCGATCCGAGCCGGTTCATCTGCGTCATCGAGACGTTGAAATAGAGGCCGTGCCGGCGGAACCAAAGAGCCCCGTTATATCGGTTGTCGAGAGACTGGCTTGATGCTCTAAGGTGAGTGCAGCGCACAATGCATCGAGCTGCCCATGTCGGATGCCCACAAGACCTCGGCCATGACCCGATTGAGGAACTACTTCCTCACCGGCTTCGTCGTTTGCGCGCCGCTGGTGCTGACGATCTACATCGTCTGGTCGTTTGTCGGCTGGGTCGATTCCTGGGTGAAGCCGTACATTCCCGGGCGGTACAATCCAGACAACTATCTTTCGATCCAGTTGCCGGGCTTCGGCCTGATCGTCGCCCTGGTGCTGATCACGCTGATCGGCTTCCTGACCGCCAATTTCATCGGCCGCGCCATCGTAACCTTCGGCGAGCGGCTGCTTAACCGCATGCCGCTGGTGCGCGGGCTCTACAAGGCGCTGAAGCAATTGTTCGAGACCGCACTTTCCGACAAGAACGAGATGTTCCGCACCGTCGGCATGGTCGAATATCCGCGCAAGGGCGTGTGGTCGATCGTCTTCATCGCCGCCGACAAGCGCAGCGAGATCAACGAGAAGCTGGACCAGGAAGGCGATCCGCTGATGGCGGTCTTCATGCCGTGTACGCCGAACCCGACGACGGGATTCCTCATGTACGTCCCCCGGTCGGAGGTCGTGCTGCTCGACATGAGCATCGAGGACGGTGCCAAGCTGATCGTTTCGGCGGGGCTGGTGACGCCGGAGACGAAGGGCAGGATCACGGCGAACGGCGTGCCGATCGAAGGACCGATGGGCAACCCGCCTGTCGGCACGTTGCCTCAGCCGGCCCTCAGCAGCCTGACCGCCTCGTCGCGCCCGAACAAATAGAGCAGCAGCCGGAGCGTCTCGCCGCGTGGCGACACCAGTTCGGGGTCGCGGGCGAGGATCAGCCGGGCGTCGTCGCGGGCGATTTCGAGAAGATCGGCATGCGCCTCGATGCGGGCGACCTGGAAGCCTGGCGTGCCCGACTGGCGGGTGCCCAAGAGCTCGCCTTCGCCACGCAGCTTGAGGTCTTCCTCGGCGATGAGGAAGCCGTCCTCGGTGTCGCGCATGACCGACAGGCGGCGCTTGGCGGTTTCGCCGAGCGGGTCCTTGTAGAGCAGCACGCAGGATGACGGCTTCGAGCCGCGGCCGACGCGACCGCGCAGCTGGTGCAACTGGGCGAGGCCGAAGCGCTCGGCATGCTCGATGACGATGATGGTGGCGTCGGGCACGTCGACGCCGACCTCGATGACGGTGGTGGCGATCAGCACGCGTGTCTCGCCTTTCTTGAAGGCGCGCATCGCCTCGTCCTTCTCGGCGCCTTTCATGCGGCCGTGGACGAGGCCGATGCGGTCGCCGAAGACCGGCTGCAGCGAGGCAAAGCGATCCTCCGCCGACATCAGCTTGATCTCCTCGGATTCCTCGACCAGCGGGCAGATCCAGTAGACCTTCTGGCCCTCGGCGACGGCGTCGCGCATGCGGCCGACGAGGTCGTCGAGGCGTTCGAGCGGCATGGTGACCGTCTTGATCGGCTGGCGCCCGGCAGGTTTTTCGATCAGGCGCGAGACATCCATGTCGCCGAAAGCGGTCAGCACCAACGTGCGCGGGATGGGGGTGGCGGTCATCACCAGCATGTCGGGCGCCTGGCCCTTGGCGTTCATTGCCAGGCGCTGGTGCACGCCGAAACGGTGCTGCTCGTCGATGACGGCGAGCGCCATGTCGCGGAACACCACGGTCTCCTGGAACAACGCGTGCGTGCCGATGACGATGTCGATGTCGCCGCTTTCGAGGCCGGCGAGGATGTGGCTGCGCTCGCGGCCCTTTTCGCGACCGGTGAGCACGGCAACTGTCATGCCGACGCGCTCCGCCAGCGGGGCGATGGTGGCGAGGTGCTGTCGCGCAAGGATTTCGGTCGGCGCCATCAACGCCGCTTGGCCGCCGGCCTCGACGGCGCGGGCCATGGCAAGCAGCGCGACCACCGTCTTGCCGGAACCGACATCGCCCTGGAGCAGGCGCAACATGCGTTCGGGCTTGGCCAGGTCCTCGTTGATCTCGACAAGCGCCTGTTCCTGCGAGCCGGTCAGCGCGTATGGCAGGGCCTTGCGCAGCGCCTCGACGAGGCGGCCGTCGCCGGTGAGCGGCCGGCCATGCAGCTTGCGCACCCTGGCGCGGACAAGCGCCAGCGACACCTGCCCAGCGAGGAATTCGTCATAGGCGAGCCGGCGCCAGGCGGCGTTTTCGGGCGAGGCGTCGATCGGATCGGCGGGGTTATGGACGCGATGGAGCGCTGCCGCGAAGGGCGGAAAGCTCTGCTTGCGCATCACGTCCGCATCCAGCCATTCCGGGAAAGCAGGCACCCGCTCCAGCGACTGGCCGATGGCGCGGCGCAGCACCTTGGCCGAAAGCCCGGCGGTCAGCGGATAGACCGGCTCGACCAGCGGCAGCTTGGCGGCCTCGCTGGCAAGCGCGATGTGGTCGGGATGGACCATCGAGGGTCGGCCGTTGAACCACTCCATGCGGCCCGAAACGATGACCATCTCGCCCTCGGGCATCGCCTTTTCGAGATAAGCGGCATGGGCGTGGAAGAAAGTGAGAGCGATCTCGCCGGTGTCGTCATGGGCAAAGACGCGGTAGGGCGCCGAGCGATTGCCGCGCGGCGCAGGGTGGTGGCGGTCGATGCGCACCTCCAGCGTGACGATGGCGCCTTCGGCGGCGAGCGCTATGCCGGGCCGGTTGCGCCGGTCGATGATGCTGTTGGGCAGCACGAACAGCAGGTCGCCGGTTCGCGCCGAGCGGTCGCCGAGATCGGCCGGCACGACCTTCTCGATCAGCACGGCGACCTTGGGCCCGATGCCGGCAAGCGAGGTGATGGGCGAGAACAGGGGGTCGAGCAGTGATGGGCGCATGATGTCAGCTTATGCGCTGGAGTTGTCCGGGCAAAGGCTGACAGGGACGGCTATCCACGCTATATGCGCCCGGCATAAGAGGATTTTGGACATGACCGGAACGACACGCTCGAGCGAAGGGCTTGATCCGCGCAGGCGCAAGCTTTTGTTTCGGTCCTGGCATCGCGGCATGCGCGAGATGGACCTGGTCCTCGGCAGCTTCGCCGATGCCAACATCGACAGATTAAGCGAGACGGAGCTCGACCTCTACGAGGCGCTGCTCGACATTGCCGACAGGGAGTTGCTGTCGTGGATCGTCGGCGAGGCGCCGGTGCCCGAGGCCGTCGACCACGACGTCTACCGCCAGATCGTGGCATCGCGCAGCGCCTTCACAATCTGAGTGAAATCATGAGCTTGCTGAAACCAATCGGCCTGCCCAAGGGCCGCGCCGGACAGTTCATCGTCGATGGCGTGGCCGACGGCTACGAGGCGTTCGCGATTGCCGTGGCGGCTGCCGAGATGGCGCACGACCGGCCGATGCTGTTTGTCGCGCGCGACGGCCAGAGGCTTCCGCAGATCGTCGAGGCGCTGGCATTCGTGGCGCCTGACCTGCCGGTGCTCGAACTGCCGGCCTGGGACTGCCTGCCATACGACCGCGTTTCGCCCGGCTCGGATGCGGCGGCGCGCCGGCTCGATGCGCTGGCAGCGATGATCGCGCTCCGGAAGGAGCCGCACCGCGCCATCGTGCTGACCACGGCCAACGCGCTGCTGCAGCGGGTGCCGCCTTCGGCTGCCATCGAAGCGCAGGAGTTCCGCGCCAGGCCGGGCAATCAGGTCGAGATGAACGGGCTGGTGGCGCGGCTGGAGCGCGCCGGCTTCGAGCGCGTGCCGACAGTGCGCGGCGTCGGCGAGTTTGCCGTGCGCGGCGGCATCCTCGACCTCTATGCGCCGGGCGCGGCGGATGCGCTGCGGCTCGATTTCTTCGGTGACACGCTGGAAACGATCCGTGCCTTCGACGTGGCCAGCCAGCGCACGACCGGCAGCCGCAATTCGGTCGTGCTGCAGGCGATGAGCGAAGTCGCGCTGACGCCGGAGACGATCAGCAAGTTCCGCCGCAGCTATATCGAGGCCTTCGGTGCGCCGTCGCGCGACGACGCGCTCTACACCGCGATCAGCGAGGGCCGGCGTTTTGCCGGCATGGAGCACTGGCTGCCGTTCTTCTATCCGCACATGGAGACGGTGTTCGAATACCTGCCCGAGGCGCCGGTGGTGTTCGACCACCTGGCGCGCGAGGCGCTGGGCGAACGCCATGCGCTGATCCTCGATCACTACGAGGCGCGTCGCAAGCAGGCCGAAGGCAAGGGACTCAAGGACGCGGTGCCCTACAAGCCGGTGGCGCCGGAGCAGATGTACCTGTCGCCGGACGAGGTCGCCTCGGCGCTCGCCGACCAGGCCAATGCCGAGCTTACGCCGTTCGACACGCCGGATGCCGGCGGGCGCAAGGTGCTGCACGCGGGCTCGCATGCCGGGCGGAGCTTTGCCGAGGAACGCGCCGATCCGAACGCCAACGTCTTCGACGTCGTGGCGCGTCACATTGCCGACCAGCGCGCGGCCAAGCGCCGTGTCGTCGTCGCCGGCTGGACCGAGGGCTCGCTCGACAGGCTTTCGCAAATTCTCGACGAGCATCAGCTCGGCAACCTCAAGCGGGTCGCGACGCTTTCGGAAGTCGAGGCGCTGAAGGCCGGCGAAGCAGGGCTCGCGGTGTTGCCGATCGAAGCCGGCTTCGAGGCCGGCGACCTGGTGGTCGTCGCCGAGCAGGACATCCTGGGCGACCGGCTGATCCGGCGCTCGAAAAAGCGCAAGCGCGCAGCGGACTTCATCGCCGAAGCATCATCGCTGTCGGCGGGCGACATCGTGGTGCATGCCGACCACGGCATCGGCCGATTCGTGGGGCTGAAGACCATCGAGGCAGCGGGTGCGCCGCATGATTGCCTGGAAATCCACTATGCCTCCGACGGCCGGCTGTTCCTGCCGGTCGAAAACATCGAGCTTTTGTCGCGCTACGGCTCGGATTCGGCCGAAGCCCAGCTCGACAAGCTCGGCGGCGGCGCATGGCAGTCGCGCAAGGCCAAGCTCAAGCGGCGCCTGCTGGAGATGGCCGGACAGCTGATCAAGCTCGCTGCCGAACGGCACATGCGCGAAGCACCGGCAATGAACCCGCCCGACGGTGTCTATGGCGAGTTCGCGGCGCGGTTCCCGTATGAAGAGACCGACGACCAGCAGAGCGCCATCGACGCGGTGATGGAAGACCTTGGCGCCGGCAAGCCGATGGACCGCCTGATCTGCGGGGACGTCGGCTTCGGAAAAACGGAGGTTGCCCTCCGCGCGGCCTTCATCGCCGCCATGGAAGGTTTCCAGGTCGCGGTGGTGGTGCCGACGACGCTGTTGTCGCGCCAGCACTTCAAGACATTCTCGCAGCGTTTCGCCGGCCTGCCGATCAAGGTGCGCCAGGCGTCGCGGCTGGTTGGCACCAAGGAACTGGCCGAGACCAAGCAAGGCATCAGCGAGGGGACGGTGGACATCGTCGTCGGTACGCATGCGCTGCTCGGTTCGTCGATCACGTTCAAGAACCTCGGCCTCTTGATCATCGACGAGGAGCAGCATTTCGGCGTCAAGCACAAGGAGCGGCTGAAGGAGCTGAAGAGCGACGTGCACGTGCTGACGCTGTCGGCGACGCCGATCCCGCGCACGCTGCAACTGGCGTTGACGGGCGTGCGCGAGCTGTCGCTGATCGCCACGCCGCCTGTCGACCGCATGGCGGTGCGCAGCTTCATTTCGCCCTTCGATCCGCTGGTCATTCGCGAGACGCTGCTGCGCGAGCGCTATCGCGGCGGCCACAGCTTCTATGTCGTGCCGCGCATCGCCGATCTCGGCGAGATCCACCAGTTCCTGCAGGAATCGGTGCCCGAACTCAAGGTGGCCGTGGCGCATGGCCAAATGCCGCCCGGCGAACTCGACGACATCATGAACGCCTTCTACGATGGCCAGTATGACGTGCTTTTGTCGACGACCATCGTCGAATCCGGCCTCGACATTCCGACGGCCAACACGCTGATCGTGCACCGCGCCGACATGTTCGGGCTGGCCCAGCTCTACCAGCTGCGCGGTCGCGTCGGTCGCTCCAAGGTGCGCGCCTATGCGCTGTTCACCCTGCCGGCCAACCGGACGCTGACCACCACCGCCGACCGCAGGCTCAAGGTGCTGCAGTCGCTCGACACGCTGGGCGCCGGCTTCCAGCTCGCCAGCCACGATCTCGACATCCGCGGCGCCGGCAACCTGCTTGGCGAAGAGCAGTCGGGCCACATCAAGGAGGTCGGCTTCGAGCTCTACCAGCAGATGCTGGAGGAGGCGGTGGCCGAGCTGCGCGGCAGCGGCGAAGAGATCGACACCGGCTGGTCGCCGCTGATTGCCGTCGGCACCGCGGTGATGATCCCGGAAAGCTACGTGCCCGACCTGCAGCTGAGGCTCGCGCTCTACCGCCGCCTCGGCGACCTGGAGAACACCGAGGAGATCGACGGCTTCGGCGCCGAGCTGATCGACCGCTTCGGGCCGCTGCCGGAAGAGGTCAAGCACCTGCTCAAGATCGTGTTCATCAAGGCGCTGTGCCGCAAGGCCAATGTCGAGAAGCTGGATGCCGGTCCGAAGGGCGTGGTGGTGCAGTTCCGCAAGAAGGAGTTCGCCAATCCGGCCGGGCTGGTGCGCTACATCGCCGAACAGGGGGCGCTGGCCAAGATCAGGCCCGACCACAGCATTGTGTTTGCGCGCGACTGGCCGAACCCGGACAAGCGGCTGGCAGGCTCGGCGGTGATCATGACGCAACTGGCGAAACTGGCCGAACAGGCTGCCTGAGGCGGTTGGGCGGTTGTGCGTCCTTCGACAGGCTCAGGATGAGGACTGTGGTGCTGTCTGGCGGGTTTGTGTCCGCCGGCGCAGGGGAGCGGTCGTGCGTCCTGCGACAAGCTCAGGATGAGGACTCGGGAAAGCGCAGACGTTGCTGCACGGACCCAGCGACGACGATGGCAGGGCAAGCTGAAGCAAGATAGCGCTGCTATCGCACGCTAAAAGTGGAGACGTCCCCGACGAGCAGCAGCACCGACGGTCCTCATCCTGAGCCTGTCGAAGGACGCACGACCGGCCAATCAGGCTCGTCCTGTCGCAGATGCTCCGGTGACGACTGCTCTTAGCTCGCCAGTTCTCCGCGAGCCTTTGCCGCTGCCACCTGCCTGATGGCATCAACCAAAGTGGCGGTGTCTTGCGCGCCCATGACGGCATATTTGCCGTCGAGCAGGAAGCAGGGCACGCCCGTGATGCCCATGCGCGAGGCGGTGACGATCTCGTTGGTGACCTCGTCGCGGTCGGAATCGGTGGCAAGCAGCGATTCGACCACGGCGGCGTCCATGCCGGCCTGGCGTGCGGCTTCGATCAGCACGGCGCGGTCGCCGACATTCTTGCCCTGCTCGAAATAGAGGCTGAACAGCGCACGGGCGAGCTTGTCCTGGACGCCTGAGCCGGAGGCTGCCGCCCAGCGGATGACGCGGTGGGCGTCGAGCGTGTTGGGAGCGACCGTTATGGCGTCGAAATCGAACGAGATGCCCTCGATCGCGCCGAGCGACACGAGGTTGGCGTGGGCCTGGGTGAGCCGGGCCTCGTCGTTGAACTTCGACAGCATGTAGGCCTTGCGTTCCTTGCCTTCGGCCGGGATCGTCGGGTCGAGCTGGAATGGGCGCCAGCGGACCTCGGCGTCGATGTCGGGCAGGGTGGCAAGCGCGTTCTCGAGGCGCTTCATGCCCAGGAAGCACCACGGGCAGACGACGTCGGAGACGACGTCGATGGTCAGCTTGTTCTGTTCTGTCATGGAAAAGTCCTTGATTGAGCTGATTAGCCGCCCTGGCTCCACCAGACCGGCAACTGATAGCCAAATATGGGTGTCTTTTCCGGATGTTTTAGTCTTTTGGCAAAGGCGATCCACTGTTCGGAGTTGTGCTGCATGGGCACCATGTAGCTGCCGGAGATCAGCAGGCGGTCGAGCGCGCGCACGGCAGCGACGAAATCTTCCTTCTCGCGGGCCTTGAGCATGGCATCGATCATGGCGTCGACGGCCGGGCTGGAAACGCCGGCGAGGTTGAACGAGCCTTCCTTTTGCGCCGAGGAAGAGCCCCAGCGGCCGATCTGCTCGATGCCCGGAGACAAGGTGCCTGAGAAGCCGGTGACGCCGATCAAGGAGTCGAATTCGAATGCCTGCTTGCGCGACTGGATCTGGTCGGCCTCGAGCGCGCGGATGGTGACCGCGATGCCGAGTTTTTCCAGCGTCCGCTGGTAGATGGCGGCCAGCCGCTGCTCGGCCTCCGACGAGGTCAGGATCTCGAAGGCGAAGGGCTTGCCTTCGCTGTCGAGCATCTTGCCGCCCTGGAGCGTGTAGCCGGCGCTCTTGAACAGGTCGAACGCCGCCTTCAGCACCTTGCGGTCCTGGCCGGAGCCGTCGGTGACCGGCGGACGCCAGGTGCCGTCCATGACTTCGGGGCGGACGGTATCGGGGAAGGGCGCCAGCAGTGCCTTCTCCTTGTCGGAGGCCGGCACGCCATAGGCCGAAAGCTCGGTGCCCTGCCAATAGCTGACCGTGCGCTCGTATTTGCCGCTGAACAGGTTCCTGTTGGCCCACTCGAAGTCGTAGAGCATGCCGAGCGCCTGGCGCACGACCGGATTGGCGAATTTCGGCAGCCGGGTGTTGAACATGAAGCCGGTGACGACCGGCGGCAGGCCGCTCTTGAAGGTCTCGGCGACGATGTCGCCGTTCTTGTAGGCGGGGAAGTCGAAGCCGCGCTCGCGCTTGACCGGGTCGGCTTCGACGAAGGTGTCGCAAAGACCCTTCTTGAAGGCTTCGAACTGGGCTGCGGCGTTGAGGAAATATTCGATGGTGATCTGGTCGTAATTGTCGAAGCCACGCTTCGAGGGGATGTCGCGGGCCCAGTATTCGGCATTGCGCTTGAACACGATGCGCTCGCCGGGCTTCACCTCGGCGACGGTATAAGGGCCGCTGCCGATGATCGGCTTCAGCGTGGTCTGGTCGAACGTATCCTTGGAGAAGGCGTGCTTGGGCACGATCGGGGTGAGCGCGACGATCAGCGGGAACTCACGGTCGGCCTTGTCGTTGAAGGTGAAGCGGACGCTGCGGTCGCCGGTCTTTTCGATCTTCTCGATCTTGGACATGCGGTCGCTGTAGGGCGGGCGGCCTTTTTCGGTGAAGACCTCATAGGTGAAGATGACGTCGTCGGGCGTGATTTCCTTGCCGTCCGACCATTTGGCGTCCGGGTCGAGGTTGAACTCGATCCATTTGCGCTCGGGGTCGATGTCGACCGACTTGGCGGTCAGGCCGTAGATGCTGAAGGCTTCGTCGGCGCTGCGCTGCATCAGCGATTCGAAGACGAGGTTGCCGTAGATGACGTCGACCATGCCGCGCGCGGTGGTGCGCAGGCTCTTGATGATGAACGGGTTGAGATTGTCGAAACTGCCGATGACGCAGTAGGTGATCTTGCCGCCCTTGGGCGCGTCGGGATTGGCGTAGGGAAAGCTCTTGAAGTCAGCCGGCAAAGCGGGCGTGCCGTGCATCGACAGGCCGTGAACCGGCTCGGCGAGGGCCGCCAGAGGGGCGACGAAGGCGATGGCGGCGGTGGCGGCCAGCAGCGAAAGAGTGCGTCTCACGACGATTCTCCACGAATTCGGGGAAGCTTTGATGATTCGAAGGGTAGCGCAGGCGAATGCGGCCCGTCCATCGCCGGGGCAAGGCACAAGAAATGCGCTGAAACAGGCTGGATTCGCGGCTCGCGGCAGTGTAACACGCGCGGCGAAGTCATGCTGTTGCCTCATTTGCCCAACAGGTAGCGTCGACACACGGCTTGGGCCGGTTCCGGGATTGTTTGAGAGGAATTCATGAAGATGACGAGCCAGAAATTCGACGGTCTCCGTCTGTCGGCCTTGGTGGCTGGCGTTGCCGGTGTGCTGGCGTCGGGCCTGTCGCCTGCTGCCGCGCAGCAGCAGCAGATCCCGCAGGGCTGGTTCAAGGCCTGCTCCAAGCAGGCTGACGTGGACATCTGCAACGTGCAGAACATCCTGACCGCCAGCAACGGCCAGCTGGTCACCGGCATCTCGATGATCGAGCTCAAGGGCAAGGTCAACCGCAAGGTGTTCCAGGTCACCGTTCCGAGCGGTCGTCTCGTGCCTCCCGGCATCGGCCTGCAGGTCGACGGCGGCAAGGCGCAGAAGCTCGAATACGTGATCTGCTTCCCGGATCGTTGCGTTGCCGAAACCGCGCTGTCCGACCAGCTCGTGGCGTCCTTCAAGAAGGGCACCGAACTGACGCTGACCTCGGTCAATTTCCAGAACCAGCCGAACCCGATCAAGGTTTCGCTTTCGGGCTTCACCGGCGCCTTTGACGGCGAGCCGATGAAGCAGTCGGACCTCGAGGACCGCCAGAAGAAGCTCCAGGAATTCGTGTCGAAGAACAACCAGGACTTCGCCAAGAAGCTCAAGGAAGAGCAGGACAAGGCCAAGACGGCCAACTGATCGATCTTCCGATCCGGAACTGAAAAAAGCGGGGCGATTGCCCCGCTTTTTTGTTTTGTGTCAACGCGTTCAGATCAGTGGCTGATGCGGGCCTTGGGGGCGTAGCGCCCGTCCGAGGTCTTGTCGAAATATTCGCCGACCTGGGGATGGCGGACCGGCTCGCCGGAGCTGTCTTCGAGCAGGTTCTGCTCGGAGACGTAGGCGACGTATTCGGTCTCGGCGTTTTCGGCCAGCAGATGGTAGAAGGGCTGGTCGCGCCGCGGGCGCACGGCGGCCGGGATGGCGTCGTACCATTCCTCGGTGTTGGCGAATTCGGGGTCGACATCGAAGATGACGCCCCGGAACGGGAACACGCGGTGGCGAACCACCTGTCCGATCGAGAACTTTGCCGTCTTCATGCCGATCACCGTACGCTACGCTATTCCAGTCGATTTACATTTGTATTCAAACGCTTAAGGCTCAGTTTCCGGCGTATTTCCCGCGCTGCCGCTGAAACTGTCCCATCCTTCATTCCTATTTGGCGCAGTCGACCAGCCATTTCAATGGCATAGCGGCTTGACGCCGGCCAAAGCGGCACGATACCCGCAGGGCGGAACTCCCTTCGTCATGCAGGTTTGGCGCGCCCGAACCCGCATGTTTGCAGAAGCGCCAATCGGGAATTGCCCATGTCTGAGGTGATCGGTCTGGTCCTGCCGTTCTTCGGCCTGATCTTCATGGGCTTCCTGGTTGCCCGGATCACCAGGCAGCCACTCGAAGCGCTCGGCTGGATGACGACCTTCATCGTCTATGTCGCGCTGCCGGCGCTGTTTTTCCAGTTGCTGGCCAAGACGCCGTTCGAGCGGCTGACCGAATGGGGCTACATATTCGGCGCCGTGGCCTCGACCTTCATCATCTTCGCGCTGATGTTCACGGCGTCCTACATCAAGGGGCGGGGCGAGATCGCGGAATCGACGATCAAGGGGCTGGCCTCGGCCTACGGCAATATCGGCTATATGGGGCCGGGGCTGGCATTGCTGGCCTTTGGCGAGGAAGCGGCAGTGCCGGTGGCGCTGATCTTCTGCTTCGAAAACATCATGCACTTCACCATCGCGCCGATGATGATGGCGCTGGCAGGCGACGAGCCGCGCGCGCCGATGAGCGTGGCGCTGGACGTGCTGAAGAAGATCGCCTTCCACCCGTTCATCATCGCCACGGCGGTCGGCGTGCTCGCTGCCTATGTCGAATTCCGCCCACCGCTGCCCGTCGAGCGGTTCCTCGAATACCTGTCGCGGGCGGCAGCCCCTTGCGCGCTGTTTGCCATGGGAGTGACGCTGGCGCTGCGCCCGCTCAAGCGCGTGCCGCACGAGATGGTGCCGATCGCGCTGCTGAAGCTGATCGTGCACCCGCTGGTCTGCTACGTCGTGTTGAGCTGGATCGGCAATTTCTCGCCGGTATGGCTGTTTTCAGCGATGCTGCTGGCGGCGTTGCCGACCGCCACCAATGTCTTCGTCATCGCACAGCAATACGGCGTGTGGGTCGAGCGGGCGTCGGCCAGCGTGCTGGTCACCACCTGCGTTTCGGTGCTGACGGTCACCGGCCTGCTCTACATGATCCAGCACGGCATATTGCCGCCGGATCTGTTTCCCTGAGACCTGTCGGTCCTACTCGGTCGAAGCGCCGCGAAGCCGGCGCGGCGAGCGAAGGGCCGCACCGAGAGCCGAAAAGCCGCTGCCGGGGCGCAAGCCCTCGCGCATGAAGAAGGCGCGCAGCGGCGAGAAGCCGCCGAGGAAATTGAGCCCGGCGCTGCGGGCGAGCTGTGCCGGCAACATGTCCGAGAGCAGCGACCTGTTGAGCAGGTTGACCGCGCTGGTGCGTGCGAGGATGTCGGGACGGCGCGCCGAATCGTAGACTGCAAGTGCCGTCGGGGCACCCGGATCGTCATCGTTTTTCAATGCTGTTTCAACGAGTTGGTCGACATCCCTGATGCCGAGATTGAGGCCCTGGGCGCCGATCGGCGGAAACACGTGCGCGGCTTCGCCGACCAAAGCGATGCGGTTCTGGGCAAAGCGCTGCGGCAGCGACGTCGAAAGCGGGTAGATCTGGCGGCCGCCCTCGACCGTGATGCGGCCGAGCATCGATTGCATCTGGCGCTCGACGCGCAGCGACAGTGCCGCGTCGTCGAGATCGGCGAATTGCCCGGCGGTTTCGGGCCTCAGCACCCAGACGAGGCTGGAGCGACGGCCGGGCAGCGGCACGATGGTGAACGGGCCGGTTTCGGTGTGGAACTCGGTCGAGGTGAAAGCATGGTCGCGGCTGTGGGCGAAGTTCAGCACCAGGGCCGCCTGGGGCAACGTGCGGGCGCTGGCCGAAATGCCCGCCGCCTCGCGCGCCGGCGAGTTCCTGCCGTCGGCGGCGACCGCAAGCGGCGCTGCCACCGTCGTGCCATCCGAAAGCGCTGCGTTGACCTGTTTGGCTTCGATGGTCCAGTTTTCGACCAGGGACTGGCGCCACTCGATGCCAGAATGTGCCTCGACCGCCTGCTGCAGCACGGCATTGAGAACGCGGTTCTGGAAGTTGAAGCCGAAATGCTCCTCGTCGATCTCGCCGGCGCGGAAGGTGACGATGGGGCTGCGGACCAGCCGCGACGTGCCGTCGACGATGCGCATGACCTTGAGCGGTGCGGCGTCCGCCTCAAGGGCATCGAGAACCCCAAGGCGTGCAAGGAACCTGAGCGCGGGAACCATCAGGGCGGTGGTGCGGCCGTCGTCGGCGCGCGCCGGCGGGCCGGCAAGGACGACGCCGAAACCGGCATTGGCGAAGGCAAGCGCCGATATCAGCCCAACCGGGCCGGTGCCGGCCACCAGAATACGGGTTTTCGTGTCGACGCTCATCTGCCGCCGTCCATGCTTGCCAGGTGCCGAAGGCGCACCTTCATGAACCCGATATAGGGCAGTCGGGTCCGGTTGATCAACGCGGCGTTTGCGCCCATTGAAGCCGCATGCCGGCCCGTGCACGTCTTTCCGCTGCGTCACTTCGGGCCTATTATTGTTTATCTTTTCATGAAGTTGTGCCGAACGTTCCAGTGAGCACAACCATCTCTGCTTTCGGCTTGTCTGGGAAGCGGCGCTGCTATTAAGTGCCGGATGAAAGGGAGTTTGCCGATGCCAAGCAGGATTGCGCCATGAAGGAAGAATTCATGCCCTCCCGCCGCAGCAGTTCTCCCGCGCATGCTTGTCTTGTGGCCCGGTTCATCCGGCCCATTTCTGAAAACTCGATTGGCGGCAACCGTGAAGCCTAAGAAAGTCACCTGGCCGCAAGCGCGCGCCTTTTCGGTCCATCTGCTCACCGCGTCGGGTTCGTTCCTGGCCTTCCTGTCGCTGGTCGCGGCCAGCGAGGAGCGCTGGACGGCGATGTTCTGGTGGCTGGGGCTGGCGCTGTTCGTCGACGGCATAGACGGCCCGATCGCACGCAAGCTCGAGGTCAAGGAAATCCTGCCGACATGGTCGGGCGAACTGCTCGACAACATCATCGACTACGTCACCTACGTGCTGATCCCGGCCTTTGCGCTGTACCAGAGCGGCTTCATGGGCGAGGGGCTGTCGTTCCTGTCGGGCGCGATCATCGTCGTGTCGAGCGCGATCTACTATGCCGACACCGGGATGAAGACGAAGGAGAACTTTTTCAAGGGCTTCCCCGTCGTCTGGAACATGGTGGTGTTCACGCTGTTCGTCATCGAACCGGGACAGTGGGTGTCGTTCGCGGTGGTCGTCGTTGCCGGCATCCTGACCTTCGTGCCGATGAGCTTCCTGCATCCGGTACGCGTCGTGCGGTTGAGGAACATCAACCTGCCGATCACGCTGATCTGGTGCGCCTTCGGGGCCATTGCGCTCGCACAGGCGATGCATGCCAGCGAATGGGTCAAGATCGGCATTGCCGTCAGCGGCATCTACCTGTTCTTCATCGGGGGGGTGATGCAGCTCTTCCCCAACCTCGGTGCAAGGCAAACTGCCGGGAAGGACTGACGCCATGCCCAAAGCCATACGAGTCCATGCCCATGGCGGCCCCGAGGCGCTGGTCTACGAAGAGGCCGAGGCCGGCCGTCCCGGTGCAGGCCAGGTGCTGATCCGCCACACGGCGATCGGGCTCAACTTCATCGACGTCTATTTCCGCACCGGCCTCTACCCGGCGCCCAACGGCATGCCGGTGATCCCCGGCGGCGAGGCGGCCGGCGTGGTGCTGGAACTGGGCAAGGGCGTCGATTGGCTGAAGCCCGGCGATCGCGTCGCCTATGCCGTTCCGACCGGCGCTTATAGCGAGGAGCGGGTGATTGCCGCCGACAGGCTGGTCAAGGTGCCCGACGGCATCAGCGACGAGCAGGCTGCGGCGATGATGCTGAAAGGCATGACAGCCGAGTATCTGTTGCTGCGCACCTTCAAGGTCAAGCCCGGCGACACGGTTCTCTACCATGCCGCGGCCGGCGGCGTCGGCCTGATCCTCGGGCAATGGGCCAGGCATCTGGGCGCCACTGTCATCGGCACGGTGGGCTCGGACGAAAAGGGCGAGCTCGCCAGGGCGCATGGCTTCGACCATGTCATCAACTATCGCGACCAGGATTTCGTCGCCGAAGTCGCCAGGATCACCGGCGGGCAGAAGTGCGATGTCGTCTATGACTCGGTCGGCAACGACACGTTTCCCGGCTCGCTGGATTGCCTGCGGCCGCTGGGAACCTTCGTCAGCTTTGGTCAGTCGTCGGGGCCGATCCCGCCGTTCAGCATTTCGCTGCTGGCGCAGAAGGGCTCGCTCTATGCAACGCGTCCGACGATTTTCGCCTATAATGCGAAGCGCGAGGATCTGGTGCGCTCAGCCAAGGCGCTGTTCGATGTGGTGCTCAAGGGAGCGGTCGAAATCAGGACCAACCAGCGTTATGCGCTACGCGACGCCGCCCAGGCACATGCCGATCTCGAAGGCCGCAAGACCACCGGAACGACGGTACTTATCCCTTGAATTGTTGCTGGAATCCTTGAAGCTCTTTCAACTTGTGACATGCTTTGCGCCGGGAGCAGGACGCGCCTACCATGCTCCCGGGAACATAATAAAGAACTGACAATGGGAGGCGTTGTGGACACAACCCCTTTAGCCAATGGTCGGAACCTGCTCGAGGTTCGTGGCCTGACGAAGATATTCGGCACATTGAAGGCGTGCGACCAGGTCGACCTGACCATCGCCAAGGGCGAAATCCATGCCCTTCTCGGTGAAAACGGCGCCGGCAAGTCGACCCTGGTCAAGATGCTGTTCGGCTCGCTGGAGCCCAATGCGGGCGAAATCCAGTGGAACGGCCAGCCCGTCAGGATCACCAGCCCGG
The DNA here is from genome assembly GCF_001424795.1 of Aminobacter sp. DSM 101952. Lineage (NCBI taxonomy): Bacteria > Pseudomonadati > Pseudomonadota > Alphaproteobacteria > Hyphomicrobiales > Phyllobacteriaceae > Aminobacter > Aminobacter sp. DSM 101952. The sequence continues at coordinate 113,343 of NZ_LMCL01000023.1, read as the reverse complement.
GCGTTGCCAAGAAGCTCGGCATCGGCATGGTTTTCCAGCATTTTTCGCTGTTCGAGGCGCTGACTGCCGCCGAAAACATCGCGCTCTCGCTGGCCGACGACACGCCGATCAGCACGATTGCCGCCAAGGCGAGGGCGTTGTCCTACAGCTACGGCCTGCCGCTCGATCCGGAATCGCTGGTCGGCGACCTGTCGGTCGGCGAGCGCCAGCGCATCGAGATCATCCGCTGCCTGCTGCAGACGCCGGATCTGATCATCCTCGACGAGCCAACCTCGGTGCTGACGCCGCAGGAGGCCGACAAGCTGTTCGAGACCCTGGAAAGACTGCGCGCTGAAGGCAAGTCCATCCTCTACATCTCGCACCGGCTGGACGAGGTGAGGCGGCTTTGCGACAGCGCGACGATCATGCGCCACGGCAAGGTGGTGGGTCATTGCAACCCGCGGCTGGAGACGCCGTCCTCGCTGGCGCGGATGATGGTCGGCACCGAGGTCAAGAACGCCGAGCGCACGACGGCCGCGGTTCGCGGCGAAGAACTGCTCAGCATCTGCGGCATGAGCCGCAAGCCGGCAGGGCCGTTCTCGATGCCGCTCAAGAACATCTGGCTGAGCGTCGCCGGCGGCGAGGTCATCGGCATTGCGGGCGTTGCCGGCAACGGCCAGGGCGAACTGTTCGAAGCGATCTCGGGCGAGGCGCTGCAGGACAGCGCCGACGCGATCCGCATCCGCGGTAAGTCGGCCGGGCGCATGGGCATTTCGGCGCGGCGCCTGCTGGGTGCCGCCTTCGTGCCGGAAGAGCGCCTGGGGCACGGTGCGGCACCGCGCATGCGGTTGTCGGACAATCTCCTGCTGTCGCGCCACACCACGGACGGCAAGGCCTTCGTCGGCATGGCCGGCATGGTCAAATCCGGCGCCATCCAGAAGGCGGCGCAGCGCATCATCGAGGTGATGGACGTGCGCAAAAGCGCGCCTGACCCCGAAGCCGCCGCACTTTCCGGCGGCAATTTGCAGAAATTCATCATCGGCCGCGAGCTGGACCGCAACCCGTCGGTCATGGTGGTGAACCAGCCGACCTGGGGCGTCGATGCGGGTGCGGCCGCGCGCATTCGCCAGGCACTGATCGAACTCGCGCGCAACGGCTCGGCCGTTCTGGTGATCAGCCAGGACCTCGACGAACTGTTCGAAATCTCCGACTCGATCGCCGTCATGCACAATGGCGAGTTGTCCAAGCCCATTCCGATCGCCGAAGCCACGCTCGAACGCATCGGCCTTTTGATGGGCGGCGCCGAACCCGGCCATCTCGACCATGCGAAGGAGGTGGCGTGATGCGTATCGAACTGGTCAAACGCCCCGAACGCTCCCAGCTGTTTGCCGCCTTTTCACCCTTCATCGCGCTTGGGCTGACGCTGATCGCCGGCGCGATCATGTTCACGGTGCTCGGCAAGAACCCCGTCGAGGCGCTGTACTACTACTTCATCGACCCGCTGCGCGAGGTCTGGTCGCTGCACGAGCTGGCGGTCAAGGCCGCGCCGCTGATCCTGATCGCCGTCGGGCTGTCGATCTGCTTCCTGTCCAACAACTGGAACATCGGCGCTGAGGGCCAGTTCATCATGGGCGCCATCGCCGGCTCGATCCTGCCGGTGATGTTCCCGGAGTTCCAGTCGTGGATCGTGCTGCCGCTGATGCTGCTCATGGGGATTGCGGGAGGGGCGCTCTATGGCGCCATCCCGGCCTATCTCAAGGTGCGCTTCAACACCAACGAGATCCTGACCAGCCTGATGCTGGTCTATGTCGCGCAGCTTTTTCTCGACTGGATGGTGCGTGGTCCCTGGCGCAATCCCGAGGGCATGAACTTTCCCGAGACGCGGACCTTCAGCCCGAGCGCGGTCCTGCCCGAGATCTGGTCGGCGTCCGGCCGCGCGAACTGGGGTTTCGTCTTCGCCATCGTCGCCGCTGTCGCGCTGTGGTTCATGCTGTCGCGGACGCTGAGGGGCTTTGAAGTGCAGGTGCTCGGCCAGAGCCCGCGCGCCGGCAAGTTCGCCGGGTTCTCGCAGTCGCGCATGGTGTTCTTCGCTTTCCTGGTTGCCGGCGGCCTTGCCGGTCTTGCCGGCATCTCCGAAGTGTCCGGCGCCATCGGCCAGCTCCGGCCGACGATTTCGCCCGGCTACGGCTTTGCCGCCATCATCGTGGCCTTCCTGGGCCGCCTGAACCCGCTCGGCATCATCGCCGCGGGGCTGGTGCTGGCCCTGTCTTATCTCGGCGGCGAGGCGGCACAGATCTCGATCGGCGTGTCGGACAAGGTGGTGCGTGCCTTCCAGGGCATGCTGCTGTTCTTCGTGCTCGCCTGCGACACGCTCATTCTCTATCGCATCCGCTTTGTCGGCTCCTCCGCTGCAAAGACCGTGGAGGCCACCCAAAATGTTTGAAGGCATCCTGATTACGATCGCGACGGCGGCAACCCCGCTGCTGATCGCTTCCGTCGGCGAACTGGTGGTCGAACGCTCCGGCGTTCTCAACCTCGGCGTCGAAGGCATGATGGTGATGGGCGCGGTGACCGGTTTCGGCGTGGCGCTGGCCACCGGGTCGCCCTGGCTCGGCGTGCTCGCCGCGATCATCGTCGGCGCGCTGTTTTCGCTGTTGTTCGGCTTCCTGACGCTGACGCTGGTGACCAACCAGGTGGCGACCGGCCTTGCGCTGACGCTGCTCGGCCTCGGCCTGTCGGGCATGCTGGGCGAAAGCTTCGTCGGCATGCCGGGCGTGAAGATGGACTACATCTACATTCCCGTGCTGACCGACCTGCCATTCGTGGGCAAGCTGGTTTTCGGCCAGGACCCGCTGTTCTACGTGTCGCTGCTGCTGACCGCCGGCGTGGCGTACTTCCTGTTCCGCACGCGGGCAGGGCTCACGCTGCGCTCGATCGGCGACAACCACGCCTCGGCGCATGCGCTTGGCATCAAGGTGATCGCCATCCGCTACCTCGCGGTGATGTTCGGCGGCGCCTGCGCGGGCCTTGCGGGCGCTTATCTGTCGCTGGTCTATACGCCGCAATGGATCGAGAACATGACCGCCGGCCGCGGCTGGATCGCGCTTGCACTGGTCGTGTTCGCCTCCTGGCGGCCGTGGCGGGTGCTGGCCGGCGCCTATCTGTTCGGCGCAGTATCGATCGGCCAGTTGCATGCCCAGGCCCTGGGTATCGGCGTGCCGTCGCAGCTGCTTTCTTCGCTACCCTATCTGGCAACTGTCGTTGTACTTGTTCTAATCTCGCGCAACAGGCGACTGACGATGGTGAACACTCCGGCTTCATTGGGGCGGCCGTTTGTGCCAGATCGCTAAGGACATGATGTCGACTCGCGGCCGCGCAGCGGTGCGCAAGGGAAGATCGTGTCTCTGGGACTATAAAAAGGATGGGATAGTGCCCCGGGCAACCAGTAAGAGGAACAACAGTATGAAGAAGACAATTCTGTCATTGGCCGCGGCAGCTGCCGTGATGTCGTTTGGCACAGTGGCGGCGGAAGCCAAGGTCAAGGCCTGCTGGGTCTATGTCGGCCCGATCGGCGATTTCGGCTATTCGTACCAGCACCACCAGGGCCTGCTGCAGGCCAAGGAGAAGTTCGGCGACGAACTCGAGACCGCCTATCTCGAAAGCGTGCCGGAAGGTGCGGACGCCGAGCGTGCCATCGAACGCTTCGCGCGCTCCGGCTGCAACATCATCTTCGCAACCTCCTTCGGCTTCATGGATCCGACCAACAAGGTCGCCGGCAAGTTCCCGGACGTGAAGTTCGAGCATGCCACCGGCTACAAGCGCGAGCATCCGAACGTTGCGACCTACAACTCGAAGTTCCACGAAGGCCGCTACATTCAGGGCGTGATCGCCGCCAAGGAATCGAAGGCCGGTGTCGCCGGCTACATCGCTTCCTTCCCGATCCCCGAAGTGGTGATGGGCATCAACGCCTTCATGCTCGGCGCGCAGTCGGTCAACCCCGACTTCAAGGTCAAGGTGGTGTGGGCCAACACCTGGTTCGACGCCGGCAAGGAAGCCGACGCCGCCAAGGCGCTGATCGACCAGGGCGTCGACATCATCACCCAGCACACCGATTCGACCGCGCCGATGCAGGTTGCCACCGAGCGCGGCATCAAGGCGTTCGGCCAGGCTTCGGACATGATCAAGTTCGGCCCGACCACCCAGCTGACCTCGATCGTCGATGATTGGGGCCCGTACTACATCGAGCGCATCCAGGAGGTCATCGACGGCACCTGGAAGCAGAGCGACATCTGGGGCGGCATGAAGGAAGGCCACGTCGTGATGGCGGCCTACGCCAACATGTCCGACGATGCGAAGAAGCTGGCCGAAGAAACCGAAGCCAAGATCAAGTCCGGCTCATTCAACCCGTTCACCGGCCCTGTGGCCAAGCAGGACGGAACCGAATGGCTGAAGGCCGGCGAAGTGGCGGAGGATGGCGTGCTGCTCGGCATGAACTTCTACGTCAAGGGCGTCGACGACAAGCTGCCGCAGTAAGCGGAGCACTCTGGGGCGCCCGTGGCGCCTCCAAAAAAGACCCCCGGTCTTGCCGGGGGTTTTTTGTTGGGCTGGCGAAGGGGACGTGGCCGCTCTCGTGACAGATGTCTGGATCAGACGGCCGAGCCGTAGAGATCGTAGGCGTCGGCACGGTCGATCTTGACCGTGACGATGTCGCCGACGCGCAGCGGGCGGCGCGACTGAATGTGGACGGAACCGTCGATCTCGGGTGCGTCATACTTGGTGCGGCCCTTGGCGCTGGTGCCGTTGGCCTCGTCGATGATGACCGGCAGGCGCTTGCCGACCTTCTTGGCCTGCGCGGCGGCCGAAATCTTCTGCTGGCGTTGCATGAAGCGATGCCAGCGGGCTTCCTTGACCTCTTCCGGCACCTGTTCGAGCCCGAGATCGTTGGAGCGCGCGCCGCTGACCGGCTCGTATTTGAAGCAGCCAGCACGATCGATCTTGGCCTCGTCGATCCAGTCGAGCAGCATCTCGAAATCTTCCTCGGTCTCGCCGGGGAAACCGACGATGAAGGTCGAGCGGATGGCGAGATCGGGGCAGACGTCGCGCCAGCCGCGAATGCGCTCCAGCGCCTTCTCGCCATGGGCCGGACGGCGCATGTTCTTCAAAACCTGCGGCGAGGCGTGCTGGAAGGGAATGTCGAGATAGGGCAGGATCTTGCCCTCGGCCATCAGCGGAATGACGTCGGCGACATGCGGGTAGGGATAGACGTAGTGCATGCGCACCCAGATGCCGAGTTCGCCGAGTTCCTGCGACAGGTCGAGGAACTTGGCGCGGACCTCGCGGTCCTTCCACGGGCTGGAGGCGTATTTGATGTCGATGCCGTAGGCGCTGGTGTCCTGCGAGATCACCAGCAGTTCCTTGACGCCGGCATTGGCGAGTTTTTCTGCTTCGCGCAGCACGTCGCCGGCCGGGCGCGAGACGAGGTCGCCACGCAGGTCGGGAATGATGCAGAAGGTGCAGCGGTTGTTGCAACCTTCTGAAATCTTGAGATAGGCGTAGTGGCGCGGGGTGAGCTTGACGCCTTGCGGCGGCACCAGGTCGGTGAAGGGGTCGTGCGCCGGCGGCGCTGCCTCGTGCACTGCGGCCATGACGCTTTCATAGGCCTGAGGCCCGGTGATGGCGAACACGTTGGGGTGCTTTTCGCGGATCAGCTCCGGCGTTGCCCCCATGCAGCCGGTGACGACGACCTTGCCGTTTTCCTTCAGCGCGGTGCCGATGGCGTTCAGCGATTCATCGCGGGCGGAATCGAGGAAGCCGCAGGTGTTGACCACGACGAGGTCGGCGCCGTCATGCTTGCGGGCGATCTCGTAGCCTTCGGCGCGCAACCGCGTGATGATGCGTTCAGAATCGACAAGCGCCTTTGGGCAACCGAGGCTGACGAAGCTGACGCGGGGTGCTGCTGACATAAACGGGTTCCAATGGGTGCGGGCCGTAACACCCTTGAGGGCCGGCCTGGAAGTCTTGAATTTTTTCGATCTGTCGGCTCTGAAAAGAGCTCAATTCGGGCGGCGCAATAGCACAAATCGGCGTCCAAGCAAACCGACTGATCGCTACATGCAAAAAGGGCCGGATTGTTCCGGCCCCTTTTCGTCAATCGTATCGGCCTCAGTGGGCCGGAGCGCGATGCCCTCCGAACCAATCGCTCAGGAAGCCAAACTGGTCCGGGAACTGGTCGACGGCACCGTCGAGCAGCATCTTCAGCGCGACATAGAGGATGATGAGCAGGCCGATATAGGCGATCCAGCGATACTTGTGCAGCAGGCGCGCGACGAAGGAGGCGGCAAAGCCCATCAGCGCGATCGACAGGGCCAGGCCGATGATCAGGACGGTCGGGTGGTCCATCGCCGCACCGGCGACAGCGAGCACGTTGTCGAGGGACATTGACACGTCGGCGATGACGATCTGCCAGGCGGCCTGGGCGAAGGTCTTGCGCGGGCCCTTGCCGGCAATCTTGCCGTCCTTGTCGTAGTCGGCGTCGGAGAGCGCTTCGGTGGCCTCATGCTCCTGTTCGTGGCTGACGCTGAGTTCGCGCCACATCTTCCAGCACACCCACAGCAGCAGCAGGCCGCCGGCGATGAGCAGCATCGGGCCGATGGCCAGGAGCCACTGGGTGATGAGCGCGAAACCGATGCGAAGGACGGTCGCGGCCGCGATGCCGACGAGGATGGCCTTCTTGCGCTGCTCGGCGGGCAGGCCCGCTGCGGCAAGGCCGATGACGATGGCATTGTCGCCAGCGAGCACGAGATCGATAGCTATGACCTGCAGAAGGGCGGTGAAGCCTGCGGCAGTGAATATCTCCATCGGGCGGGACCTTCTCCATTCCGTTCCAGCGACTGGAGGTGGGCTATAACGGTCGATGCTTGCTCGTCAACCGGCTACCGCCGTGTTTGCGCGAAATACGCAAAAACCGGGGCTTTGCTGACGCGAGCCTGACAAAAATGGGTGGAAATCATGGTTTCGGCGAGCCAGCCGCGGGATGGCCCGGGCCGAGAAGCGGTCATTCGCAGGCGTATCTGACACGTCCGGTCGAACTGGTGATGGCGCGGCAGGACATGGGCTTGGCGCCGCCCGCGGCTCTCTCGGAAGCACGGCCTGGCGCACGCGTCACCGGGCGCGGGCCGGGCTGCTGGGTGACGAAGCGGATCTCCGGGCCGGCCGGGAAAGAGGAGGCCTGCGAACGTTCGCTGGCCGCGCGGCGCGCGTCGTCGTCCTGCCAGAAGCGCCTGGAGTCCATCGGCTTGGGAATGACGACGGTCCCGTCGGACGAGCGGCTGCAGCCGCCGACCGTGGTGGCCGAAAGACATAGGACAAGCGCGGGCGCCAATTTCCAACCTGAACTCATGCGATTTCTATATCGCGGTCGGCGGCGGCGATAAAGTACTTGCCGTCAAGCTGTTGTGCTAATTCGCAAAATTCTTCCGCGACAGCAAAGTGGGGATGTGAAAGCAGGCGAGGGGCTGTTCTTCATTGGTAACCACCAGCAACTCGCCCGTGGCGTCGATGTCGAGCCCCTTCGGGCCGCCTTCTTCGGGATTGTGCCGCCCCTTCTGAAAGGTCTGATCGTCAAGAACCCGGAACGAGACTACGGGCGCATGCTCGCCTGACCAGCCGTTACCGGCAGTTCGGTAGACATGTACATAGGGCGAGCCTGCGTCGGCGACGTAGATCATGCTGCCATCCGGCGAAAATCTTACGCCGTGCGGGTAACCCACGCCGCAAAGGGTGCCTGCATGAGCCGACCGGCGATCGAGACCCGTCCGGTTGTCGAACAGAAGCACGGAATGCGTCATGTGGTTGCTGATGGCAATCCAGGCCTTGTCGGGGCTGAGCGCAATGCCGTCGGGCACGTCCAGCCCTTGCTCCAGGAGGATCGAGTTGCGCGGCAGCGACCACCCACCCGGCCTGATCACATGCCTCGTGACCCGGTGCTTGTAGTTGTTGCAGACCAGAAGTTCGTAGCGGCCCTTGCCGATGGCCGAGACGCACACGGAGCCGGGCGTGGAAATACGCCGGCTGAGGCCGGCACGACGGATGACGCGCGACGGCGACAGATCATACACACGCTGCTGTCCCGACATGGAAGGCAAGGCGAAAAGGGTGACGACGCCGCCGCGGTTGGCAACGACCAGCGTCCCATTGTCGATAAAATCGAAGCCATGCGGATCCCTGAGATCAGGCGAATGCAGCTCGATGTAGTCCTTGATGTGCAGGACCGGCTTGCCCGTGGAGCGGACGATCTCGACGTCGAACAGCAGGCACATGCTCCTGCCGAAGCCGGCGATCGCCAGGCGACGGAAATCCGGTGAAAAGCGCAGGTCTTCGGTCCGGCCGAGCTGTGCAATGACATCGGCGACATGCTGGTCGACAATGAACGGGAGGTCGGCGGGCCTGTCGTCGACGACGATCGTGCGGGTGGGGAGGGCGATGTTCATGGGCAGCGGTCCGGGGCCGGAGCGACCGGCAATCGCTCGGCGCTACATGACTGCAGAAGTGGTGACAAGGTGGGATGCAGTAGCAATCGCTGAAATGCACCATCGCGGTCACAGCGTGGTTTCCACCGACGTCAGGGTCTTGGCGATTGCCTGCTTGTATTTCTCGAATTCGGGGGAGGTCTGTCGCACCTCTTGCGTCACCGCGGGCGCGGACGGCTGCGTGGCAATCGCCGGTGCACGGCCGGTCATCTTCTTTTCGGCCCAGGCAATGACGTAGTTGGCGTTCTTGCCGGTCAGGAAGGGATTGGCCTTGATCACGAGGACGCCCAGCACGTCGACCAGCATCGCATCGCCGGAGGCAGCGAGCACCTGATTGGCGCCTTCCATGCCGAGGAAATGGCACAGATAGAGACGACCGGCGGTGATCTGGTGGCCCCGCGCCTTGAGGTAGGCTTCACCCTCGCGCGCCAGGTTGCGCACCATTTCGCGCGAGATGGTCGGGTCGTAACGAAGTTCCAGCAGTTCGGCGGTGGACAAGGTGCTGGCCAGGTCTGGGCGGTAGGTGTTCATCATCCTGATCCAGGTCTTGGAGATGAATTGCCCGAGGCCGGTCGCCGACGACAGCGGGTTCTTGGCGCGGGCGCTGCCGCCGCTCTCGACATGGACGATGCGATTGGTCAGCACCTCGATGGCTAACTCGTCCGACGAGACCGTGCTCGCGGTGGCCGCGGCCACGGTGACGGTGACCGTGCCGAGCGGATCGATGGCCTGACCGTCCTGATAGAGTTCGAAATGCAGATGCGGGCCGGTCGACAGGCCGGTGGTGCCGATGTAGCCGATGACATCGCCTGCCTTGACGGTGGTTCCGACGCTGATGCCGTCCGCGAAGCGCTGCATGTGGGCATATCGGGTTTCGCGATTGTTGGCGTGCGAGATGCGGATGAGATTGCCGTAACCCTTGCCGTCGCCCTCGAACACGACCTGGCCGTCGAAGGCTGCGGCGATCGGCGTGCCGATGGGCGCTGCCCAGTCGACGCCCTTGTGGATGCGGACGGTCTTCAGGATCGGATGCTTGCGCGGCCCGAAGGTCGACGTCAGGACTCCATTGACCGGCGTGGCCATGCCGTTCGTCGTTGCCAGCGAGCGGACCTGGTCGTCACCTCCGACGCAGGAGAATTGTCCGTCGCTCTGCAGGAATACAAAGCACTCAAGCTTCTTGTCCGTGCCGTGAACGCCGACATACAGCACGCGACCGGCGACTCCGTCCTTGCCGCGTGCCGTTTCGGAATACAGGAGCACGAGGCGCTGATCTTCCGTTGCGAAGGCGTTCAGGTCCTGCCCGCGCGACAGGTACATGATGGCTTCGCCGAGCACGCCTGTGGGCACGTTGTTGCGCGCCGCCGTTGAATAGATGGCGTCGAGAAGGCGGTACTGTCGCTTCTGGGCTCCTGCCTGCGGGGCACCGGAATAGTTGAACAGGTCGTCGCGCACCCACGGGTCGACACCGGAAGCGAACTGGCCGGCAGAACTACGGGCGAGGGTGCCGATGAACCGGTTCATGGCATAGACCGAGACCTGCATCAGCGCCATTGCCGGCGCGCCGCGTCGCGGCCTGAAGCCACGCAAGGCGACGACATATCCGGGTTCGAGGTTTTCCAGCTTGAAAACCGCCTTGAGCGCGTCGTTGACCAGCTTCGCTTCGTCAGCGGCGAAATGCGCCTCGAGTGCCACGCTTTCGAGCGTGCGGTTGGTGAGTATCTTGACGAAGACGTCTTCGGTCGCCTCGAACCGCTCGGGTTCCGGTGTGACGGTTGCCACGCTGGTGTTGTTTTCGACGGCGGTCTTTTCGAACTCTGGCAGCGCTGCTTCGCCCTGGTCGATGGTTTCGCCCCAGCCCGCGGCGAGGTCTGAAGCGTCATCGCCTTCGGGCTCGATCTCATCGAGATCGGTCGTGGCCGGCGGTGCGGGCTGGACATCCACTTGCTGCCCTGCCGCCGGCTCGGCTACCGCCCGTTGCGCCTGGAAGAAGGCAAAATCCTCCTGTGTCGAGGGTATCGCCGTCATGAAGCGTTCGCTGGAGCTCAGCATGGTGTCGGAGAGATATTCGATCTTCGGCGAGATGCCGTCCTCGGTGAGATCGACCGGGCGGGCCATGGAGCGGCGCTTGGTCTCGCCCCCGGCCTCATGCGCCAGGTTGATCCACATCGGGTCGCCGGCGAGGTCGACGATGGCAGGCACATAGACGGCGGCGTCGGGCGGGACGATGTCGACGTCCTCTGTCGGCGCCAGATCGCCTTCATATTCGCCGGGCAGCCAATAGTCGGACGTGAAGTAGGCGGCCGAGGCGACGGCGAGCAGCAGCAAGATGCCTGCCGCGACCATCACCTTGAACTGGCGTTCACGCTTGCGGCGCGCCAGCCGCTCCTGCTTCTGCAGCTTGAAGCTGGCATCGATGCTGTGCGTCATGGCGAACGCCCGGTGAGAAAGAAGGTCCAGCGCGCCTGGTCGAGCGTGTCGACTTCAAAGAACCGTGCGGCGATGTGGCCGCGCTGCCAGCACTCCTCGATGCCGCGCACGGTGAAGCGCTTGCGCTCGACGCACATGTCGGTGGAGCCGCTGAGGATCGCGTTGCCGAAGACATCGGTGGCGTAGATGTAGACGTAGCGGTTGGAGAGCTCGTCCCGGATGACGTTGACGCACTGGTTGGCGCCGATGGTCCACCAGCCATCGGTCTGGAAGGCGCTCTCCACCTGCTGGCCGACGGCCAGATTGACGACGTCGAGGGTCTGGTTGCAGACGGTGAACTCCGCGCGGGCGTCGGTCGGAGCAAACAGCAGCGACCATGCCGCCAGACATGCCGCAACCAGCAACGCACGCCCTGTTGCGGCGCTGCGCTCGAATATGGTCGCGTCGTGTCGCTGGCCTCTATCGGCCTCCCGCCAAAGGTTCAGATGATGCACCGTCGGTCGCGCCCCGAATCCGCACTAGCACAATGGTGACGTTGTCCGTTCCGCCGCGCGCGAGCACTTTCGCGAGCAGGTCTTCGCAAGCTGCCTGGGGCATGGCCGACGCCACCGACGCTTCGATCTCGGCATCGGTCACATGTGCCGTGAGGCCATCGGTGCCGAGCACGAAGACGTCGTCGGGCCGGATTTCGCCCTGGCGAAAATCGACCGCGATGTCGTCGCTGACGCCGATGGCGCGGGTGATGACGTTGCGGCGCGGCCAGGTGCGCGCCTCGGCTTCGGTGATCGCGCCGCGGTCGAGCAGTTCCTGCACCTCGGTATGGTCGCGCGAAACCTGGGAGAGCTTGCCGTCGCGGACCAGATAGACGCGGCTGTCGCCCAGCCACAGGCAGGCGAATTTGCCGTCCATGACCAGCAGGGCGGCGACGGTGGAGCCGATGGTCGCGCCACGCTGGTCCGAGATGTCGCGGATGTCGGAATGCGCCTTGCGCAGGCGGTCCTCGAAACGGGCGCGCAGGTCGGGCGCCGAACTGGCGATGCCGATCGTCGCAAGATGTTCGATGATGGTGGCCGAGGCGACTTCGCCGGCATCGTGGCCGCCCATGCCGTCTGCGACGACCCACAGGCCGCTGCGCGGCTCCATCAGGTAGCTGTCTTCATTGATCTGGCGAACGCAGCCCTTGTGGCTTACGCCATAGCTTTCGAAGGGGAGGGCGACATTGTTCAACGGCCTCAAGCGCTTCTCGAGCGCCCCTCTGCGTTGCGTGGAAACGCTCGCACCGGCCAGTCTGCCACAGGGCCGGGCATTAGAGTATCGAAATCAACAGGCGGGTGTCGGTGCGCCGGGTCAAAGGCCTTTCGGACAGGTGAAGCCGGAGAAAGCAGGGAGCGAGAAGGGATTTCCCGGCGGGTTGACCTGGACCGTGTAGGCGACGTCGCGGCCGCCAATGACGAAGCGCAACTCCAGCTTGTCGCCGTTGAGGGTGGAGGTGCCGGCATCAAGCAGCCGCTTGAGGGCCCATGGCCCCTCGAATCTGAGGGCGGAGTCGCGGCCGGGCAACTCCGGCGTCAGGCTGAGATTGGCGGCGCCGGCGGCCTGGCTGCCGGGCCAGGTGACGGTGCCAGGGCTGCTGCCATTCTGGTAGCTCTGGACGACCTGGCCATTGACGTCGAGCAGCGCCATGTCGGCGTCGCCATGCAGCGAAAAGGGCGTAAAGGTGAGGTTCACGGCAGGCGTCGATCCGCCGAGCGGGAAGAACGTGTCGCGGATTTCCGAAGCCAGCTGGAACTGCTTCAACGTCGATTTCGACAGGCCACGGCCGAGGCGCGACTCCTGTTTCCATTGCCACTCCTGGCCCGACATGTCGGCAAACGAGGCCAGGTTCTGGGCGAAGAAGCGGTCGAGGATGCCGCCCGGCGCGAAGAGGCGGGAAAAATCGGCGATGGGCACATCCTGCGTGCTGCCGCCGCCGAAAGGATAGCGGTTCGCAATGGCTTCCTCGCACGGACCACTGACCGCTTGCTCGAGCATCTGGCCGAGTTGCGCCAGCGACGTCTCGGCAACGTCGCCCTCGAAATCGTCGGCCGCGGCGTGAACCATGCGCGCCAGCGTCCTGGGTAGGCGGGAGGCGTTTGCGCGAAGATTGGAGATCTGCAGCTGGAGGTTGGCATTGACGCGGTCGGCACGGGCAGGGGCTGCAGCCGACACCGTGAGGTTCTGGTATATGGCATGGAAGTTCTGGATCAGCGCATCGATGGGGCGCTGGCCGGGACGGCCGTCGACGAGGAGCTGGAACGGCCGGAACTGGGCCTCGATGTTGGCGCCCGGCACCAGCGTCGGCGCATTGGCAAAGGCGGCTCCGGCACGGCTGCTCGATTTGCGGCCGGCGAGCTCGATACCGATACGCGAGAGCCCTTCGGCGCGGGCATCGACGTCAGCGGTACCGGTGGCACGGGTCAGCGCCGTTTCCCTGGCGATTGCCTCGAACAGTTGCGCAAGCGGGGAACTGGCCGAGCCGGCTGCGGAAAGGGCGAGATATTCGGGCTTGTCTTCCGACATGGGCCTGAATTTCAGCCTGTCGAGCGTGTCGTTCCATGTTCGCGCGAATTCGTTGCTGTAGCGCTCGAGCAGTTCGGGGCCGAGCCTGAGCAGTTCTTGCTCGACATCGCCTTGCTCGGCGCCGGCCCCAAGCACCCACTGCTCATCGGCCAGTTTCTGGGCGATGCCCGCCATCTGGTCGAGGTAAAAATCATTGAACCCGGCGAAGCCGTAGAGGCCGGGGATGCGAAGCGTGGACAGATCGCTGCCGTCGATCGTCTCGAAGACCAGCTTCGCTTCCGCTCCGCCCCTGGCTGCCACGGAGAAGTCGCTGAGTGCGGCCGTGGATGTGGCCGATGAAATGAGCGCGGAGGCGCGGTCGGCGACCGTCATGCGTCCAAGCGCGCGCTGGGCGGCCTCGACGACGGAGCGGTCGAGCTCGATCGACGGGTTGGTCCCGTCGTCGAGCGCCAGCATGGCGCGCAGGTGCTTTTCGAGGATGAGGCGGCCTTCGCGATTTTGCGGTCCGGGATAGCGGTTGCGCTCCCAATCGGCCTTCATCCACGAAACGATCTGTTCGTCGTCTGTCCTGGGGGCCTTGCCGCCGAGCATCAGGTAGATCTTGAGCGCTTCGTAAAGCGCCGTCGGATCGTTCATCCTCGCCTCCAGGGTCTGTTCGACACGCAGCAGCAACCGCGGGCGCAGAATCGTTTCCAAGGCCGCGCCATAGGCCGTTGCAGTTGCCGAATGCAGGCGCGGGCGCTGGCTCATGCCCAGCATTTCCGCCGGCGGCGTCGGCTCGTCGCGGCTTTCGTAGCCGGCAGGCAGGTTGCGGACTTCCTCCAGGGCGTCGATGACGTTTTCGAGATCGGTGTCGGCGACCTCGTCGGCAGTCAAAAGCGCGCTGGCGGATGAACTATAGTTTTCCGCAGCCTGGCCGGTGGCTGCGATCAGCGACCTGTTGGCAGTGTAGCTCGCCCCCATGGCAGCGAGCCCGGCCGTTGCCAGCAAGGCAACGGCGCCGATTCCGGCGTAGCGGGAGAGCCTGGCGCGCCGGTCGGCGGCATCGTCGTGGGAAACCCAGCCGGCCTCTGCAAAGATGACCCTGGCAAGCAGATCGTGCAGGAAGAAGCTCTTGCCGGTGCCCGACATCTGGCCGGTGGAGGCTGAGCCGAAGCTGCGGCCCATGGCGCCGAGCACACGATCGATGGGCGTGCCTTCCTGGGTGCCGGAGGAGAAATAGAAACCGCGCAGGACGGCACTGGACTGCCGCGCTGCCGGATCGAAAACGCGGACCAGGAAGTCAGTGACGCGCTGGCGCAGCGAACCGAACTGCGCGACAAAACCTGACACAGCAATACGTGCGAGCGGGTCCGGTTCCTGTTGCAGAAGGTCCGGCACCTCCTCCGACAGACGCTTCACCAGCGCGTCGAATTCGGCAGGCGCTTCGCCGACCATAGGTTTGCGATCATCCGCTGCCTGGAAGGTGGCACCCCAGACCATCCGCCGCCGGTCTTCATCGAAGGCGCCGAAACACTCCATGAAGCCGGCAACCAGGTCGGCCTTGGTGAACAGGACATAGATCGGATACCTGATCTTCAGGACCTCGCTGATTTCCTGCAGACGGTTGCCGATCTCGATGGCATGCGCGCCGGCATCCTGATCGCCGGGCGCCAGCAGATCGGACAGGCTGATGGCCACGATGATGCCGTTGATCGGTTGCCGGCCACGATGCTTCTTGAGCAGGGACAGGAACGCCAGCCAGTCCTTCCGGTCGGCTTCGGCATCCGAGTCCTGCGTGGTGTAGCGGCCGGCAGTGTCGATCAGGACGGCATCGTCGGTGAACCACCAGTCGCAGTTTCGGGTGCCGCCGACACCGGGAACCGGCTGCGCCGTGCCGGAGACGGCGAGCGGAAATTTGAGGCCGGAGTTGACCAGCGCGGTGGTCTTGCCGGCACCGGGCGGGCCGATGATGACGTACCAGGGCACTTCGTAGAGGAAGTTGCGCCTGCCGCTGGCGCGCTTGAGCGTGGCGATTGCCTTGAGCATTCCGGTTTCGAGCAACCCTGCGTCGCCACCATAGGCGCGATCGCCCACGGCTGCCGCTTCGAGTGCCTTTTGGGCACTGCGTGCATGCAGCCCCCGCAACAGATAGACGCCGCCAATCGCGATCACGATGACGCCGATGATGGCCAGCCGCAGCCAGTCGGAAGACAATGGACGGCTGCCGTCGAACACGATCAGCGGCCCGCCAAACCACACGGCCGCGCAAAGGCCGGCCAGTGCCAGCAAGCTCACGGTCCGCCATAGCCAGGCCGTCATGGGCGCCACCTGACATGACCGCCGGCGATCATGGCGTTTCCTCGCGCCGGAGCATGATGTCGACGCGACGGTTCAATGCCCGCCCTTCCGGGGTCGCATTGTCGGCGACCGGCTGGTCCTCGCCCTTGCCCTCGGGGGTGAGGCGCGTTGCGTCGCCAAGTCCCGGCGCCAGCGCCTTGGCGACAGCCTCGGCACGAGCGACCGAGAGGTCGTAGTTGGACTTGAACGTGCCCGACTGGCGCGGTTTGACGTTGTCGGTATGGCCGACGACCCTGATGGCCCCTGGTTCCGCCGCCAAGGCGGCGGCAATACGGCTCGCCACAGGGGCGAACTCCGGCTTCGTGTCGGCCTTGCCGGTTTCGAAGAGCAGGGAATTGTTGATCTCGACGGTGATGTAGACGCCCTTGATCTCGACGGTCAGGCCACCGCTCTGGATGTCCTGCGCAAGAACCGCACGGACGCGGTCGATCTGGCCGCCCGTTGCCGCCGGGGCCACGGGCTCAACCGGCGCGACCGGCTGCGGTTCTTCGGCCACCGGGCCCAAACCCGCGCGCCGGATGGCGACTTGCGTCGTTGGGGTAAGAGCCAGGAGCTTGGCAGCGAGCGCATCGCCCTGGCTGGTGATGTCGCTGCGCATCCAGAAGAACGCGCCCGTCACCAAGGCCACGCCGGCAGCCGCAATCACCCAAAGCGGCAGCCGGGTCGGGCGCTTTCCCGCCATGGCAGCCATGCCCTGCCAGTGCGGAGAAATCTCGTCATCGGGGCGCGGCCTGAAATAGCGCAAGGCGTCATAAACGTCCTGGCGGACGGTTTCCAGACAATCGGCTTCGCCTGCGGCTCTGCGGAAAGGCCCTTGAAAGCCGAGCGACAGACAGGCGTGCATGAGTTCGAGCAGGTCGCAGCGCTCCGCCGGGTCGGCGAGGATGGAATTGAGGGCCTCGAAGAAGCCGTCCCCTGGAGCTTCGATGCGATAGAACTGCTTCAGCAGGCTGTGCTGCGCCCATTGCTCCGGGCCGATCCCCGGCAGGTTGGCGATGACGTCGTCGGCTGTTTCGCAAAGTGCGTATCTGGCGATGTGGGCGTCCTCTTCGGCGACGCCTGCATCGGCCACTTTCCATTCGAATTCGTCGATGGACGTCGCGACATGCTGGGCCAACGAGGACGCATCGAGCTCGACGCTCGTCGACCTGAGATGGCCGAGCAACATCAGCAGCGGTGCCGCGGACGCCATGATGGGGTTCGAGGCGACAAACTGGAGACCATCCACGGCATCGATCAGTGCATCCTGGGAAATGCCCGATTGCGCCGGCGGTTGGTCGTGCCTTGCGGGATGTCTCGCCGTCTCCGGTTTCACACTACCGAACGGCACGCCCTGAAAGATGACCGTACCGGCAGGAGGAGCGGCGTCGCCCGTGTAGATGATCGTCGGATCGGGAACGGAGCTCGGCTGATCCGGCCTTGGCGCGCGACGCGGCGATCCGCGAATAACGGTTCTGCCGTCGGAGCCGGAAGGATCGTCCTTCGAACTCATCGCCGATCACCCGTGGTTCGCACGACGCCCGGCCGCATGCCGTTGCACGTCGATGCCGCCGGCGCCGCCGGTCAATCAGCGCTGCTCGACCGGCCAACACCCGGAAGCATGGTAGTGCAAGGGCATGCCGATTGAAACCGGGGCACCGCAGGTACGGTGAACGGCGGCGCGCTACTTCTTGCCGGCGGACTTGGCGTAGGCCTCGCTGAAATAGGCGAGGAACACATCGAGCATGCCGTTCTCGTGTGCCTGTTCCCTGGCTTCCCATGTGGCGACGAACAGGTCCCAGGCCCGGCTCTTCTTCGAGACGAATGACGAGCCGGGGACCTTGCGCTCGATCGCATCGGGCGACAATTCGGAAAGCAGGCGGGCGAGGGCTGCCTGCATTGCCGCATAGGTGGCGAGTTCATGGGTCTTGAGGTCGCGAAACGCCTCGTCGACGCTGTGCTTGGCGTCGAGGTAGCCCGAGCGCCGCTGGGCGAACATGATCTCGAGGATTTCTTCCGAGCGCGGTATGAATTTCAGCGGATTGTTGTCGACGCCGCCGATCATGGTGCGCTGGCTGCTCTTTGCCAGAGCCTTGGCAGCCGCACGCGCCTTGAGCAGCAGGGCGAGTTCATCGACGACGGCCCGCAGCACCGCGCCGACCTCGGCGGCGACATCCCCGGGATCCCGCTGCAGGAAGACTTCGGGCGAGACACCGGCGCCGGCTGCGATCAGCCGGAGCAGTTCATTGGCGTCGAGTTGGGGAGTATGGAGCGGTGGCTGGGAGACCTGCTGGGCCGGTGCGCGTGGCTGGGAGCGTGGTTGGCGTGCGGGCTGGACGGCGATGCCAGCCGCCCCTTGGCCGTTGGCTGTGTCGGCGAAGAACGGGTCGGCGGCGTGCGACGGCTGGCGTGCGGGATGGCCGGAGGCTTCCCGCTGGGGCGGCGGAGCCCCCCAGTCGCCCCATTCGTTGCCGGCAACGGGCGCGCCGCCTTCGTCGATCGAGACGGCGACGATGTAGCGCCCGATCCAGATGCGGTCGCCATGGCTGAGCGGATACGGATCGGAAAGGCGCTGATCGGAACCGTTGACGAAGGTTCCGTTGCGCGACACGTCGTAGAGCCAGAACGTGCCCCTGTCGTAGCGGATTTCGCAGTGCAGGCCGGAAATGAAGAGATTGGGATCGGGCAGGTTCCAGTCGCGGTTTTCACGGCCGATCGCGAAGCCGCGGCCATCGGAGCTGTAGCTCAGCGGCCCGCCATTGGGCAGCCTGTCGACATTCTCGATGGTCAGACTGATGAACATCCGAAATTGCCCGCCAACTCGACTGTTTCTGCCAGCCTCGCGCCAATTCACCCTTTTATTCTAGCAGTTTGCGGCGACAACGGCACAGGGGCATTTCGCAGCCACCAGTTGAGCCCTTTCCGCGTGCCCGCTTTGGCCGGCCGAAAAACTTGTGCTAAGCTTCGAAGCTGAAGTCCGGCCGTCCCCGGAGAGGCACGACGCCATGGCTAAAGATCGCGCGACAGTGGTCCGGACTCCCCTTGGCGGCGATACGCTGACTTTCACCCACCTCATCGGACGAGACGAGGTCAGCCGCTGTTTTTCGTACACGGTGGGCTTCGTCAGCAGCGACGCGGAGATCGATCCGCTGAAGATTCTGGGTGGCGCCGTGTCGGTCGAAGGCGAGTCCGAGCCGACGCGCTGGTTCAGCGGGCTCGTTTCGGATTTCCGCCAGACGCGGATCGAAGACCGGCTCGCCTATTACGAGGCGACCGTACGGCCATGGCTGTGGTTCCTCGGCAATACCACCGACTGCCGCATCTTCCAGAACATGAGTATCATCGAAATCGTCGAGAAGATCTTCTCGAAGTACGGGGCGGCCAAGTTCGACAAGCGGCTGCAGGGATCGTATCCGCCGCGCGACTACTGCGTGCAATATGACGAGTCCGACCTCGATTTCGTGCAGCGGCTGCTCGAGCACGAAGGCGTCATGTATTTCTTCGAGCACGACGACGGCGAACACAAGCTGATCCTGGCCGACGCCATGACCAAGCTCAAGCCGCCCAAAGGCTACGAGAAGGTGCCGTATCATTTCGAAGGGCAGGGCACGCGGCGCGACGTCGAATACATCACCGAGTGGATTCCCGGCAGTTCGGTGCGTCCGGGCGCCTATGCCCATACCGACTACGATTTCAAGAAGCCGGGCGCCGACCTGATGGCGAAGTCCGAGCAGGCCTTCGGGCACAAGCTCGCCGACGGCGAGAATTATCGCCAGCCGGGAACGCATCTCGATGTCGGCCGCGGCGACAGCATTGCCGCGGTGCGCCGCGAGGAATTGCAGGCGGTGCACCAGCGCATCGCCGCAGCCGGCACGGTGCGGGGGCTCTTTTCCGGCTGTACTTTCAAGCTCGACGGCTTTCCGCGGGAGGACCAGAACCAGGAATATCTGGTGCTGAGCGTCGAGTATCGGATCTTCGACCCGAGCTACCACACCGGGATCAAGACGGAAGGCGACAACTTCACCGTGGTTCTCGGCGTGGCGCCGGCAAGCCTGCCCTATCGGCCGCCGCGCATCACGCCGCGGCCGATCATGCGCGGGCCGCAGACGGCGACCGTGGTGGGGCCATCGGGCGAGGAGATCTTCACCGACGAATATGCCCGGGTGAAGGTGCAATTCCACTGGGACCGCCTGGGCAAAAAGGACCAGAACAGCTCCTGCTTCGTGCGGGTGTCGCAGACCTGGGCCGGCAGCGGCTGGGGCTTCATCCAGATCCCGCGCATCGGCCAGGAGGTGATCATCGACTTCATCGAAGGCGATCCCGACCTGCCGATCATCACCGGCCGTGTCTACAACGCCTCCCAGATGCCGCCTTACGGGCTGCCGGGCAATGCCACGCAATCAGGCTGGAAATCCGACTCATCGAAGGGCGGAGGCGGCTACAACGAGCTGATGTTCGAGGACAAGGCCGGCTCGGAACTGGTCAATTTCCAGGCGCAGAAGGACCACAAGCTGCTGGTCAAGAACGACCGCACCAAGCTGGTGCAGCACGACCAGTCCGACCGGATCGATCACGACGCCAAGCATTCGGTCGGCCACAATCTGGATGAGGACGTCGGCAACAACAAGACGGTCAAGGTCGGCGTCGACCAGACCACGAACATCGGTTCGAACGACACCGAGACAGTGGGCTCCAACCGCTCGCTGACTGTCGGTTCGAACGAAACCATCGGCATTGGCGCCAACTCGACGGAAACGATCGGCGCCAACCATGCGCAGACGGTTGCCATTGCACAGGCCATCACCGTGGGGGCTGCGCGGGTCGACACCGTCGGGGCGAGCGAGACGCGCACGGTAGGGGCGGCACAGTCGAACACGATCGGCGCCAGCCGCTCGGTGAGCGTTGGCGCCGCGCAGAGCCATAGTATCGGTGCCGACGACAGTTGGCAGGTCGCGGCCAATCAGAGCGTACAGATCAGTGCCGATCAGACCTTCGAGATCGGTGGCGCGAAGTCGACGAGCATCGGCAAGGCCCGCAGCACCAAGATCGCCGACGGCGACACCACCGAGGTTGGTGGCGACCGTGCCCTGAAGATTGCCAAGGGCAGCCTGGTTCAGGTCGGCGAGTCTGGAGCCATCAAGATCGGCAAGGACCTTCTGATCGAGGCGGGCGACTCGATCGTCATCAAATGCGGCTCGGCGGCGATCTCGATGAAAAAGGACGGCACCATCAACATCGAGGGCAAGGACATCACCGTCCAGGGGTCGGGCAAGATCAACGTCAAGGCATCAAGCGACATCACGATGAAGGGTTCGGAGATCAAGCAGAACTAGGGCAGTTGCGATGACAAAGACCGCAAAGCGTATCGATGGGGTTGTGATCGGACTTTTCCTCGGCTTTGACGGGGAGGCACCGCTCGTCGTGTTTCCCGGCAACGCGAAAGAGACAGCGGTTCGCGCGCGCAGCCTGGCGGAGATGAGTTCAGACATGATCGGCGCGGAGGTGGCACTGCTTTTCGAGGGCGGTGACGTCGGCCGGCCGCTCATCGTCGGGCGCATCGTCGCGCCGGCCCGCAAGGCATCTGCGCCACAGGTCATTCGCGACGGCGACCTGGTCAGGATCGTCGCCGAGGAGCGCATGGAACTGCGTTGCGGCAAGGCTACGATCATCATGGAAAAGGATGGCCACATAACGATCCGCGGTACCTACGTCACGAGCCACGCCAGTGCGACCAACCGCATTCGCGGCGGCTCGGTCAATCTGAACTGATGCCAGCGCCGGTGCTGCGAGAGATCGTACGTCAGCACGCCGAGATGGCGGCGTTCCTGTGGACGGTCTACGATCATCACCTGCTTCATCCGGATGAAAACCCCGACATGGACGAGGAACGCCTGGCGAGGCTCGTCGAACGTCTGGAAGCGCATCTCGATGGCTTGCGGGTCGCAGGAGAGGCGGGGCGTAAAATCGCCCTGGAGCGCTACACGGAGTACCCGGAGGCGGGGGAGCTTTTCGTCGTCAGGATGCTGGACACCAAGCGACCGATCCGGGTGGGAGAACTGGAACTGGAGAAGGTGAGGGCATTCCTCGCGGCGAACGGCGCAGCACGTCAGATATAGCGCCTGGTCATGTCGATAGCCTGGATATAGAGGTGCCCATCATAGCCGAATTCGAATCCCGACCAGCCGCTGCCGTCGAACACGAAGACCTCTTTCCAGCCAGTAATGACGAGCAGTTCGTCCGACGGCTCCATGGCGTAGGCAAATCCGAGGGCGCGGAACTTCTTCAGCTTTCGATCTTGCTGAACGAAAAGCCCGAAATCATTGTCGCCCCAGTAGCGTGCCCCCTTGAAGTCGCGGATCGACATGAAGTCGCTGTCGGGTGCGTCGACCTGCTTCAGTTCGCTGTCGCGGTACTCGAAACAAAAGCCGTCTTCGCAGCCGATGCTGACGGTGCCATCGCCGGCGACATGGATAGCCTGAATGGAACGGTTGAAATCGAGCGGGACCTGTCGCCAGCTGTCGCCCACCAAATGCAGGAGCGTGCCGTGGTCGCCTGCGACGTGAAGCTGAGAGGCGGATGGTCCGTGCATGTTCCTCAGGAATGCTGACACCAGGGGCCTGATCGGCTTCCAGGTGCCGCCCTCGAACCGGCAGACGCTGCCGTCCTCGCCATAGGTGAACAGCGGCCCGCCGGCCGGCAGGAACAGCTTGTGAAAAAAGGGCTCCGGCGCCCGCGCAGTGGTGCGCGCCGTTCCGCGCAGGAAATGGGTGAGGCCGCCCACCTCCAGAAGCACATGATCCTGTGGCGAGGTGCTGATGTGTGACAGCATCTGGTTTTCGAGTTGCAACAGAATGTCGAACCGTGCCTGGCGGCCATTGAAATCGACCAGCAACAGATAGGAGCGGCCACGCTCCCTGTACTCGTCGCTCAACTCGACGGACACGCCAAAGAGCGTGCCGCCGACGTGGAACGCCCGCATCGCCTCCAGGTAGATTTCAGCGGGCGGGACCTGGTCGATGTCCTTTTGACCCGTCATTTGACCGTCCTGTGGCGCATGGTCCGCATTTCATTCAACTCCTCCATGGTCTTCTCGGGAGGCGGCGGGCCGACGACACTCTGCATATAGGCCATGAAGACCATCGACAGGCACTTGGCGACCTTCTTTTGCGTAGCCGGGCCCGCGTCCCTGCACTCCTTGTGCTGCTCGGCGATCGATTTGGTGCCCTTGGCGACAGCGCCGCGCAGCTTGGGCGACCTGCCCGTCTGTGCCATGCGCTTCTCGTTGTAGTCGTTGACGGCCTTGGTCTTGGTATCGTGCGGCGTGTCCTTTCGGCTGCCCTTGCCGGTTTCCTGGAAACCGCCGCCCTTCTTGTGCTTCATCGAGCGGATGCAGACGCAGGGTGCCCTGCGGACGCTGTATTCCTTCCACTGATCGTAGGACGTGTTGCTCGCCCGATCCTCCTGGAAATACTCGTTTCCGACGTAGTGCTCCGACTGGTAGCCCTTGGGGCATTTCTTCTTGTTGTGGGGGTGAAGCCGCAGGTTCATCTTTTTCAGAAGCTTGCCGCAGGTAATGCCGCCGACATTCATCTTGAGAACATGCACCCAGGGCGGGGTGCCCGCTTGTGGCGAGGCATGATCGTTGGTCGCCATGTCGGTGAAGCGGATGACCGGTTCACCGTCGAACTTCACATCGTTCGACCATGAGTGGAAATATTCCTTACCGGTGTTTTTCGAGGTGATGATGTTCTTTTTGGGCGCGCAACCGGCCTCGGTTCCGGACGTCTTCGACAGATACGACTTGTTCTTGATGTTGACGGTCTTGCCGGCGATCTTGACCGTACCTGTCCCCTTGTCGGTATCGCCTGACATGCCGAAGCTGGGGTAGGGAATGGGCACGCCCGGCGGTGTCGCCGGCGTCTGGGGTGGGGTGAAGCAGGTGTCGGGGAAGGCAGCTATGGTTTTTCCGTCGCTGCCCTTGCCCGAAATCTCCAGCCCGTTGGCGTAGACATTCGCCATCACTGCACACGCGCGGAAAAGATGGCCGCGCCGCAGGCGCCGCTGTCGCCGGAGGCCTCGACCAACACGGGCGTACCGGCTGCATATCCCTTGGCGGCCGCGGCCATCGCCATGCCGATCATCACCGGCACGACCGCCGCCCCGACATTGCCAAGCGACTCAGCCGGGGACCAGATGTCCTGGAAGCCATGGGCGCCGCGAACCAGCCGGATCGAGGCGAGGGCCGATTGCTTGAACCAATATTGCTCGCCGACCAGATCGGCGATCCTGTAGCCGAGCTGCGCCATCTCTATCCCGCATTCGCCGAGCGCATCTCGATATGCCGCCGTCATGCCGTCGCCGCGCAGGGGAAGATGCGCGCCGTTTTCGTCGAGGCCATTGTAGATGAATGCCGGTTCGCGACTGAGGCCGAGCCCGGCAAGCCGAAAGGCGCCACGGCTCGCCTTGCCGCAAAGGATGGCCGCAGCAGCCTCCCCGGGAATGAAGCCATTGGCGTTGTCCGGTGTCAGCAGCCGGTTCTCGCCCAGGAAATGTGTGATCGTCCCAGAGGTCAGGTAGCTGTCGACGCCTGCAATGACGACATATTCGGCCTCTGCATGCGCCAGAAGCCGGGCGGCGGTGCGCAGGGCCGCGTGCCCTGAGGGCCTGCCCTCACTGATCACGCGTGCGGGTCCGTTGGCCGGCCCTGCCAGCAGGTCGCCAATGCGCTGCACGAGCCGCTTGCTGTCGGTCACTGGAGCCCCGGGACGCGCGGGTTCGGCAACGCACAGGATCAGGTGCGTCGCCGCAGCCCTTGCCTCGGGCAGGGCATCGAAGCACTCGCGTATCGCCGCCGCCGCCATGTAGGCCATGCGACGCTCGCCAAGCATTTCGTGAACCAGCGGCACCGGAGCGCCGACCAAGGCCTCATCCGGGCCCGACTGGAAGCCCGTTTCCCGAAATCCGTCCAGGCGCGCCCGCATCGCGGCGCAGGCCGAAGGCGCGTCGAGGCCGACGGCCGTGACCATCCCGCTGGCAAGAATGGCGAGATGGGCGGTCATGCGGCATCCTGTTCGTCGTCCACGAATTCCTGCCGCTTCGCCACGTCGCGGGCGTATTCCTTGCCCTCTCGCCGAGCCCTGAGCATCGTTTCGGTTGGCGGGCCTATCCAGGCCTCCTCGAACTCGGTGATGATCTTCAGTATCCGCACGTCTGCCCGCCACACCATCGACAGACGGCGGTTGTCGGGGTCGAACAGCAAGGTGTCGGGCAGGATCGAGCGTTCCAACACTTTGTCGCCGTCGCGGAAGATCGTCATCGGCAATGTGGCCTGCGGCAGGGTGAACCAAGTCTTGCCCTGGGGCGTGAGGTTGACGAGCACCACTTCCTCGCCGCCGTTCGGCGGGTCGATCTGCTGGTCGGGCGGGGCCATCTGGAAATAGCGTTCGTCGAAGTCCGGCGGCAGGAAGGGGAAGATGTTCTTGGCCCAGTTGTCGTCGTAGGTGCCGCCATGTTCGATGCGGCCCGGCCAGCCGCGTCCCATCGGGCCGAAGCTCATCGGCCTGTAGTCGCCAAAGGGCGAGGCGATGTCTTCGCCGATGGCCTGGGTGTTCGGCAGCCTGAGCCCCGGGATCAGGTTCTGGTTGCGGGTGCGCGCCCAGCCGGTGCCGACGGGATTAAGCTTGTAGCTCGCCGGCAGCTTGTCCTCCGGGTCGAGGCGATCGGTGCCTCCCCAGGCGGTGTCGTAGGAAAAGTGCTGGCGAAGAAAGGGCTGCGGCGCCGTTGCCATGAACAGCGGCCCGCGCGCGCGCCATTCGCGGGTGCCGACCACCTCGAAGAGCTTTTGCCAGGCGCCGATCTTGATGCCCACCGGCACGCGCTCGACCGGCCGTCCGCCGGGCGCATAGGCACAACCATTGGCGATCACGTCGCAGCGCGGCTTGCGGAAGGCGAAGTCGGTTTCCCAAAGCGTGGCGGAATAGCCGGGTGCGCCGGTGGGGATGTCGGCCATCACAAGCGGCACCTGCTCGGCCGACTTGCGCACTGGCCCGCCTGGAGTGGCGGGGAAATCAAACGTGCCCTTGACCACCACGACCAGGTACTCGCGGGCTTCCTTGTCCATGCCCATGGTGAACTCGTGGACGAAGCCGGTCTGGTTCCAGATCTGCATCAGCCGGTCTCCGCGTTCGCCGCGAGCAGCCGGTCCAGCGCCGAGCGCGGCTCGGTGGGATCGACGTCCATCGGCACGCAGGTCTTGGTCCAGAACAGCATGCCGAGAACGGCCTCGCCGTGGGCTTCGCTCGTGGGGAAAGGCAGTCCGGCCAGTTCTTCGGCGAACGCGTCGGGACCGACATCGCCATGCCGCGCGGCGTCGGCCACGGCCTCCACATCGTCGAACCACTCCACTGCCGAGACAGCCAGGCTATCCAGCGCGACAGAAACCGGAGCGGCAACGGTCAGCGGAAAACGGCGGCCGGCGCGGTCGCTGCTCGGCACGACGATGCCGGCCATCGGCCCATTGGCCCGGCTGCCGAGCAGGAAGCGCAGGGCGACATCGTCGGCCCAGAGGTCAAACGATTGCAGCGGCGCCAGATGGCTTGCGACCCAGCGATCCCAGGATCGCACGAAGTCGCCCGGCAGACCGC
Source organism: Aminobacter sp. DSM 101952 (assembly GCF_001424795.1). NCBI lineage: Bacteria > Pseudomonadati > Pseudomonadota > Alphaproteobacteria > Hyphomicrobiales > Phyllobacteriaceae > Aminobacter > Aminobacter sp. DSM 101952. Next base: position 86,888 of record NZ_LMCL01000023.1, on the reverse strand, counting down.
GGCCGACAAAATCGCCGGTCGCCGGGATCTTGCCGTAGAAGCCGGTACCTAGATGTTCGAGGGACACGTGAACCTCTTGAACATCTGGAGGTTGTAGGGATTTTCCACGCTTGCCGCCTTGAGCTCGAAGTCGGCATAGAAGTTCTTGGCGCCCAGGCGCAGATTGTAGACGTCGGAAAGGGCCGTGCCGGTGAAGCGGCCCTTGGTCAGCAGCCGCAGCCAGGCCCAGCTGCCGGTCTCGTTGACGATCACTTCGGGCGAACCGTCGATCGGCTGGAAGGCGAGCGAAATGGTGCCGGTGCCATCCTTGCCCGGCCAGGTCATCGGCTGCGGGCGGGTGGCGTTGTTGAAGTAGACGAGGCTCTGGCCATCGAGGTTGAGCGTCACGCGGGTTACTGTGGGCGACAAATCCTTGGGCTCGAGCGTGAAGCTCATCAGCGGCCCGGTGCCACCGGGGAACAGGTCGTCGCGGATGCGCCGCGCCTGCTCGAAGGCGGCGAGGGCGGAGGCGTCGAGGCCGAAATCGGCCCGCCAGGTCCAAGGCTGCTTGGCGGTGTCGACATAGCTGATCAGATGATCGTTGGTGAAGGCGTCGATGAGCCCTCCGGGACCGAACAGGCGGGCGAAATCGCGGACGTTGACGTCGACGGCGCTTTGCGGGCTGAAGGGGTAGCGATCGGTCAAGGCCGCCTGGCAGAACGGCAGGATGTCGGCGCGCCAGATGGCGTTGAGCTCGGAGGTGACGGCCTTTTCGGTCAGCCCGCTGGTGTCGCCGGCAATGCCGCCGAGCCAGTCGTCGATCGGGTCGGGCAGAATCTGCGCCTGGCGCGCGACGGCACCGGTCAGTTCGGCGAGGCCACCCTGCTTCTTGATGGCATCCTGCGGGTCGGGATTGGCGGTGACGGTTTGCAGTACGTTTGACAGCGCAGTGAGTGCGACGACTGCGGCATCGAGCATGGGCGGCTGACCGTCGACCTCGGCGACAGCCCCCTTGAGCGGCTTGAAATGCTCGGCGACGAGCGTGCCGGTCATGTCGACTTCGGCGGCCGAGCCTGCACGCGGCAGCAGCTTGGCACCCGCCTTGGCGAGCTTGCCGACCTTGCCGAGCTTGCCGAGCAGCTTGTTGGCGCCCTTGGAGGCCGCCTTGTTGTCGCCTGCCGGCTCTTCGTCCGAACGCACGAGATCGGTTTCGTGGACCACCGCCGTGACCAGGCGCTTGAGGGCGGAATCGGCGCTGGAGAGGTCCTTGAGGTTTTCGCTGGCGACGTTGAGATCGGTCAGAGGGGCCAGCCGGATGTCGCGCAGCAGGCTGTCCCACTGGGCGATGAAGTCCTCGTAATAGAGCTTGAGGATGTCCTCCGACAGCGCTGACACCGAGGTTTCCGCGTTTTCGGCGCAACCGCCGGCAAAGACGGCGCGGTCCAGGGCCGCCTGGGCGGCTACCTCCTCGAGGCGGTCGAGAATGACGTCGTGGAAACCGGCATAGGTGAAGGCGCCCGAAATGCCGACACGCATCGTCTTGTCCGAACGCCGGGCAAACACCTTGGAGCCGTTCGGGCCGGCAAAGTTTGCCGGGATCCACTCCTTCAGCTCGGCGACGGCGGGATCGGCCAAGAGCTGCTTGTAGGCGCGCGCAGGCAGGGAAATGGTGCAGACGCTCTTCAGCGCCTCGGCGACCAGCGCGGGGTCGGGCGCGACGTAGCTGGCATCGACCGTCATGCGGCGGATGGCGGCAAGCTGGTGCTCTTCGGCGTCGGCGGTCGGGAAGGGCGCCACCGGCGCGAATTCGGGCAGATCGTTGACCCACCAGGCCTGCGCGAAATCGGGGTCCATCTGCGACAGGCCGGTCATCATGCGGTAGGTCTTGAGCGCACCCAGCATGAACTCGGGATCGCGAACCTGTCGCCACATCGTCGTTTCGAGCAAGGCCACCATGCGCGGCTCGAGGATGTTACGCAGGGCATGGTCGTAGCTGTCGGCCTGGGCTCGCAGCAGCTCCGGCGAGGCCGTCGGGCCAAGCAGGTCGCGGACACCGCTGGGCGGTGCGGTACGGGCACCGGCCACCTCCGACATGGCGGCAAGGGCGACGTCGATGTCGGGCGCGTCAACCGGCGCCGGGCGGGCGGACAGGGGCGCCAGCGGTGCCTGCAAAGCCTCGAGCTGACCCGCTTGTGCCGCGATGGCGTTGCGGTTGTCGTAGTAGGATAGGCCGAAGAGAATGCCCGTCAACAGCACGGCTGCGCCTGACGCGGCGGCCGCGGCACGCCATATCCAGCTGCGGCGGCGCTGGGCGACCGGATCGAACATGCCGAGGCCGGCTTCCTTGAAGACGACTTCCGTGAGCAGGTTCTTGAGGAAGAAGCTGCGCTTCTCGACGCGAGGCGAGGCCATCGCCCGCCGTGGCGGCAAGCCGAACGACGAAGAAAGTGCCGCGGTCAGCCGGTCGATCGGCGCGCCTTCCTGCGTTGCCGACGTGAGATAAACGCCGCGCAGCCACGCGCTGTCTTCGTAGCGGCTCTCACCGAAGATCTGCTCGACCAGCAGCCGGACCGGCTCGGACAGGCTTTCGACCTGGGCCGGGAAACGGAAGATCTCGGCCCGATTGGCGAGGGCGTCTTCATCTTCGAGGCGCGGAACCAGCCGCTTCTCGAGCTCGGTCGCCAGAAGCGAGATCTCGCTCGCTACCATCTTGCCGTCGACGCGCGCGTCGGGTGCGAATGTCGCGCCCCAGACCTGTTCGCGGGCTGAAGTGGAGAGGCCGCCGAAGAAGGGTTCGAAGCCCTTGATCAGGTCGGCCTTGGTCAGCATCAGATAGACCGGCAGGCGGATTTCCAGGCGCTCGTTCAGTTCCGACAGGCGCCGGCGGATCTTGCGCCCGTGCGCCTTGATCGCTTCGTCGCCCTCGGAAAGCGCATCGATCGACAGCGCGACGATGACGCCGTTGAGCGCCCGCCTGCCGCGATGCTTCTTCAACAGGTCGAGGAAGCCCAGCCACTCCGCGGCATCGACATCCGGCTGGCTTTCCTGCTGGACGTAGCGGCCGGCGGTGTCGATGAGCACCGCGTGTTCGGAGAAGAACCAGTCGCAGTTGCGGGTGCCGCCGACGCCCTGGATGTCGTCGGTCAGGTCGATCGGGAAGTTGAGGCCGGACTGGCGCAGCGCCGTGGTCTTGCCGGTGGCGGGCGGGCCGACGATGACGTACCAGGGCATCTCGCGCAGGAACTTGCGCCCGCCGAGCTTGCGTCGCTTCATCTCGTCCATCAGGCCCTGGAACTTGGCGCCGACCGCCGCCACGCTCTGCTCGCCCGGGGTGAGCGGCTTTTCGACAGCCGGGGCGGCGATCTCGGCGACGAAGACCCGGTTGGCGCGGATGGCCCGGCGCTGGGCCAGGATCAACCAGATCAGCCAGAGGATGACCAAGCCCGCGATCATCGCCATGCGCACGGTTTCGGAGGCGAAGGGCGTGCTTTGGCCGACGGCGACGATCGGGCCGAAGATCCAGATGATCAGCGACAGCAGCGCCAGGCCGATCAGGGTCCAGAGCCACCGCGATGTCAGTACTGCCCAGAGGAAGCGCAGGATGAACATCTGTCACAGCCTCTTTTCGACCAGCACTTCGACACGGCGATTGAGCGCGCGCCCTTCGCGGGTGCCGTCGTCGGCGACCGGGTCGGTGGCGGCGCGGCCTTCCGAACGCACGCGCTCGCGCGGCACGCCGTTCTGGACGAGGATGTCGGCAATCGTCGCAGCGCGTGCCTCCGACAGGCGCTGGTTGGTCGACAACGGGTTGGTACGCTGCAGCGGGATGCCGTCGGTGTGGCCGACCACGGTGATGTTGCCGATCAGCTCCTGGTTCTCGAGGATGACCTTGGCGATCGACGTGATGAGGGGCTGGAAGCCGTCGGTCAGTTCCGCACGCGACGACTGGAACAGCTCGGGATTGCTGGCCTGGATGACGAGGCGGGCGAGGGACACGCTTTCGGCGCCCTTCAAGGCCGGGCGCAGCCCTTCCGGCGCGGCGGCGGCGAACTCCGGCAGCAGGGCGAAATCGACGGTCTCGACCGGCGGTGCCTCGGCCTGTGGCGCGGTCCGCAGCAATTCGGCGCGGTCGGCAGGCGGCAAGGCACGAACCAGCGTTGTCAGTTGAGTCGCCTGGTTGCTCAGGCCCATCGACAGGCCGACATAGATGGCTGTCGCCAGCACGGCCGCGATGACCGCCATCACCCACAGCGGGACGGTAAAGCGCGGCGGTTCGTCGGACGCGACGACGCCGCGCCAGTTGGGCGACAGCGATGCATCCTCGGCATCGGCATTGCGCAGGAAACGGGCGGCGGCGACGCGTACGGCGTTCAGCGAGCGATCGCCGGCGCGTCCGGGGACGCGATATTTGCCGCGGAAGCCGAGCGCCATGCAGTAGTACTGCAGCTCCAGCATTTCCTGGTCGCGGTTGGGATGCCGTTCGAGCTCTTCCAGGCGCGAGAAGAACTGTGCGCCGGCGTCGACATCGCCGCGCAACATGACGACGAGCGGCTGGCGCGGCCAGATGCTGGCGCCGCCCCAGGGCGTGTTGAGGGCGAGGTCGTCGAGCAGGGCAGCGACGGACCAGGCAGCCTGGTCGGCCCGTTCGAGCGACGATCCGGCCGCGACGGCCGTGTCGCGGGCGCGGACCAGCTCTTCCAGCAGCCGCGTGCGCAGAACTTCGGGGTTTTCCGGCGGCAGGGCGTTTTCGAGCTCGGGAGCGAATTCCAGCAGGGCCGAAAATGCATTGACCAGCTTGTTGGGATGGGCGCGGGCCCGTTTCAGCGGCGCGGCCGTAAACGGCATCGGCGCGCGTGGCATCGGCGTGCCGACCATGCGTATCCGGGTACGCTCACGATCCTCCGACAAGCCGAAAGGATCGTCCTGGCTCATCGCGTCACCTGTTCACCGAATAGCAGTCGACCTGCGGCTCGCTCGGCAGCACGCCGGATACGCCGATGACGAATCCGGGTGCATTGAGGAGGGAGGCCCAATGCTCGCTTCTCTGGTCAAGCTCAAGGCAAAGACGGTCGCCGTCATAGGGGATTTCGCGCGGCTGCGAGTGCAGCGGCTTGAGCGGAATGCCTGGCAGGCGCGACTTCCACAGGCCTTCGAATTCGCCTGCGGCGCCAACGGTCGCCTGGTTGACGAAGATCTTGCGCAGGGCGTCTTCGGACAACTCGGAGCCGACGCGGATGACGATGCGGCTCGCCACCAACAGCTTCGGATTGTCGATGCGTACCTTCCAGACATTGGTCGAATGCCGCATGACGGGCAGTGCGCGGGACTTGGGCTCGACATAACGCAGGCTGAGGATCAGCGAACGCAGCGTGTCGGCAAGCGCCGAATAGGCCGGCCCCGGCGCCATGTGGTCATAGATCGGCAGTTCGGCCAGCCGGCGCGAATTCGATCCATATGTCGCCATCGAACCGGCGAGGCCGGCAAGTTCGAGATAGAGATCGGCAGGATGGAAGATGTCCTGCGCCAGCATGTGCGCCAGGCGCGGGCGCGCCGCGTTGGCGAGATTGAGCATCAGCAGGTCTTCGACGCTGCGCCCGGGCCCGCCGAGCACCATCTTGGCGTGAGCCTCGGCGATCTGGTCGAGGCCGGTGATCACCTCCTGCAGCAGTTGCGCATACCAGGGCACGGCGCCCGTGGCCAATGTCGGCGGCAGGAAGCTGGCGTCGACGGCAACGCCGCCGTCGGCGCGAAGGCCGGTGATCTCGGTGATCGGCAGCGCCGTGTAGCCGCCGATCGACTTGCCCGGGGCAAGCAGCAGCGCTTGCGGCCGTGCGATCTCGATTTCCTCGGGGTCCGATCCGCCATGCACCGCGTCGCGCACGGTGACGATGCGGCCGCGATAACGCGCGCCGCTGGTCTCGGCATGAGCGGGGTCGAAGCCGACGCCGCCGGGCGGCTCCAGAGGAACGGCGATGAGCACCGGGCCGCCACCCATGTCGGCGGAGATTGCCAGCGGCTTCGGCGGGTCCATGGTTTCGGGGATGGCGAAGGGCGTTCCGTCGGGAAAGATGCCACGGGCCGACAGGACTGCCACCTGTCCGGCCTCCAGCAAGGCGGGGTCGAGCGTCAGTGCGCGAAAGCCGAACGTATGCAATTGCCCGGCCTGCAGGGAACCGCGCACCGTCGCTTCGAAGAACCGGTCCTGTTGCTGGAAGTGCTGGGTCCGGAGGAACAGCCCTTCGGACCAGAGCACCCTGTTTGAGTCTGTCATGCGGCAACTCTCTGCATCGGGAACTCCTGATATGGCCGGTCAGGCCGAAATGCCTCCGCTGCCGAGGGTCACGGCGATCGTCAGGGTCGATCCCGGCGAGACCGATTTCGTCGTTCGCCAGGTGCGGCCCGTCGGTTCGCGGACGAGGGCGACAAAGCCGAGCGCGGTTGCCTCCGGTTCGACGGTGATCGTTTTCGACGCGCCCTGACCGGGGCCGACCGAAAGCGTGTCGGAGCCGAGCAGGTCGCCGGCAAGAGCGGCGCCAGCGTCGCCCTGCAGGGCAAAATAGTCCGCCGAGTTGAACTTGCCGGTGCTCTTCAAACGCATGACGAGTACGGTCACCGGCCTGTCGCCGCCGTCAGGCCCGGGGTTCATGCCGGCTTGACCGCTCACGTTGACGGTGACTGTGGACGGTTTGGGCGGCCCGCTTTGGCAGGCGGTCACCAGTCCTGTAGCGCCGAGAGCAAGTATGAAGTCGCGCCGGTCGATCATGCGTCGTCACTCCTCTTCATAGGCGTTGCGGAAATCGGCCCCGATCTCGCCCATGAAACGCGTCTCGGCGCTCACGGCGATCTCGCGATGACGTTTCTTGTAGAGATCCCAAAGCTTGGCGCCGCGGCCGCCGGCCAGCAGAGTCTCGATCGACGAACTCGATTTCAGCTCCTCTTCGAGCGCGACGGGATCGAAGCGGTCGATCATATGGCGCAGGGCACCCTGCAGGCCGCGCCAGGCACGAACATGGTGGTGGGCGAGATCGCGGATCGCGTCGGCAATCGCCGGCTCGCCGGCGAGGAAGCCCGGGCTGCGCTCGGCGAGGATGGTTGCCAGGACGTCGTCGACGGTGGGCAGGAATTTGAGCGGATTGACCTCAGAAGAGCCCACGACAGTCTGCTCGATGCGGGCATTGCCCTTTTCCTCGGCCCGCTTGCGCAGCAACTGCATCAGGCCCTCGAGCATCAGGCGGTACTCGCGGCCGAATTTTTCCATCTCGGCAATCGGATCCCGGCCGGATGCGTCGCCCTGGTCGAGACCGATGCCGCGCAGAAACGCGGCACGAAGGGCGCTGTCGGACGGAAGGGGCGCCTGTGGCTGAGCGGCGTTCAATTTCTCGCGGGCACGAAGGGACGGAGGCGGCGGAGGTGGCGCGTCGGCCCGGCGGGGCGGCACATCCCACGGCGCCGGTTCCGGATCCTTGTTTGCCGGCCTGTCCGGCGGGGCGCTGACCGGCGGATCGAGCGGTTGCGGCTTTCCTGGCGACAGCGGCGGCATAGCGAAACCGGCGTCGAATGTCTGTTCCGGCTGATGCGGCGGCTGCGGCTTGGCGGGGTGAGGGTCGACCACGGCAAAACCGAATGGGTCGGCGTAGGCGGAGGTGCCGTTCCTGGCATCGTCCGGATGTCCGTTCGCGGCGGGAGTGGACACCGGATCGAGGCTGAAGGGGTCGTCGAAGGCCGGCGAACTGCGTTCGGATTTGTCACCACGCTCGTAGGCGCGGAACGCGCCAGCCTCGGGCTGTTCGAAGGGATTGGGCAGTTCGGCGGGGCGTGGCCGTTGCGGCTCCTCATCGGTCTTGAGCGAAAAGAAGTCGTCAGTGCCCATGCCGACCGGGACACGCGATGCCGCCGGTTGCGATGGCTGGGGCGTCGATGTCTTCGGCGGCAGCGGTTTGTGCGCCGATGGCTGGGCTGAAGGCTGCAGTTCGACGGCGACGACATAATCACCCAGCCGCAGACGCATGCCGTGCCTGAGGCGCGCCGCATTGCCCGATCCGAGCGGGCTGCCGGCATCATCGATGAACAGGCCGCTGCTCGACGTGTCGGTGACGAAATAGCCGTCATCTTCGGCCGTGATCCTGCAGTGGGCGCGCGAGACGAACATGTCGGGGTCTTCGATCTGCCAGTCCGCGTCGGAACTGCGACCGATCACAAGTTCACCCTTGTCCAGCCGGGACTGGCGCACCGCCTGTGCGCGCGGTCCCTGCTCAAGCGTGAGGAGCAAGCTCATGCCCCGACTCCCGCCATTTCGGGCCGCCAGCCGACAAGTGTCCGCAGGCGCATGTCTTCAGCATCGTCTCTTTCCGCAGGGGGCGCAAGCCACGCCGTTCGGCCGAGCTGCGCGGTGCCCAGGCGCGCCGGCGGCACCTGCTGGCGTGCCAGCACGATCCGCAGATCGACGTCGAGCAACTCGCCGAGAAGGTCGCGGATGGCGCGCTTCAGCACCGCCAGTCTTTTGCTGCCCGGCAGGAATGCCCGATAGGTTTCGAAGTCGAGAGGTCCGATGCGCAGCTCGACCCGGTTCTGGCGGCTGAAGCTGCGCGGCCCGATGGTGGCGCTCCGCCCGAGTGCCGCGCTGGCCTGACCGATCCTGGTCTGCAACGCGGCAGGGATCTCCAGCCAGGAAGCGACGAACTCCTTCAGCCGGACAGGCACATTGAACGCTTCGGCGACGAACAAAGTGAGCCGCTCGGGTCCGTCGACCTGGCTTGCCAGGGCCGCGGCCTGCCGCAGCTTGACCGAATCCAGGTCCGGATCGTTGGCATTGTGGGTGTCTGGAAGGCCGATTCCGGCCATGGCTTCCAGCATCGAGCGGACGCGACCGCCGATGGCGCGCTCGACCTGCACGCCGGGATGTGCGTCAGCCCAGGCGCGATAATACAGGGCAATCATTCGATGCTGCAGGATGTTGACGAAATCGACGAATGTCGTGTCGCTGGTCTGGTGCGCGTCAGCGCCGACAAACCAGCGCTGCGACAGCCGGTCGAGCACCCAGCGCGTGACATGCAGCGGCAACGGACCTTCCGGCCCGAGCAGGCCGAGATTGGCGACGGTGACGCGTGCCGGGGCCTTGTCGGTCGCCGGCTGAAACTTGACCACGTCCTGGGTGGAAAAGCCGAGGCGCACATGCTGGCCAAGCCGCGCAGGCTCGCGGTCGAGACGACCGGAATGACCGAAAAGCCGGTTGCCACGTTCGAGTTGCCGCAGCAGCTCGAAGAAATCATAGGCGTCGGTCGGCACACCGCTCGCCTCTAGATCAGGAAGCGGTTGCCGGGCGTCATCGGCCATGGCACGTCCTCCTGTCGCTGGAGCAGTCGGGTTCGGGTGCGAATGAAACCGTTGATGCCGGCATGGCGGGCAAACAGCCGCGCCAGCAAGGCCGACAGCAAAAGCGAGCTTTGCCCCGACAGGACGGACTGATCGACGTGGAGCATAACCTCGGTGCCGCGGCCGAAGCACATCGGCCCCGGTATCGCCAGCCGCTCGATCACCGGCTGCGAGTCGATGCGGACGATGGAGCGCACATGGCGGCCGAGCACCGGATCGCCGCGGTCGGCATAGAGGTCGAGCAAGGCATGCAACGGATCGACGCCCCGTCCGTCCTTGGCCAGGCTCAGGAAGTTGAGCGACAGCTGTGCCACCAGCCGCCAGGCCAGTTCGTCGGCTCGGGATTCGGCGTCGGCACCGGCGGGCAGGGCAGCGGGGATGGAATGCTGCGGGGGGCGCAGAGCGCCGAGCAACCTGATGGTCTCGACCGGGTCACCGCTTTCGAGCGACAATGAGGGATTGTCGTCGAGGATCGGCAGATCCCGGTTGGTGCAGAGCGCGGTGATCTCGATCCGCTTGAGCGTCCGGCCCGTGGACATGCCGACCGGCCGCGAGATGGCGAGAAAGACGTCATCGCCGGTGTAGGTCGTGCGCGTCATGCCCTCGCGCCGCTCGTCCTCGGTCGGGCGGCGGGGCCGGCGCTCGGTCGAATAGACCCAGCCATTGCCACGGTTCTGGCCGAGGCTGAACAGCGCCGGGATTTCAGCATCAGCGCCTTCGGATTCGGCATCCTCGACATGCGTTATGCGGTAGATCTCGAAATCGCGCGGCCGGGTGCGATCGGCGTAGAGCACCTGCCGGGTGCGGCGCGCGTCGAGTTCGATGACGTTGCACTCGCGTTCGAACAAATTGATCAGCGGAGTGGCAAAGAGCTCGAAATCGGCAGGCGCGAGATCGGCGAGCTCCGGTGCCGCCCGCCGCAACAGGAAGACGATGTCGAGGCCGGCGTCACAATTTCGGATGACAGGCTGCAGTTCGCCGATGCGGACGTAATGGAACCGCTCCGGCATCATGAAATATTCGCGCAGGAGGCGATAACCCTCGAACGTCGGGCGTGTCCGGGGCATCAGCGCCTCGGCATCGCCTATGCCGACCATTTGCGGTTCGGGCAGGGGTGCCAGCCTGCCCTGCTTGCCTGCCTGGCGCCCGCCGATGGCGGTGCAGACGCCGAAGATGGTATCGAACAGCAGTGCCGCCTTGGTGCGACCGGCAAAATGCAGGTCGAGCCGGTCGAGCGCCAGTTCGCTGAGCTTGCCCTTGCCGGTGCGGGCGACTGTGATGCGCAGCGCGGCCTCGCTGGCGACGCCTGTGGGCGCCGCGATGCCGGCTGCGGCTAGGGCGCTGCGGTCCTGGTAGTAGCCGACCGAGGCGATTTCCAGCGGCCAAAGGGTGACGTCCTGCGCCGTGGTGAAGGTCATTCGGGTGGAAAGGCCCGGCTGCAAGCTCGACACCAGACGAGTGCCGCGCTTGACGACGTGACCGGCATTCATCGTCTGCACCTGCTGTCCCGGCTTCAGCACCGCCATTGCCGTAGCCGGCGTCGGCGACAGCAGGTCGGGATAGAGGACCTCGAGCACGCTGCGTGCAAACCTGGAGCGCTCGGCATCGACTTTCAGCCTGGTGCGTGCCGCCAGAAAGGCCACGCCGTCGAGCAGGCGCTCGACATAGGGGTCGGGGCAGGGCGCGGTGTCGAGCGAGAGATTGCGCGCGACCGCCGGATGCATGTCGGCGAATTCCGCTGCGAGCGTGCGGATGTGGGTCAGCTCCTCCTCGTAATACTCCAGGAAGATCCGATCCATTCTATGCCTCGCCGTATTCGGTCCGCGCCAAGCCGTTGTCGAGGTTGATGGTGGTCCGAAGCCGCAGTCGTTCCGGCGTCGGCGTCATGATCAGGACCCCGTCGATTTCGATCTTCAGCCCCATGCTCTTGTCGTTGAGGGTGACGGTCACCTTGGTCGCGCTTTCCTTCAGGCGCGGCTCGAAATTGCCGAGAACGGTCTTGATTTCGCGGGCCAGTGAATCGCGGTCGAAATCGCGCGACGAACGGCCGGAAAAGGACGGCACGCCGTAATTGACCACGCTGCGGCGCACCTCCGGAAAATCCGCGAGGTTGAGGCGGTTGTCGGCGACCTGCTCATCCTCGACGTCGGAAAGCAGCGGAAGGGCCTCGAAGCGCTCGGTGTTGAAGAGGGCCTCGATGTCGCGGCGCACCGCCTCGCGCAGCACGCGTGCGGAAACGACGATCCCCCGGCTTTCCAGTTCTGCCCGGTTGCGGTTCTGGAAGACGAGCCGGTGCAGGCGTTGCTTGTGGTCCGGGGTCAGGTCTAGGTCGGAATCGATGAGCCGCGCGCTGCCGGTGATCAATGCATCGACACGCTCGCTGCCAAGTTCGTTGTCCAACGACTGGCGCAGGCCCTCGATTTCCGAGCTCAGGCCCGGCAGGTCGTTCACCAGCCGGTCCCATAGCGACGGCTGCGACGCCTCTCGCCTTGCTTGCTGAACTCCACTGGCCTTCATCATGCAGCACCAGGGCGTCTATGCGGGGCCTCACAAGCCGGTTGCAACGCTCATCTCTTGGGTATGGTCGGTGTCGTAGACCAGCTCGATCGTCTTGTAGGCGAACTGCACGAAATCCTCGAGCGTGTCGCTGTTGGTCGTGGAGGCACCGAAGCCGTAGGACACGACGGACGCCTCCTTCATGGTGACGACGAAATAGTCGCTGGTCTCGCCGTCGATCGTCCGGCGGCAGGAGATCACGACCTCGTCGAACTGCTTGTTTTCGTGGCATGCCTTGGCAAGGTAGGGCGACGACATGTCGACGTCCTTGGAACAGCTCACGGTGCCCAAGGCGACGCGGCCCTTGCGCGACAGCGAATTGGGATCGAATGGCGCAACCATGTTGAAGGCGACGTTGAATATCTCGATTTCTTCGTCGTGGCCGTCGCGGGTGCTCGGGCCCTTGATGTCTGGAACCTTCAGGAAGCCGTCGATCTTGGTCGATTTTCTGAGATCGTCATCCGATGCCATTGTCTCTCTCCGTTACTGGACAGTTCATGACTTGACCGAAGGCAGCTCCGACACGAGCCGGAGCGACGCGTTGATTCCTTCCAACTGGTAGTGCGGGCGCAGGTAGAAACGGGCGTTGTAGTAGCCCGGCCGGCCCTCGACGCTGTCGACCTGGACCTCGGCGGCGGCCAGCGGGCGCTTGGCGCGGGCCTTGTCGTCGGCGAAGGCGGGATTTGCCAGCACGTAGCGGTTGATCCACTCCGTCAGCCATATCTGCATGTCGGAGCGTTCCTTGAACGAGCCGACCTTGTCGCGCGCGATCGCCTTGAGATAGTGGGCAAAACGCGACACCGGGAACAGGTAGGGCAGATTGGCGCTGAGGCGTTCGTTGGACTGCGCGTCCGGATCGACCAATCGTCCTGCCCGGGTCTCGTCGTCCTGCAGCGAATGGGCACCGATGAAGGCGGCGAGATCGGTGTTCTTGCGGTGCAGGATCGGCATCAGGCCGAGCTTGGCGAGTTCGGCCTCGCGGCGGTCGTCGATGGCGACTTCGGTCGGGCATTTCATCGCCACCGAACCGTCGTCGGTCGGGAAGCTGTGCACCGGCAGGTTGATCACCGTGCCGCCATTCTCGACGCCGCGGATCTGGGTGCCCCAGCCGAACAGCTTGTGGCTGCGGTTGATGTTGACGCCCATCGGGAAGGCGGCATTCATCCAGACATATTTGTGGTGGTCGCCCTGGACCTCCTCCTCGAAGGCGAAGCCCTTCACCGGCACCGTATCGGCGCCGTAGGGGAGGCGTGCCAGGACGCGCGGCATGGCAAGACCGATATAGCGGGCGTCCTCGCTCTCGCGCAGCGACTGCCACGAGGCGTAGGCCGGGTTGGAGACGATCTGCTGCAAGTCCTGCGGGTTGGGCAGTTCCTGCCAGCTGTCCATGCGGAACAGGCGCGGCGAGGCCGCGGCGATGAACGGCGTGTGCGCGGAGGCGCAGACGCCCGAGAGGTTGCGCAGCAGGCCGACGTCGCGCGGGTGGTTGGAGAACTCGTAGGCGCCGATCAGGCAGCCGAAGGGCTCGCCGCCGAACATCGAATATTCGTCGGTGTAGACCTTCTTGAAGACCGGGCTCTGGTCCCACATCTGGCCTTCATAGTCTTCCAGCGTGTCGGCCAGCTGCTCCTTGGAGATGTTCATCACCCGGATCTTCAGCTTCTGGTCGGTCTCGGTGTTGTTGACGAGATACCAGAGGCCGCGCCATGTGCCTTCCATCTCGCGCACTTCGGGCGCATGCAGGATCTCGTTGAGCTGCACGGTCAGCATCTTGTCGATGCCCGATATCAGTGACTTGATCGATTTGATGGCGTTCGACGAGATGGTGGTCGTCTCCGAGCGCGCCTGCGCGGCAAGCGCGAGGTTGCGGACGAGTTGCTGCAGCTTCTCGCTGTCGTCCTTCTTGACCTTGAAGTCCTTTTCCAGGAGGTCGCTGAATTCACCGAGGTCGATGGCCTCCGCCTCGGCGACCGTTGGGCTCTTTTGCTGCTCGGCCATGGCTCTATTCCTCGACCTTGTCGCCGTCGGAGAGCGCCTGACTGGCGATCTGGCCGAGCAGCGGCTCGTTGTTCAGCAATTGGGCGATGCGCTTTTCAGCGTCGGCGCGGCCGTCCATGAAGCCGAGCAGTTCTTCGAGCTGACGGCGCATCTTGAGGATTTCGGCCAGTTGGGGGACCTGCTCGGCGATCTTGTCGGGGGCGAAGTCGCCCATCTTGGAGAAGGTGAGGTCGATCGCCAGCTCTTCGTCCTGCTCCGCGCCCTCGGCCTGGGGCAGGGTGTTCTTGACCCGCGCCTTCACGCGGGGGCCCAGCGCTTCCATGAAGCGCGGGAACCTGTTGGCGTCGGTCTCGACGAAGGTGCGGTCGAGCACCGTCTTCTGCGCCTCCTTGGTCTGCGACGAGCCGGCGAGATCGGCCATCACGCCCATCACGAAAGGCAGTTCGATGGTCGTCGGGCTGCCGTAGGTCTCGACGTCATAGGCGATCTGCACGCGCGGAGCGCGATTTCGCTCGATGACCTTAGCTTTGCTTTCGGCTGGCATGCTTGGCTACCTTTCATCCTTCTGAGGCGTCTTCTTGTCGGTTACGCCGGCGAGGAGCCGGAACTCCTTGAGCCCGGAGGGGGCGAGATCTTCCATCAGCTCGACGAAATCCATGTGCACCATGCGGCGCACGCGCCGAGCGAGGTGCGGGATCGGGCTCGACGGCTCGGTGCGGTCGTAGAAGGCCACGACGAGGTCGAGGCATTTGACGACATCGTCGCGCGAGGTGAGGCGTTCGGGGAGGGCCATGGTCGGTCCCGCATGGTTGGCCACGGGTTCCGGCGCGTGGCCGTTGGGCTGCGCTGCAGCAGGTGTTGCCTGGGTGAGCTCCGGCTTCGCCGAGCCATTGGCTGCCGGGCGCGCGGCCGACCCACGCTCGAGCGTGGTCAGCATCCTGTCGAGAAACTTCTTGAGGTCCGGGACGGCGGGCCCCGTGCTCTCCAGGCGCTTGTTGAGCGCCGCATCGAGGGCGGCAAGCGCTGCGCCCGCCGCGCGGGCGTCGGCTACCAGCTGCTCCATGGCCGCATTCGCCTGATCGGCCTGCGCGGCACAGGCGCTGCGCAGCCTGGTCAACAGCTGCTCATGCACTGCGGAGAGCGCTGCCCGCTCGGTGTTGTTCAGTCCCTGCGCTGCCTCCTGCAGCATGACGCGGTCGTCAAGCGCCCCCTGTTCAAGCTCCCGGCCCGAGATCGGGCCGAAACCGCGGGGGGCGAAGAAGACGGTCTTCCTGAGATCGGCAAGCAGGCCTTCCTGGCCGTTTTGAAGGTCGAGCACGGCATTGACGCGGCGCAATGCTGCGTCGCGCGGCGGCGCGTTCGGCCGCAAGGCGGGGTGCATGGTTTCCCAATGGGCATCGAAGGTCCGCGCGATCAGCATCAGCCCTTCGGCCAGCCCGGCGAGTCCGCGGGCATTGGCCAAGGCGCGGGTGACCAGCGTCAGCAGGCGCAGGTCGCGTCCCTGGTTGCGCAGCTCGTCGGCCTTTTCGAGAACGACATCCCAATCGACGGGAATGCTGACTTCTGCCGAGGGCCTGTTGCGCTCGTCGTGGACGACATCGGATTGCGGGACGGCGAGGCGCTCGAGCTCATGAAAGCGCGGATCGTTGCGCAAATCTTCCCCCGACGGGTTTTCACCGTTTAAAGGGTTGAGCCAGAGAGCAAGATCAACCACGCACCCCCCCACGCCAAACTGAAGGACGGAAGTCGCCGGTATTTCACTCCGCTCTGGTTTAGCACAATTCAGGCAGCGCTCAAAGTTGGACGAAGCTAGCCCTTAAGCGTTAGTGACCAAGGCCGTGCGAATTGTTACGGTCGTTCGGGCAGCACGCGTCGAGGCCCGCCAGACCGGGCCGAGCACGGCTTTGTCAAGTTGCGGTTTGTGTGGCAAGTTATCGGGAACGCAGTCCGGGCATTGGAGACACTCCATGGAACCCAAGGGCATGCAGCAGCGCAGGTCGTCCCAGGGCTTCAAGCGCAAGGAACTGGTCGGCAAGCTCAATCCCACCTGCCTGCGGGCCTTCAAGGCGGCAGCAGATGCGGCAAAGCTGCGTGGCAACCCTTACGTCGAACTTGTTCATTTCATTGAACAACTGGTGCTTTCGGATCGGTCTGACGTACAGATGATCCTGGCCGATGCCGGCGTCGATGCGGCACGCGTGGCGGGCGACATGACACGCGCCGTCGACAAGCTGCCTTATGGCGCAACCTCCATCGAGGAGTTTTCCGATCATATCTTCCACGCCATCCAGGAGGCCTGGAACCTGGCAACGCTGGAATTCGGCAGCGACGAGGTGCGCAGCGCCCACGTCGTGCTCGCCTGCCTGAAGGTGCCGGTGCTGGAAGGACTGGTGTCGAAGATCAGCACGGAATTCGACAAGATCGACGCGGACGGGGTGATCGCGCGTTTCGCCGACGTGGTCGACGGCTCGCTGGAGGGGTCTGGCACGGCGGCAACGGCACCGTCGGACGCGGCGCCGCGCCGCATGGCGCCGGGCGGGGAGTCGGCGCTGGCGAAATACGCCACCGACCTGACCCAGCGGGCGCGCGACGGCAAGATCGACGCGGTGGTCGGCCGTGACCCGGAGATCCGCCAGATCGTCGACATCCTGATGCGGCGGCGGCAGAACAACCCGATCCTGACCGGTGAGGCCGGCGTCGGCAAGACGGCGGTGGTGGAGGGCTTTGCCTTGCGCATCGCCGAAGGCGACGTGCCGCCGATGCTGGAGGGCGTCAGCGTGCGCATGCTCGATGTCGGGCTGATGCAGGCGGGCGCCAGCGTCAAGGGCGAGTTCGAGAAACGGCTGAAGGCCGTCATCGACGAGGTGCAATCCTCGGAAACGCCGGTGATCCTGTTCATCGACGAGGCACACACGCTGATCGGCGCGGGCGGTGCCGCCGGCACGGGCGACGCGGCCAACCTGCTGAAGCCGGCGCTGGCGCGCGGCGAATTGCGCACCATCGCCGCCACCACCTGGGCCGAATACAAGCAGCACATCGAAAAGGACCCGGCGCTGACCCGGCGCTTCCAGGTGGTCAAGATCGACGAACCCGACGAGGCCGCCGCGATCCTGATGCTGCGCGGCGTGGCCGGGGTTCTCGAAAAGCACCACCAGGTGCAGATCCTCGACGAGGCGATCGAGACGGCGGTGAAGCTGTCGCATCGCTACATCCCGGCGCGCCAGTTGCCCGACAAGGCGGTCAGCCTGCTGGACACGGCTTGCGCGCGCGTCGCCATCTCGCAGCATTCGCGGCCGGGCGAGGTCGAGGACCTGATGCGCCGCAGGCAGGCGCTGGAGGTCGAGCAAGGCATCATCGGCCGGGAAGCGGCCATCGGCATCGATGTCGAGGAGCGCAAGGCACGCGTCGAGACGGGCCTTGGAGAGACCGATACGGCGCTGGCTGCCGCGCAAGCTCGGTGGGACCGGGAAAAGGAAGTCGTCGCCGAGATCCTCGAGCTGCGCGCCAGGCTGCGCGGCCAGGGCGTGGCGCTCGATCCTGTTGCGCCTCAGGGTGCGGAGGAGCAGCCCGCGGCGGATGCCGAGCCGGTGGCGGCCAATGACGATGCGGTGCAGGCCGAACCCGTGGAGCCCGAGGCCGCGACGGAAGAACCGGCCGACCCTGCCGCCGACCTGGCGCGGCTCAAGGAATTGATGGCGGTGCTGGCCGAAGCGCAGGGCGAGACGCCGCTGATCCTGCTGTCTGTCGACCGCAATGCGGTTGCCGCGGTGGTGCAGGACTGGACCGGCATCCCCACCGGACGCATGCTGTCCAGCCAGACGGAAAAGGCCCTGCGGCTGGCGCAGACGCTGTCCGAGCGGGTGGTCGGCCAGGACCACGCCATGGAGATGATCGCCAAGCGGGTGCAGACCAGCCGGGCAGGGCTCGGCGCACCGGAGAAGCCGGTCGGCGTGTTCCTGCTCTGCGGCCCCTCGGGCGTCGGCAAGACTGAGACCGCGCTGGCGCTGGCCGAAACGCTCTATGGCGGCGAACAGAACCTGATCTCGATCAACATGTCGGAGTTCCAGGAAGCGCACACGGTGTCGACGCTGAAGGGCGCGCCTCCGGGATATGTCGGCTACGGCAAGGGCGGTATCCTGACCGAGGCGGTGCGGCGTCGGCCCTATTCGGTGATCCTGCTCGACGAGGTCGAGAAGGCCCATCCCGACGTGCACGAGATCTTCTTCCAGGTGTTCGACAAGGGCATGATGGACGACAGCGAGGGCAGGCGGATCGACTTCAAGAACACGCTGATCCTGCTGACCTCCAATGTCGGCTCGGAGGTCATCATGACCAAGACCAAGGGCGGCGAACTGCGCGAGAAGGTCGAAAACCTCGATGCTGCCCTGCGCGCGCCGCTGCTCAAGGTATTCCCCGCTGCCTTCATCGGCCGGGTGGTGACAATTCCCTATTATCCGCTGTCGGGCGACATGATCGAGGCGATCACCCGCCACCAGTTCGGCAAGATCGCGCGCCGCCTGCAGACGAGCCACGGCGCGGAACTGGTGATCGGCGAAGGCGTGATGGAACTGATCAAGGCGCGCTGCACCGAGATCGAATCCGGCGGCCGCATGATCGATGCGATCCTGACCAACACGTTGCTGCCGGAACTGAGCCGAGGCGTGCTTAACCGCTCGCTCGACGGCGAGAAGCTGACGCGCGTCACCGTCGGCGCGTCAGGCGAGGGGTTCAGCTACGAGTTTGGGTAGGGGCAGGAAACGCGAACTGCGCTACCACGGGCTTCCGCTATCGCCACCACCACTGTCGCTTTTCTCGCTGCGTTCACTGCTTGGAGTCGCTGGAACAATCGGCTTCTTGACGACTCTTGGCTGAGCCGGCGCCGCGACCGCGACCTTCTTCACTGGAGCCGCCTTCTTGACCTGCACTGGCTGCACTGGCTGCACGGGTTGAACAGCTGCCTGTTCCTCGACCTTCATCAAGGAGCCACAACCGCTCAGCGGCAGAAGCACGGTCGCCATAAGAAGACTGATGGTATGCGATCGCATGTAACGTCTCCCCTTTATGAGCCCAGCATGTCCAGACGTGGTCGTGTTTCGATCCATTCCTTGTGCAGAAGATCTCCCAGCAATTCCCCCGAGTTGCGGGGGGCGGCCGTTCCAAGGACGGTGCTAGCGGCTTCGCGGGTTCGCGGTCCGAGCCGGCCATCAATTTCACCGACATCCTGGCCGGCGCGCTTGAGCGCAAGTTGCACTTCCTTGCCGACCGTCAGGGCTTCGACGCCGCCCAATGCCTTCTTTGCCTGATCGGAGGCGTCCTTGAAGTTGAATGAAACGGACAGGGCGTAGAGACGGGCGATCTCGCCGCTATCCTTCTGCAGTGTCGGATTGTCCTTCAGCAACTCTGCAGCGTAGAAGGCGCCCCATGCGTCGCCCCTCTCAGCACTCTCACGGTACCAATTCGAAATTGTTGCCGCATCGGAGGTGTTGTCCCGCTGGGCAAGGCGCGCAAGCAACCGACCAGCGTAGGGATGTCCCATCGCGCGTGCCTTTTCGAACAGTTCCGCAGCGTGCTTGGTGTCCTTCTGTACGCCTGATCCATCGCGATAAAGAATGCCGAGCAAGACCATGCCGTAGACGTCGTTGCGATCTGAGGATTCCGTGATGAACTTCAGGGCGCGAGCTTCGTCCTTGGCGACATGCTCACCCGACAGGTACTCGGTACCCAGCATGTTCATCGCATAGGTGTGGCCAGATTCCGCCGCGCTCGCGACCATTGCCATACCACTATCGATGTCGGACTTGATGCCGAGACCCGTAACCAGAGCACGTCCCAGGGCATATTGCGAATAGGGATCACCGCGCTTGGCACCGGCTTCAAAAAGCGGGATGGCTCGTTTGGGATCGCGCTCCACCGCTGCGCCAAACTGGTAAAGCCTGCCAAGCAGGTAGCTGGCGCGGACGTGGCCGGCGTCGCTGGCGGCGTTGAGTTCGGTCAGGGCTTCCTTGAAGTTGCCTTCGGCATAGAGCGCGCGGGCGTATTGATACTTGAACCGCGCCACCTCGGGATGCTGGTCGACGGCGGCCTTGCAGGCAACCAGCGCCTTCGGCACGTCGATGTCGTTGGGCAGCTTGCCGTCGGCTACCGCCTGCACGTCGAGCGGTTCGGCGGCGAGCGTGTCGCATTCGTTGACCGAGACGGCGACGTTGATGGTGATCGGCGCAGGCGCGACCGTCTTGACCGCGGGCATCAGCACGACCGTGCGCACCGGCGGCTGGGCGGCTGTCTTGTCGGCGGGCAGGGGGATCGGCTTGACCTCCATGCTGTCGGTGCTGGTGTCGGCCTTGCCGGACTGGGGCGCCATGGCGACGGTCTCGGCCACCGGCACGTCCGTGTCCGAGGCACTGACCAGCTTGAGCGAGGGGCGAATGCGCAGCTTGGCGATGTCCTCGGCCTTGATCAGGTCGCCTTCGGAAACGATCTGGCCGTCGACCGCCACCTGGGTCTCGGGATCGCGCTTCTCCAGGCGGAGCCAGCCGGTCGGGGCGCTGGAGCGCACGATTTCTTCGGGCATGGCGGCGAAGCCGGTGCCGATGTCGGAAGCCATGGCGACGAGGATCGGCTTGGCCTGCTCGGGTGCTGCCGGCTTGGGCTCGTCGCCCTGCTGGATGGTGAGGGCCGGCTTGACCGGCGCCTGGGCGACTGCCTGGGCATCGACGACGACGCGGACGATGCCGCTGGCGCTGCGGCCGCTGTCGGTGGTGACGCTGTAACGCACTTCGTCACCGGTCATGTCGGCGGATGCCGGCTTGAACATGACCTCCTCGATGCGGTCGGCTGAAACCTTGCTGTCGAGGCTGAGCTGCTGGTCGCCCAGCCAGAGCGTGCCCTGGTCGGGCAGCTTGGTGAAGCTGATCGTCAGTTCCGCATTGCCGCTGGTGATGGGCGGCGAGATGCGCAGGGCCACCTCCTTGGGTGACGGTGGAACGCGTACCTCACGCATGTCCTCTATGATCAAGAGGTTCTGCCGCGTAACGAAGAAGAAGGATGAGGTCAGGCTCGAGGCGTCCCACGGCGTCTGGCGCCCGTCGGTGCGCTTGATGACCTCGGCGCGGATGTCGCTGAGCAGCTTCCTGACCTCGACATTCGGCTTGAGCGCATATTCGGCGAAGGTGCCGGTGAAGGGGCTGAGGCCCTGGGTGCCGTCGAGCGCCACACGGTCGGGAGCGGTCGAGTAGACGATCAACGTGCCGTCTTGCGGGGCGACCGAGGCGAGGCCCTTCTTGCCTTCGACCGCGACCTTGGCCTGGCCGACATAATAGGAATTGTTGGCGAAGGGATTGTCGCGACAGGCATCGAGGATCGCGATCTGCAGCGACGACGTCTCGCGCATGTATTCGAGCAGGCTCGACATGTTGTAGGCCTGGACCTCGAGATCGTAGGAGGTCGCCAGGGTGGCATCGACCGGCAGCATGAAGTTGTGGCCGCCGACCTGCACGGCATGGCCGCTGTAGTAGAACAGCGCGACGTCGCCGTCGTTGAGTGTCCTGAGGAAACCGAGAATGGTTTCCTCGAGGCCCTTCTTGTCGAGATCCTTGCCGAGCGTGACCTCGAAATTCGCCCGCTCCAGCACGTCGCGGATGCGGTCGGCATCGTTCGTCGCGTTCGGAAGCCTTGCCAGATGCTCATAGGCCGAATTGCCGATGACGAGTGCCGCGCGGCGACCCGAGACGCCGTCGGCAGCCAGCACGGAACCGACAGCCAGGAGCATGATGAGCCCGCAGGCCAGCATCGCGCCAGCCAATCGCGCGGCAATGCCAGCATTGCGAGCAGGCAAGCAGCCCTCGCATACCATTGACTGCCTCCTCTTAGGATCGCAGCGTTTACAGGCTTGGCACGGCTTGCAGTCTTAGAAAGGCAAGCATCCTCCTCGCAGGCATCGGTGTCAACGCTGATCAAAAAGGCTATTGGCCGGTCTTCGGCGGCGTGGCGCTGAGCGAGAGCCCATCGCGAAAATCCGTGTTATTGTCGCGGCATGATCCAGCACCGCAGGTGTGAAGCAATGGCCGGCAGGCGCTCACGCAGGGATGGAACCAGGTCATGACTCCGGACGACGCGACGCCGGAAGACAAGACACGCATCGCGCCCGATACCGGCGTGCACAAGGGCGTCCAGCTCAACGGCATCTACGAGATCGACGAACACATCGCCACCGGCGGCATGGGCGAGGTCTATCGCGGCCACAACATCCAGACCGGCGATCCGGTGGCGATCAAGGTGGTGCTGCGCGAGTTTGCCCGCGACCAGGGCATCCTGGCACTGTTTCGCAAGGAAGCCTCGATCCTCAACCACCTCTCCAACGACGCCATCGTGCGTTACCACGTCTTCACCATCGACCCGACGATCGGCAGGCCGTATCTCGCCATGGAATTCGTCGACGGCCAGTCGCTGGGCGAGCGCATCCGCAGCGGCCCGCTCGACGCGCAGCAGGCGCGCAAGATGCTGGCGCGCGTGGCGTCGGGCCTGTCGGTGGCGCATGAGGCCGGCGTCATCCACCGCGACCTGTCGCCCGACAACATCGTGCTGCCGGGCGGGCGGGTCGAAAAGACCAAGATCATCGATTTCGGCATCGCGCGTTCGGCCAATGTCGGCGGCGGCACGCTGCTCGGCGGCAGCTTCGCCGGCAAATACAGCTT
Organism: Aminobacter sp. DSM 101952; assembly: GCF_001424795.1. Lineage (NCBI taxonomy): Bacteria > Pseudomonadati > Pseudomonadota > Alphaproteobacteria > Hyphomicrobiales > Phyllobacteriaceae > Aminobacter > Aminobacter sp. DSM 101952. The sequence continues at coordinate 64,290 of NZ_LMCL01000023.1, read as the reverse complement.
CGTCTCGCCCGAACAGCTCGGCCTGTTCGGCGGCGAGGTGACCGAGCAGTCCGATCTCTACAGCCTCGGGCTGGTGCTGGCTGCGGCCTTGCGCGGCAAGCAGCTCGACATGGGCGGATCGCCGGTCGAGGTGATCGAAAAGCGGCGAACGGTGCCGGACCTTTCGGGCATAGACCCGGAATTGCTGCCGCTGCTCGAGGCCATGCTCCAGCCGGACCCGAGGGACCGCCCGGAAAGTGCCGCGGCCATCGTCGAATGGCTGCGCGAGACCAGCGGCGTGACCGCAAGCTCGGGCACCCACCCCGGCATCGCCGGCCAGCTCGATCCGGAGCGAAAACCCGCCGAACGCACCTGGCGTCCACCGGGGTCGCCGGCCAGCGGCCAGAAACCACCGCAGCCCGAGGCGCTGTTGCCGCGCGATGCCCCCTGGCGCAACGCCGGGGCCATGGGAAGGCCTGCCCCGGAGCGGAACCAGAAACCGGCGGCGAAGGCCCAGCCTGTGCCGGAGAAGCCGAAATCGGGGCGGGGCGCGCTGATCGGCGCGTTGCTGCTGGTTGCGGCGGCGGCAGTTGGAGGCGGGGTCTATTATTCCGGGCTGGCGGATGGCCTGCTGTTTGGCGAAAGGACACCCGTCTCCAGCGACCAGACGGCCGGCGGCAAGCTGACACCGGCGCTGCCCGAACCGCCGCCGGAGCCCGCGGCAAAGGCGCCGCCCGCAACCGAGACCGTGGCGAAGGCGCCCGTGCCGACCGAAATCGCCAAGCCGAAGCCGGCGGAACCGGTCAAGCCGATCGCCATCGAGCCGCCCAAGGAGGTCAGCGCAGCGGAATGGTTCAAGGCGTTCGACGGCGGCGCCTGTTTCTATGCGGCAGTGGCCAACGCATCGGCGCCGAGCCCCGTGGTCGACGGGTTGGCGACGTCGAAGGCGCCATTCGACAAGCTGGCCCGCGACTTCTCGGCGGCCTTCGGCAACAAGCCTGCGATCAACCCCCGCATGATCGAGCGTGACCAGTGCCCCGTTGCCGACTTCCTGAAGGCGCTGCCGCCGGGCGAGGCGAGCGGGCCGAATCTGGTGCTGAACAAGGACAAGCTCAAGGTGGGCGACTCGCTCCAGGGCACACTGAGCGGGACCGGCAGCCGAAACGTCAACCTGCTGCTCATCGGCAAGGACGGCGTGGTCTACAATTTCGCCAGCCTGCTCAAGAAATCGGGGGCGGGCGAGGCGACGTTCAGCATGAAGCTCTTTCCGCTCAACGACCAGGAGGCATCGGCGCCGGAACCGCATTTGATCGTGGCGCTCGCCAGCGACAGCGGCATCAAAGCCGCCGACATCGCCGACCCTGAACTGGCGTCCGACCTGTTCCCGAAGATACGTTCGGAGATCGAAACCCAGCCCAACGGTGCCGGTGTGGCCTTCGGCTATTTCCTGTTCGACCGCTGAGGGCAGGGGTCAAGCGTCGGAACGCTGCAAGGCTTCGCTGCCGGCGAGCTGCAGCCCCATTTCGACGAAGGCCGTCAGCACGTCGTGCCGGTCTTCCAGTGCGACCCGGGCCAGCCCGGCGAGGATGCCCGCATTGACGGCACGTGGCGCCGGCAGCTCGACTGATCGGGCCGTCGCCAGCGCGATCCACACGGCCGGCGTGCGCTGGTCCGGCTTGGCCATCGCCTCCAGCAGCGGCGGACCATTGCCGCCGGCGCCGACCCAGTCGCCGACCGACGCCAGCAGCCGGCGGTCCGGCTCGTCGAAGAGCTCATCGAGATTGGAGAGGCATTCGTGCGCCCACCAGACCGTGGCCGGCATCGGCAGCAGCCAGGCGCAGAAGGTGATCGCGTCCTCGGGCGTTCTGCCGCCAAGCAGCGCCCGGCAGAAATCGGCTGGCGGCTCGTCGGTGGGCGACGCGAGCATATCCAGCGCGGCCTCGGGGTGCGCGACGAACAGGTCCTGCGCCGTCCTGAACCGGAACTCCTCGACCATCGCCGAGACCTTTCCCGCCATCCATCGTGGCTGAAACAATATCAGGCTTTTGATCCGCGCTCGACTGCCCCGTGCGAAACGGCCAGGTTTGTGCCTCAGTCGCCGGACACAGGCGGCTGGGGCCAGCGTTGCAGCGCCTCGCGGCCAGCGTCGGTAAGGTCGTAGACGCCGCGCTCGACCCTGACGAACCAGCCATAGACATTGTCGAGCAGGATGTTGGCCGCCCGCGATACCGTCGGCGCGAGATCACGCGGCCGCCTGGCGCCTTCGGCAAGGGCTAAGGCACATTTCAGCGCGTCCTGGCGGTAGGCGGTCATGATCGGCGCGCGCGAGCCGCCACCGGCGACCGGATCGCCCTGCCGGCGGCGGTGTTCGGAGACGAGTCGGGAGCGGCGCTTGGGATCCCTGCGAGGGGCGGGCGCATCCGGGCTGAGCAGCACCTCGACGCGCTCGTCGTCGAAGATGCCAAGCAATCCAAAGCCCAGCCGCCGGCACAGGTTGCGAAACCGCTTGTCGCCCTCGCGGCCCTTGCCGCGCGGTGACATGCGCGCCGCAAGCCAGACTTCGTCCGCTGCCGCAGCGCGATCGACGCCTTGCAGGATGAGCTCGAGGTTGAACTGCAGCTTGAGCTCGCACACCACCACGATCGGCGGCGCGTCGGCGCTCAAGGCAAGCAGGTCGCAGCCGCCGATCTCGCCCTTGACTTCGAAGTCCAGGTTTTCGAGGAAACGTTTAACCGGGATGTAAAGTGCGGTCTCGAGCATTCAGCCCCGTCCCATGCAGCCGGGAACGAGCGAGCGAACCGGCTGCCTGCCAGCGCCGCTTGATCGGAGTTGCAGCGTCATCTCCGGCCTGCGCTCAGCTGGCATGCCAGTCGAATTTCAGTTCCTCGCGGAAGGCGAAGCGCACGATGTGGTCGGCGACGACCTGCTCGAGTTGGGGCAGGTTTTCGGCTTCCACCACGACCGTCAGCGACGTGTCGCCGGCGGAAAGATCGACCACCCGTCCCTCTCCGAGATCTATTCGCCCCGTGGTGGGCGAGAACTCGACGATGAACTTGTGGCTCCAGTGCTTGCACAGCTGCTGCAGGTAGCGGCTTGCATGTTCCGTTGCGACGACTGCGGTTGATTTCGGCATGGTTGTCCTCGGCGTGATCGCGACCTTGTGCGCCAACATGCGCAAATAGTCACCCGATTCGGTCGGAAAGGGCAGTCCGGGATGATGATCAGCATCGCCGCGTGCAGGCTGCTGCTGCCTGTTCCCGGAGCAGACACCCGGCGAAGTGACGTCGGCAGCAGAACTTGCATCGAACAGCGTTGACGCGACAATGGCCCGGGCGCTACAAGCGCGCCACAAAGGCGCACGGGGCAATCCGGTGCGTCCTGGAGGGATGGCCGAGCGGTTTAAGGCACCGGTCTTGAAAACCGGCGTGGGGCAACTCACCGTGGGTTCGAATCCCACTCCCTCCGCCAATTCAACTTCAACATCCAGGCTCATTGGTTCGACAGCCAGTCCCGGCAAACGGGAAGGCTCCACACGCCCTGTCCTGCATACCCGCAGGCAATCCCGCTCGCCGCAATGACGCCACAATCTCGCCCGGTTCGAACCACAGTCGATTAATACGCTGGCAAGAATTTCCAGCGCACAAGTGGACGGGGATAACGTGCGCGAACTGTTTCTACATTTTTGGTGCAACAGTGTTGCGATTCGACGAGCGGCGCTCGCTTAGTACTGGCAGGGGACCTGAGTAAAATGCAGAACTCGACGCGCACGCGTCTCGGTCGCGCGACCGCGATCAGCATTCTCGCGGCCACCGCTGTCTTCATCGCCGGCTGCGCATCGCAGCAGCCGAAGTCGGTGGCCAGCAAGAAGCGCTCGAAGGAATATTTCGCCGAATCCGAATATGGCGTCAAAGCGAGCCCCCGGGTCACGACCAAGATGTCGGGCCTGCAGCGCGGCGGCGGACGCGACCAGACGGGCAAGCCCTACAAGGTTCGGGGCAAGTGGTATTATCCCAAGGAAGACAAGGACTACGCCGCTGTCGGTGCCGCTTCCTGGTATGGCGACGCCTTCCACGGCCGGCTGACCGCCAATGGCGAAGTCTATGACATGACGAATCTGACGGCGGCGCATCCGACGATGCCGCTGCCGAGCTATGCCCGCGTTACCAATTCCAAGAACGGCAGCTCGGTGATCGTGCGCGTCAACGACCGGGGGCCGTATTCCAACGGCCGCGTCATCGACCTTTCCAAGCGCGCCGCGGAGATGCTCGACTACGCCCACAGCGGCACCGCGAATGTGAAGGTCGAGTATGTCGGACGGGCGCCGCTCGACGGCCAGGACGACCAGTATTTGCTCGCCTCCTACCGGCCCGGAAAGGGCATGGCCGACCCGATCAACGATGGCCTGCCGACCGGGGTGATGATCGCCATGAACGGGCCGACGCCAAGCGCCGCCGTTGGCCAGGCCGCTGCCTTCCCGGGCGCCATGACGGATGTCGCTCCCTCGGTGGCCCTTGTCGCCAGCGCGCAGGACAACACGCTCGCCGCGCAGGCAGCACAGTTCGACCAGCCGGTCATGACGGCACAGGGGCAAGGCATCATCGACGTTGTGCTGCCAGATTTCGGGCCGATCGCTCCTGAACGTCCCGATGCCATGATGCCGGTTCCGCAGACCCGTGTGGCAATCGCCACCATGGGCTATGCCAGCGAGCGCGTCGGCGGCGCGGCAAGAGCCTTTGACGCGCTTGAAGGCAAGACGATGTCCTCCAGCGACATCATCGATTCCTGGAAGCGGCTCAATCCCGGCCCGCGCGCCGAACAGGACCTGGAATCCTACGTTGCCGCCGGCACGTTCGAGAACGGCGATGAAGCCAGACGCGTCGCCAAGGCGCTGTCGGCCTATGGCCGCACCTCGGTCGAACAGTCCGATTTCGAAGGAAAGACCTGGTATTCGGTCGACCTCTATCCGAATGGCAAGACATCGCTCGACGCCGCGCTGAAGGCGGCCTGGTCGCATGGCGCGCCCGACGCGTTCGCCGTCCACGATTGACCGGATTTTCGCTGCGAGGACCTGTGGCTATCTGCCCTGCCACGGTTGATCCCATCGATTGAAGACTGATAGGTTCAAGGCGCTCGACCGGAATACGGGCCGAACGGGGCAGTATCCTTCATGATCTCCAGATTATCCGTGCCGTTCACCTTGATGATCGGCCTCATTGCAGCGCTTGCCTTCATCGGGCAGGCCAGGGCGCAGCTGTTCGAGACCAAGGCCGCGCAGGCTTTCATGATCGATGCCGAAACCGGCACGGTGCTGTTTTCGAAAGAGCCGGACAAGCCCATGGCGCCGGCCTCGCTGGCCAAGCTGATGACGATGGAGGTCGTGTTCAACGCCCTCAAGACCGGCCGCTACAAGCTCGACGACACGTTTGCCGTCAGCGAGAATGCCTGGCGGACCGGCGGCGCGGCGTCGCGGGCTTCGACCATGTTTGCCGCCGTCCGGTCGCAGATCCGCATCGAGGACCTGATCCAGGGCGTGACGGTGCAACTGGCCAATGACGGCTGCATCATCCTGGCCGAAGGCATGGCGGGCTCCGAGGCCAATTTCGCCCTGCAGATGACGGAGCGTGCCCGCGAGATCGGCCTGGCGAAATCGACTTTCGTCAATTCGACCGGCCTGCCGATGCCGGGCCAGACGACGTCGGTGCGCGAACTCGCGCAACTGGGACTGCACATCTGGCGCACCTATCCGGAATACTACCGCTACTACAGCCTGCCGGAATTCACCTGGAACAAGATCCTGCAGCGCAACCGCAATCCACTGATCGCAATGGACATCGGCGCCGACGGCCTGGCTGCCGGCTTCACCGAAGGCGAGGGGTTCGCCATCGTCGGTTCGGTCAACCGCGAGGGGCGGCGGCTGTTTGCGGCGCTGGGCGGGCTCGCCAGCGACCGCGAGCGCTCGGAGGAAGCACGCAAGCTGCTCGACTGGGGGATGCGCGCCTTCGAGAAGAGCGAGATCTTCGCGGCCAACGAAACCGTCGGCGAAGCTCAGGTGTTCGGCGGTGTGAAGTCGCATGTGAAGCTGGTGGCACAGAAGCCGATCTCGCTGTTCCTGCCGATCACCAATCGCGAACGGCTTGTCGCCCGCATCGTCTACAACGGCCCCGTGGCGGCACCGGTGGCGCAGGGAACGCCCATCGGCGCACTCAAGGTCTGGATCGGCGACACGCTGAGCCAGGAGACGCCGCTCTATGCCGCCGAGTCCATCGAAGTCGGCTCGCTGCAGAGCCGCGCCTTCGACGCGGTCAAGGAGCTTGCCATCGGCTGGCTGCGGTAGGCGGGTGGACCTTTGCACCTCTCGACGCTAGAGCTTCGACACCTACATATGCCGTGAGGCCGTTCGTTCGGTTGAACTTGCGATACGGCGAACAGAAAGGCTTTGGAGTGGCGCGCGGCTTCTTCATCACATTCGAAGGCGGCGAGGGCGCGGGCAAGTCGACACAGATCGAACGCCTGGCCAGCAAGCTGCGCGACAAACGCTACGATATCATCGTCACTCGCGAGCCCGGGGGCTCGCCGGGCGCTGAGGCGGTGCGTCACGTGCTGCTGTCGGGCGCAGCCGAGCCCTTCGGCGCGGAGATGGAGGCGCTGTTGTTTGCCGCCGCACGTTCCGATCATGTCGAGCAGGTGATCCGTCCCGCGGTCGAGCGCGGCGCCATCGTGCTGTGCGACCGCTTTCTCGATTCCTCGCGTGTCTACCAGGGCGTCACCGGCAACCTCGATCCCGATTTCATGACGGCGGTCGAGCGCGTGGCCATCAACGGCATGATGCCGGACATGACGCTGATCCTCGACCTCGATCCGGTGGAAGGGCTGCGGCGTGCCACCGCACGGCGCGGGCAGGATGTCGCCGACCGGTTCGAAAAGGAGACTGTCGACATCCACCAGCGCCGCCGCAACGCCTATCTGGCGATTGCCGAGAACGAGCCGGACCGCTGCGTGCTGATCGATGCCTCGAAGGACCAGGAAGAGGTCGAGCACGCGATCACCGATGCGGTGTTTGCGGCGCTCGAGGCGCGCGCCTCGGCCGGCAGCCGGGCGAGGGCGGACGCCTGATGTTCGAGCGCATCGCTCCCGAGCAGCACGACACGCTGGACGGCATTCCCGAGCCGGCGGAGAATCCGCTGCTGTTCGGCCACGAGCAGGCGGTCTCGATGCTGACCGCTGCCTATCGCTCCGGCAAGCTGCCGCATGCGCTGATCCTCGCCGGTCCCGTCGGCATCGGCAAGGCGACACTTGCGTTTCATCTCGCCCATCATCTGTTGCGGCACCCCGACTACCGCAGCGCGCCGGAAACGCTAGCGCTTCCAGATCCGAAATCGGCATTGTTTCGGCAGGTCGCGACCGGAGCGCATCCGTCCGTGCTGCATCTGACGCGGCCACAGAACGACAAGACCAAGGGGTTCAAGTCGGTCGTTACCGTCGACGAGATCCGCAAGGTGTCGAAGTTCCTGTCGATGACCTCGCATGACGGCGCCTACCGTGTCGTCATCGTCGACCCGGCCGACGACATGAACACCAATGCTGCCAATGCCTTGCTGAAGAACCTTGAAGAACCGCCTGCGCGCACGCTGTTCATCCTGATCGTGCATGCCCCCGGCAGCCTGCTGCCAACCATCCGTTCGCGCTGCCAGACCATTCGCCTGACGCCGCTGGACGATCAGAGCCTGCTGTCAGTGCTTGCCGGCACCGATCAACCGGCACCGGATGAACCGGATGCGCGCGAAGCGCTGATCTTGCGGGCAGGGGGCAGTGCCCGCGCTGCGATCCTGCTCACCCAATATGGCGGGCTGGAGATTGCCGAGGCATTGGACAAGATCGTGCAGTCGGGACGCAACGACATCGGCGCTGCGCACCGGCTGGCCGATGCCGTGGCCGGGCGCGACAGCGCCATCCAGTTCGAGATGTTCAATCGCCGCGCCCTGGACCTTTTGTCCGACACGGCGTCGCTGGCGGCGCGCGCCTCCGATCTTTCCCGCGCCAACCTGTTGTCCGCTGCTTGGCACGATGCACAAAACGCGATATCCGAGACGGAAACCTACAACCTCGACAAGAAGCAGCACGTCCTGGCCATGATCGACCGCCTGAATGCCGCGATGCGAATGTGACGCTCGTCCAACCGGGATGGCAATCGCCATGCCGATGCGTTATTTCACCGCGACCCATTCATTCCGACATTCATGACGGCCATCCATGTCCCGCGAAAAATTCTACATCACCACCGCAATCTCCTATCCCAACGGCAAGCCGCATATCGGCCATGCCTATGAGCTGATTGCCACCGACGCGCTTGCCCGCTTCCAGCGCCACGACGGCAAGGATGTGTTCTTCCTCACCGGTACCGACGAGCACGGCATCAAGATGCTGCAGACGGCCAACCGGGAGGGCATTTCCGCGCGTGAGCTTGCCGACCGTAATTCGTATGAATTCAAGAAGATGGCAACGCTTCTGAATGCATCGAACGATGACTTCATCCGCACCACCGAAGAGCGCCACTACGCGGCATCGCAGGCGATCTGGAAGGCGATGGCCGATCGCGGCGACATCTACAAGAGCAGCTACGCCGGCTGGTATTCGGTGCGCGACGAGGCCTATTACGGCGAAGAAGAGACCGAGGTCCGGCCAGACAACATCCGCTACGGCCCGCAGGGAACGCCGGTGGAATGGGTCGAGGAGGAGAGCTATTTCTTCCGCCTTTCCGCCTATCAGGACAAGCTGCTGGCGCTTTACGACAACCAGCCCGACTTCATCGGCCCCAACGAGCGCCGCAACGAGGTTGCGAGCTTCGTTCGCTCGGGGCTCAAGGACCTGTCGATCTCGCGCACGACCTTCGACTGGGGCGTGCCGGTGCCCGGCGACGACAAGCATGTGATGTATGTCTGGGTCGACGCGCTGACCAACTACATCACCGCCCTTGGCTATCCCGACACGAGCGCAGAGAAGTGGGCCTACTGGCCTGCCGTGCACATTATCGGCAAGGACATCGTGCGTTTCCATGCCGTCTACTGGCCGGCCTTCCTGATGTCCGCGGGTATCGAGCTGCCCAAGCGGGTGTTCGGCCACGGCTTCCTGTTCAACCGCGGCGAGAAGATGTCGAAGTCGCTCGGCAACGTCGTCGATCCGTTCACCATGGTCGAGCATTACGGCCTCGACCAGGTGCGCTACTTCCTGCTGCGCGAAGTGCCGTTCGGCCAGGACGGCAGCTACAGCCATGAGGCGATCGTCAACCGCACCAATGCCGATCTCGCCAACGACCTCGGCAACCTGGCGCAGCGCTCGCTGTCGATGATCGCCAAGAACTGCAACGGCGTGGTGCCGCAGCGTGGCGAACTGGCCGATGCCGACAAGGCGATCCTCGACCAGGCCACCGCTGCACTGGCCACCGCTCGCAAGGCAATGGCGGAGCAGGGGATCCACCACGCGCTGGCGGCGATCTTCGCCGTGGTCGCGGAAGCCAACCGCTACTTTGCCGCTCAGGAGCCCTGGGCGCTGAAGAAGACCGATCCGGCGCGCATGGAAACGGTGCTGTGGACGACCGCCGAGGTGATCCGGCGCGTCGGCATCATGTGCCAGCCCTTCATCCCGGGTTCGGCCTCGAAGCTGCTCGACCTGCTTGCCGTGACCGAGCGGGATTTTGTCCACGTCGATGCCGCGCATGCGCTGGTGTCGGGTGCGCCTCTGCCGGCGCCGCAGCCGGTGTTCCCGCGCTATGTAGAGCAGGCGGCGGAAAGCTGAGGCTGTCGAAAAATGCTGGTCGACAGTCACTGCCACCTCGATTTTCCCGACTTCGCCGAGGAGCGCGCGGAGATCATCGCGCGCGCCAAGGCGGCAGGCGTCGAACGCATGGTCACCATCTCGACGCGTGTCAGGAAGTTCGATCAAGTCCTTGCAATTGCTAAGGAATATGATGAAGTCTATTGCTCGGTCGGGACCCATCCGCACAATGCCGCCGAAGAACTCGACGTAACCGCAGCCGATCTCATCCGGCTGTCGGCGCATCCGAAAGTCGTGGCCATCGGCGAGGCGGGTCTCGATTACCACTACGACAAGTCGCCGCGTGATGCCCAGGCAAAGGGCCTGCGGGTCCATATCGCGGCTGCGCGCGAGACCGGCTTGCCGCTGGTGGTCCACGCTCGCAGCGCCGACGAGGACATGGCGGCGATCCTCAGGGAAGAATCAGGGAAGGGCGCGTTCCCCTTCATCCTGCATTGCTTTTCCTCGGGCGCCGAGCTTGCACGCATTGGCGTCGAGCTTGGCGGCTACGTCTCGTTCTCGGGCATCGTGACCTTCAAGAATTCCGGCGAGTTGCGCGACATCGCCAAGGAGGTGCCGCGCGACCGGCTATTGGTCGAAACGGATGCGCCGTATCTTGCGCCGATCCCGCATCGCGGCAAGCGCAACGAACCGGCCTACGTCGCCAACACCGCCGCCGTGCTTGCCGAGACCATCGGCGTGAGCGCTGCCGAGATCGCCGACATCACCACGGCCAATTTCTTCAGGCTGTTCACCAAGATGCCGAAGCCGGTCTGATGCCGGATACGCTGCGCCTCACCATCCTGGGCTGCGGCTCGTCGCCAGGCACGCCGCGCATCACCGGCGACTGGGGCGCCTGCGATCCGGCAAACCCGAAGAACCGGCGCATGCGCGCGGCGGCCATGGTCGAGCGCATTTCGGCTTCCGGCACGACGCGCGTGATCATCGATACGGGACCGGATTTCCGCACCCAGATGCTGGCCGCCGGCGTCAGCCGCATCGATGCCGTGGTCTACACGCATCCGCATGCCGACCACATCCACGGCATCGACGATCTCCGGGGCTACGTGCTCGAGCGCGGCAGGCTGATCGACATCCATGCCGACGACTTCACGCTCGGGCGGCTGAAACTGGCCTTCGGCTATTGCATCGAAACGCCGCCGGGAAGCTCGTATCCGCCCATCGTGCGGCCGAGCGTGATCGAACACGACAAGCCGTTCACGATAGCGGGAGAGGGGGGCCCCCTCACCTTTTTGCCGCTGCCGCAGGTCCATGGCGACATCGTTTCGCTCGGTTTCCGCGTCGGGACGATCGCCTATTGCTCGGATGTCAGCGACTTCCCGGAAGCCACGGTGGCGCGCATGGACGGCCTGGATCTCCTGGTCGTCGACGCGCTGCAATACAAGCCGCATGTCAGCCATCTGTCGCTGTCGGAGGCGCTGCAATGGATCGAGCGGCTGAAGCCCAGGCGCGCGGTGTTGACTCACATGCACGTGCCGCTGGACTATGCGACTGTCATGTCGGCAACGCCGGCACATGTCGAGCCCGCATATGATGGCATGGCGATGGAAGTTACATATATTTCAAAGTGATATTGATGAACGATAAGGCCGCTCGGAAGAGGCTCGCGCGTGGGCTCTTCATTGCCATCGCACTGCTGATTGTTACCTTCGACTATGTCTGGAACCAGCCCCACGCGGCACTCGTCGCGGCATGGCTGGTAATGGCGTTGGTGCCGCTGCTGGCGGTTGCGTATCAGTGCTCTCGGCTTTGTGCGCGCACTTGGCTCACCCAAGGCAGACGGGAGCCTCGATACAGTCTTCTGGATCGTCTTTCTCGCTGTTCCGTCGGTTCTTTGGGGCGTCTATTGGGTGTGCTCGTATTTGCGGTACTTACTGACCGGTCATATGCTTTAGTTCCATAATCTATCTTATGCGATCATTGTATGTCCCTCCATCGTCGCGCGGTAGCGACGCGATTGTTGTGAATGGCAGCACACATCAAAAGGCAGCGTCGTAGTCTACGACAACCCCATCAGGTCCCGGTCGCGACTGGCACGTGAGCACGAAGCCCGCCTCTCGCTCCCAGGGTTCAAGAGCGGCTTGCGAGATGGTGTCGGCAAATCCATCAACCAACTTGGCGACGCAGGAACCGCATGTGCCTCCGCCACAGGAATATGGCACCTTGATGCCGGACCGGCGGGCGGCGTCGACGATCGTTTCTGCCGGGCGCGCGTCGATGACGAAGCTGCGCCCGTCCAATCGGATTTCGATCTGGCGAGGTGGCTCATCTGCCTCCTGTGCGCGCCCAGGCGAAGCCGAAACTGGAGCGACCACGGCATGAAAGGATTCGGCGTGGATGCTGCCTGGCGACAGGCCAGCCACATGCAGGGATGCGCTCAGATGCGAAACCATGTCGGGCGGCCCGCACAGCAGCGCGTGATCGATGGCTGAGATCGGCATGGCGCATTCGCCAAGGACGGCGGCAAGCTTTACGCCATCAATTCTCCCCTCCAGAAGCCCTGCCCCAACCGGCTCGCGCGAAAGAACATGGCGCACCACAAGACGGGGCGCGAAATCCTCGGCAAGCTTGTCTATCTGGCTTCGAAAGAGGATGTCCTGCTTTCTCCGGTTGCCGCAGACAAGGACAAACTGGCTGTGGGGTTCGCGGGCAAGCACTGTTCTTGCAATCGACAGAACCGGCGTGATGCCGGAGCCGACGACGACAGCAAGGAAAACCCGATCATTCTTGCGTGCCGGCGGCACGATGAAGCGCCCCCTCGGCTGCGCCACGCCGAGGATGCTGCCAGCTTCCAGGCCGCGATTGGCGAAAGTCGAGAAACGCCCACCCTCGATCCGTTTTACCGCCACGCGGATCTCGCCGTCGTCCAACCCCGAACAGATCGAATAGGAGCGCCTTACCGGCTCGCCATCGATCTCGGCTTCCAAGGTGAGGTATTGGCCGGGGGTAAAGGCAAAACGCCCGGCCAATGCCTTGGGAATATCGAAGACGAGAGAAACCGCATCAGCCGTTTCGCGGCGGACTTGGCTCAAGGTCAATCGGTGCAGCATGTCGACAGCCATTGCTCCTTGCGCGGGGAGCGGCAGCAAACCGCCCGCCCCTTGCATCCCCGCATTTGCGGTTGCTCTCAGGCCGTTTCCGAGGTCGCGGGCATCACATACCCCCTGCTCGGCCGCTGCCTCCGCGGCGCCACGGCCGGACGCTCACCGGTAATGAGGTGCCGCATGTTGGAGAGATATACCTCGACGAAAGAGGCTGTCTGGGTCTCCAGCGCGGTGTAGGGGCCGGGCCTGTAGGCCCTTGAGGCAACGCCATCGGCATTGTGTTCGGTGATCGTCTTGTCTTGCACGGTCGTCACGTCCCACATCCACGTAATGGCATCGACATCGATGCCGGCATCCGCGTCCGCGTCGACGAGCCAGGTCAGGATGACGTCGGTTTCCGTCGGACCGCGCGGTATCATCTGAAACAACGTGACGTAGTCGTTCGCCGAACTTACGAACGACATCCGTCCGAGCAGGAACCCGGTCTCGCCACCATCATAGGATGTGCGCCCACCCATCAGGCACGAGACGGGCTGGCCATCGTCGGAAAGGGTCATGCGGCCGGGACCGATCGGCTTGCGGTACATGCCATACGGGGCCGTGTCGATATCTCCGGATTCCCATGCCCCCTTGTTGAATTCGGCGTCACCAATGACGCTATGCCAGGCTTCAAGTTCCTCCTGCCATTGTACTGCCTTGTCCTCGTCGCGCATGGCGGTGACCTTCACATGGGCGTTGACCCTGAAGTATTCCGGATGCGCCGGCCGGCAGTGATAGCATTCGCTGAAATTCTCGAGCACCAGCTTCCAGTTGGCCTTGGTCGGATATGTCTTGCGGGCCGCGATGCGCGCCCGGTCGATGCCGTTCTGGCGCAATCCGTCGATCAGCGCATCGGCGACAGGCTGGACATCGGGCAGGCAGGCCTTGTCAAGCCCGCACAGCACAAGGCCGCCGATGCATTTCGACGGGACGCGATGCAGACCGAGCGCTTCGGGGTCGACACCCTCCGGAAGATCCTGCCGGGTCTGCAACTCCCCGGTCAGCCTGAAAGACCAGGCATGGTACGGGCAGACCAAAAGCCTGCTGCGACCATCCTTGGTGCACAGGCGCGAGCCGCGATGAGTGCAGACATTGTAGTAGGCCGCGATGTCGTCTTCGCCGTCGCCAAAACGAACCACGATGATTTCTTCGTCAAAAAGCTGCCGCACGATGTAGCGCCCCTTCTCCGGCACCTCGCTGGCATGGGCCACCAGCGACCATTCCCTCGGGAACAGCAGTTCGCGCTCCAACTCATAGACGGCAGGGTCGACATAAAACGGCTGCTCAAGTGACCAGTTGGGGCGGCTGCGATCGATCAAACCGACGATCTTGGCGCGGTCAGGGTGAAGTCCGTTTGTTGTCGCAGCTGACACCTGGCAACTCCTTCGATCTGAATTTGTTATGACTCTCAGTCAGGAAATTGCGAGATATCTTGTTTTATTGCAAATATGTAAGCGGCATCTTATCATAACAAAAAGGCATTCTTTGCGAGACAAACTGGCGCCCAACCATGAAGACATTGAAGACCTCGGTGCCGCTTCTCAATGCCATGGTGGTGTTCGAATCGGCCGCGCGGAATGGCGGGCTCACGGCGGCAGCGGAAGAGCTCAACATCGCGCAGTCAGCGGTCAGCCGTCATGTCGCCAACCTCGAGCGCCAGCTGTCCCTCACCCTTTTCGCTCGCAAGGGCAACCGGGTCTTCCTGACCGAAGCCGGCAGCACGCTTGCCGAAGCGATCCGCGACGGGCTGGGCACCATACGTGACGCGGTAGAGCGACTGCAGCTTCCGGACCGGGACACATTTGTGGTCGGCTGCAGCTTCGACATAGCCCAAATGTGGCTGATGCCCCGCTTCGACCTGGTGGCGTCACGTGTTCCCAATGGCCAGGTGATGTTGCTGACATCCAACGACTACAAGGACTTCGACCAAGCCGATGTGGCACTGTCGATACGGTTTGGAACCCCTGAGGATTGGCCGGGACTGGCTGCCAGGAAGCTGTTCGACGGAGAATGGTTCCCGGTCTGCTCGCCAGCCTTTCTGGCGCGGCATCCGCTTGCGTCGGGGTTTCCGCAGGCGTTCCTCGACATCCCTCTCCTGCACCTGATCACCCAGCCCGGAGCCGTCGACAGCTGGCAGTCGTGGATCGGCACCGATCGGACCCTCGATGGACCGCGGTTCACCAGCTATCTGGCGATGATGCATGAGACCATCGCCGGGCGGGGCGCTGCCCTCGCCTGGGCCGGCTTCGTCGAGGAACATCTGCGGCTTGGCCAACTGGTGCGCCTGACCAGCACGTCGCGGCGGCACCGCGGGTCGTTCTACATAGTGACGCGCACGAAAACGGGCCCGGCCATCCAGGCAGTCGTACAAGCACTTGTCGGCTCCGTCACTGACGGAGCACCTGCAGAGCTAGGGTGCAACTGAGGCCGAACTGGTTGCGCAGCAAGTGCTGCGCAACCTTGGTCAATCGGCGCCTGCCCGGCTACGCCTCCAGCCAGGCGCGCGATGCGACGTAGCCGTTCGACAGATCGTTGCCGACATCGTGGACGTAGCCCTTGAGCTGCTTCGTGGCGGCAAGGAGGTGGTCGTTGAAGACCGGGATGATCGACCCGCCTTCATCGCGCACCATCACTGCCGCGGCATGATAGAGCTCGTTGCGTTTGGCTTCGTCGGCCTCGACGCGAGCCTGCTTGATCAGCGTGTCGAAGTCAGGCCGATTGAAATTGGTCTCGTTGGCAGGCGAGTCCGAGACGTGCTCGGTCGAATACATCAAATCCTGGGACAGGCGGCTGCCGTAGTAAGACATGCAGAACGGAGTTGCGCGCCAGACATTGGTCCAGTAGCCATCCGCGGGTTCGCGCTTCACCTCGATGGCAATGCCAGCCTTCTTGGCGCTTTCCTGATACAGCAACGCGCCGTCGACGGCGCCGGCGTAGACACCCTCGGACGTTCTGAGCACGATCGGCCCGTCATGACCGGACTTCTTGAAGTGGAAGGCAGCCTTGTCCGGATCGTAACTGCGCTGCTCGATATCGGCCGGGAAGTGCGGGTAGCTGGAATTGATCGGGAAATCATTGCCGATCGTGCCGTAGCCGCCAAGAACGGTCTGCAGCATGGCTTCCCGGTCGATGGCATATTTGAGGGCGAGCCGCAGGTCGTTGTTGTCGAACGGTGCCTTGTCGACCTGCATCGGAAAAGTGTAGTGGCCGCGGCTCGGCGTGTTCAGGATCTGCACGCCCGGCGCCCGCTTGAGAAGCGGAACGGTCTTGGCGCTGACGCTGTTGATGAGATGGACACGTCCGGCCGAAACCGCCGCGATGCGGGCGGTTGGGTCGTTCATCGCGATGATCTCGAAGCTGTCGACATAGCCGCGCTCGCGCCAGTCGTTCTTGTTCTTCTCAAACAGCGCCCGCACACCCGGTTCGAAACTGACCAGCTTGTATGGACCCGTCCCGACGCCCTCGCCCGGGTTGTCGTAACCGCCGTTCGGCTGGATCACCAGATGATAGGCGGTGAAGATCAACGGCAGGTCGACATTGCTCTCGGAGAGCTTCACGACAAGATCATTGCCGCTGCCCTCGATCGAGGTGATCGCCCGCAGAAAGCCGAGCGCGCCCGAACGCGACTTCTCATCGCTGTGGCGCTGCAGCGTTTTGACGACGTCGTCGACAGTGAGCTTCTTGCCGTTGTGGAACTGGACGTCGTTGCGGATCTTGAAGGTCCAGGTCTTGGAATTGTCGGAGGACTCCCAGCTCTCGGCGATGGAAGGTATAGCCCTGCCGGTCACCGGATCGCTTTCGACCAGGTGGTCGCCGAAGCTGCGGGCAAGGCAGAAGGCGATGGCACTGATGTAGGCGGCCGGGTCGAGGGAATCGGTGGACGATCCGCCATCAAGACCGAGCTTGAGATGGCCGCCCTTGACCGGCGTGCCGGCCTGCTCGGCCTGGGCCCATGCAGTGCCCATCCCGCTGCCCAGCAGCAGGCCCGCACCGATCGAGCCCTTGAGGAAGTCGCGGCGGCTTGCCGCGAGGTCCATTCCGAAAAGTCCTGGTTTCTTCATAACTCTCCCCATTGTTTGATCTGACGAATTCAACTGGATAGGTTCAGCACGGGCCCTGCGGCGGGCACGCGGCGTTCAAATTGGCATCCGCCGGGACACGTCCTGAGAGCTGGTCCGCTATTTCCAGACCTGGCGCGCGAGGCGCAGGAAATTGTCGCCCAAGACCCCGCGCACCGTCCCGTCGGAATGGCCGCGTCGAAGAAGGATCTCGGTCATCTCGGCGAGTTGCGCAGGCTCGG
Organism: Aminobacter sp. DSM 101952; assembly: GCF_001424795.1. Classification (NCBI taxonomy): domain Bacteria; kingdom Pseudomonadati; phylum Pseudomonadota; class Alphaproteobacteria; order Hyphomicrobiales; family Phyllobacteriaceae; genus Aminobacter; species Aminobacter sp. DSM 101952. The sequence goes on along the minus strand of NZ_LMCL01000023.1, from coordinate 47,097 downwards.
CGTAGACGGTGGGTGTCGTGCCGTATCCCTCGCTCAGCGGCCAGAACTGAGGATTCGCCGCCAAAATCTCCTGGATGCCCGCCATGTCCACCGGGAAAGCGTAGTCGAGGCCGATGCCGACATGCGCCGGTCCGGCGACGTCGAGCAGATATTCGACATGGTCGGCCAGGCTGTCGGAACTGGCCTTGTCGTCGCCCAGGAATTTGCTGAGACCGACGATGCCGACGATGCCGCCCGTTTTTGCGCATGCCCTGATCTGGTCGTCGGTGATGTTGCGGCCATGGCTGCACAGAGCCTTGGGATTGGAATGCGAAAAGATGACCGGCCGGTCGGAATACTCCATCACATCCATGGTGGTGCGGTGACCGCAGTGGGTTACGTCGACGAACATGCCGAGACGGTTCATCTCATCGATCACCTTCCGGCCAAAAGCGGTCAGGCCGCTATCGTCGTCGTGGCAGCCGCCGCCGGCGAGATTGTTGCGATTGTAGGCGAACAGCATCTGGCGGACACCGAGATGGTGGTAGAACTCGACCATCTCGATGCGGCCGTCGAGCGCGTTCATGCCCTCGAGGTCGAAGGTGATGCCGAGCTTGCCCTGCGCCTTGGCCTGCAGCGCCTCGTCGGCACTGGTCACCAGCGTATAATGCTCGGGGTGGGCGTTGATCCAACGACGGAAGGCGGCCAGCGTCCTGACCGTGTCCTGCCACGACATCAGGTCAAAGCCGACATCGATGGACAGATAGTTGACGCCGGCGTCGCGCCAGATCCGGAGATTGTTCAGGTCGGCGACCGGGTCGGGCATGAAGCCGGAATGCGTGTCCCAGACAAGTGCGTCGGCGTAGAGCTTCCGGGCTCGCTCGCTGATGGTCATCTCAGTCATGATCTCTCCAGTTCTATGGCTGCGCCGGGCACCTGGGGGACGGCACGGCGACCGTCCAGGACACGTTCCAACCAACCAATTTCCATTTCAGGCACCGACCTGAGCAGCAGGTCGGTGTAATCGTCGAAGGGGGGCGACAGCACCGCCGACTTGACGCCTTCGCGCACCACCTTGCCGCGATGCATGACCGCGACACGGTCGGCGATGGCACGCACGATGGCGATGTCGTGGGTGATGAACAGGTAAGAAACCGCGGTCTCCGCCTGCAGGCGCAGCAGCAGTTTCAGGATGCCCTCCGCCACCAGCGGATCGAGCGCCGACGTCGGCTCGTCGCACAGGATCAACTCGGGCTTGGCGGCGAGCGCGCGGGCGATGGCGACCCGCTGTTTCTGTCCACCGGACAGCTCGGCCGGGAAGCGGTCGAGGAACTGCGGACCCATCTCGATCTGGTCGAGCAGTTCCTTGACCCGCTCTGTCTTGGCCGTGCCGCGCATGCCGAAATAAAGCGTCAGCGGACGGCCGACGATGTCGCGGATCTTCTGCCGCGGGTTCATTGCCGTATCGGCCATCTGGTAGATCATCTGGATGCGCCGCAACTGCTCGCGTGAGCGGTCCTTGCGTGCCGGCGGCAACGCTGCACCGTTAAACGAGACCGTCCCAGCCTTCGGCGGCAAGAGGCCGGTTATGACGCGGGCCAGCGTCGACTTGCCCGAACCGGATTCGCCAACGACGGCGAGCGTCTGGCCCCTGGGCAGGACCAAGGATACATCGTGCAGGACATCCATCGCGGAATAGCCGGCCGTCATCCCGTCGACGCGCAGTTGTGCATCGTCGGAGGGGCGCGCCTCCTGCCGCGTGGTCTGGCGGATGCTGACCAGGGCCTTGGTGTAGTCTTCGCGCGGTGCTTCGATGATCTGCCGCGTCGACCCGTATTCCACCGTCTTGCCGTGGCGCAGCACCATGATGTCGTCTGAAATCTGCGCCACCACGGCAAGATCATGCGTGATGTAGAGCGCTGCGGTCTGCGTCTCGACAATGGCGTGCTTGATTGCGGCGAGAACCTCGATCTGCGTGGTGACGTCGAGTGCCGTGGTCGGCTCGTCGAAAACGATGAGTTCAGGATTGGCGCACAGAGCCATGGCTGTCATGGCGCGCTGGAGCTGACCGCCGGAAACCTGGTGCGGAAAACGCTCGCCGAAGGTATCGGGGTCAGGCAGGCCGAGGATGCCGAACAGATAGGCAGCCCGTTTCGTCGCCTCCGCCCGGGTCATGATGCCATGGCGGATGCTCGCTTCGATCACCTGCCGTCCGAGCTTGTGGGCCGGATTGAAGGCGGCGGCTGCCGACTGCGCGACATAAGCGACGCGCGCGCCGCGAACGGCGCGGATGCCGCGCAGCCCAAGCCTGGCGATGTCCTGCCCGTCGAGCAGGATTTGTCCGCTTTCAATACGCACCCCGCCCCTGCCGTATGCCAGCGCCGACAGCCCGATCGTCGACTTGCCGGCACCCGACTCGCCGATGAGGCCGAGCACCCTTCCCTTGCCGACGTCGAACGAAACATCGTCGACCAGCACCAGATTGGTCGCGCTGCCATCGGTCTGGCGTGCGGTGACCTCGATACGCAGATTCTTGACGGACAGCATCTCAGGCATTGTCGCGCGCGCCCTTCAGGCTGGACGTGGTGTTGATCAGCCAATCGACGACGAGGTTCACGCAGACGACGAGGAAGGCGATGGCAGCACCCGGCGTGAGCGACGCCGAGACACCAAAGATGATGCCGTCCTTGTTGTCCTTGACCATGCCGCCCCAGTCAGCGATCGGCGGCTGAATGCCGAGCCCCAGGAACGAGAGTGTCGACAAGAACAGGATCGAGAAGGCGAAACGCAGACCGAACTCGCCCAGCAGCGGCGCCAGCGTGTTGGGCAGGATCTCGCGGAAGATGATCCAGAGCTTGCCTTCGCCGCGCAGCCATGCGGCCTCGACGAAATCCATGACGCTGACATCGAGGGCGACGGCGCGGCCGATGCGATAGACCCGCGTCGAGTCGATAACGGCCATGACGACGATCAGGATCCAGATGTTCTGTGGCAGAACCGCAAGCACGACCAGCGCCAGGATGAGTGCGGGGACCGACATCAGAAGATCGTTCAGTCGCGACAGCACCTGATCGACCACGCCGCCAGAGACCACTGCGGTGAAGCTCAAGAACATGCCGATCGAAAACGAGATCACCGTTGCCGACAGCGCCACGAACAGCGTTGCCCGCGCGCCGTAGATCAGTCGCGACAGCAGATCGCGGCCAAGGTTGTCGGTGCCGAGAAGGAAGTCGCCGCCCATCGGCGCCCAGACTTCGCCGACAATGGCGCTTTCGTCGTAGGGCGCGATGATCGGAGCGAAGATGGCGCAGGCAAAGACGAGCAATATGCCCGCAAGGCCGATCCGCGCGCTGATTGGCATTGATCGCAATGTCATCGTGGATGCCTCAGTCGTGGATTGGCCAGGATCGAGACGATGTCGGCGACCATGTTGAGCACGATGTACAAGGCAGCGAAGATGAGCCCGCAGCCCTGAACGACGGGCATGTCGCGCACCGTCACGGCATCCACCATGTACTGGCCGATGCCGGGGTAGACGAACACCACCTCGACGACGACGACGCCGACGACGAGCGCGGCAAGATTGAGCGCAATCACGGTCACGACCGGCGCGACCGCGTTGGGCGCGGCGTGCTCGGCAATGATGCGCAATGCCGAAAGCCCCTTGAGTTCGGCGGTCTCAACATAAGGCGATGACATGACGTTCATGATCGCCGAGCGGGTCATGCGCATCATGTGCGCCAGCACGACGATGACCAGAGTCATCACGGGCAACACTATCGTTGCAAGCCGCTCGCCAAGCCCCATGCCGTCATAGACGGTGGCCGGGAAGGACGCGAAACCGAGCTGGACCGTGAAGAACTGGATCAGCAGATAGCCGATGAAGAATTCGGGCAACGAGATCGCGGCCAACGACAGGAGGCTGATGACCCTGTCGGGGATGCGGTTGCGGTAGAGCACCGCGACCATGCCAAGTGCCAATGCCAACGGGATGGCGATGAGCGCTGCAACGCCTGCAAGCAGGAGCGAATTGCCGAGCCGCTTCCATATCTGGTCGCCGACCGAGTTGCGATTGGACCAGGAGGTGCCGAAGTCGCCCTGGGCGATGCCGCCGAGCCAGCTGAGGTACCGCTCGGCCATCGGACGATCGAGACCAAGTTCCTCGCGAATGTTGGCAATGGCCTGAGGCGTGGCGTCCTGTCCGAGATAGGTCGACGCGAAATCACCCGGCAAGGCCTCGACGCCGCCGAAGATGAGCATCGATGCCGCGATCAGCAACCCGAAGCCAAGGAGAATGCGGCGCGTGATCAGCCGTCCGAGCGAATTGCCCCGGCGCGCCTGCCGGACGGCGGATGGCACCGGCCTGACCGAGGCCGGCTCTTCGATGGACGATGTCATTGCGCGCCAACGCCTCCCTGCAGGCATGCAATCAACGTCGTTTCCCTGTCGACACAGAAGTCTTCCAAACCACCCTCCTCGTCCCGGCCGCGAGGTTACGGGCGCAGGCCCGACCCTCGTCATTGGCGGTTTTGTTGTTGTTGCCAACCAGCCAGAAACTGGAAGCTAGCGGCACTGTTCACATATGTCTAGTACGATCAGTACCAAACGCGCTGCTTTGTGCAATTGAGGAAATTGCGTCTGCTGCCGCTACGAAACCGGGCCCGCCGGCTGGTGCCCGGACCAAGCAGGCAGGGCAGCCGCAATCTCGGCCTCGGTCGCGTAGGAATCGCGCGCAAAGCGGTCGAGGCGGAAGCGCGTCGTGTCGACAAAAGGCTTCTGGCCGAGGATCAACTCGGCGGAAAGCCGACCGAGGCCAGGACCGTGGCTAACACCGGTTTCGTTGTCGCCGCCTACCGCCACGACGTTGGTGGTGCCTGGGACGTGACCGACGATCAAGCCACTGTCCGGTGTGTAGCAAGGCACGCCCTGGGCCCAGCTCGACACCTTCGAACCGCGAAGCGGCGGGAAGATCTTCTGGAGCTGTGCCAGTTCGACGTCGTCCATCGCCTGCATCAGATCGGCATTGCGCGGCTGGCCGGGTTCGATCCAGTCGTCGCCGGTCTGGTAGTATGGCTGGTAATGGCGGCCGGTGCCCCACATGACCGCGCCGAAACTTTCGCGCAACCAAAGGCGCAATTCGCGGCACTGCACGGTCGGCAGCGTGGATGGAAGTCCACGGCCGTCGGTGACGATGCGTGTCGCCATCACTCTGAGCAGCGGCAAACGCCAGCCGAGGCCGCTAAGCACTTCGTTGTTCCAGGCGCCAGCAGCGACGACGACGCCATCGACCTCGAATTCGCCCTTGTCGGTTTGGATCTTCACATGGCTTCCGGCATCGTAAATGCCAGTGACTGCCGTTCCATTGCGGAACACGCCACCCATCTTGACGATCTCGTCGACCATCACCCCGGTCGCAAGCCTGGTGTCGAGCTGTATGCCGTGCGGATTGAAAGCGCCGGAATGCACCTGGGTTGCGTCGATCAGGCCCCTGGTCTTCTCGCCGATCTGCCGGGCGGTCAGATCCTGCATTTCCGCTGGCGCATGGGGTGAATCCAGGACGGGGCGAACGAAGCGTTCCCGGCCTGCTTCAGTCAGCGCCATCATCAGAGTACCGTTCGGGCGATAGCCGATCTCGACGCCGACCTCATGGATCGCGCGATAGAAGTCGAGGCCGTATTGCTGAAGCTGCAGCCCCTCTTCGCCAAGCGGGAACATGCCGGCGGACCAATGCGAGACAAACCCGGCGCCCGCCCCAGTGGTTGCGGCGGCTGGTTCGCGCGCTTCGATGATGGTGACCTGCCGCGCCCCCGCCTTCAGCAGATGAAACGCTGTCGAGCAGCCGATGATGCCGGCGCCGATGACGGCGATGCGCTTGCCAGCGTGCCCCACTTCGGCGGAACCTGTCGTTGAAGCCAATTTTTCCTCCCTTGTCGCTGCGCCTGGCTAGTTGGCCGGTCGCACATGCTGGTCGAGCCACCACAGGATGCGGGCGGCACTGTCGAGATATTCCGGGTAGCTGCGGATGCTGTGGCCGGCATTCGGATAGACGACGAGCGAACTTGGCGCGCCGGACCGGATCGCCGCGAAATGGCATTCCTCGGCCTGGCCGCCCGGCGTGCTGCGGTCGAGGGCTCCCGCCATGACCAGCATCGGAACCGGGATCTTGTGCTTGAAGAAGGCGGGGCTGCGCGAAAAATAGGCACCGTCGGCCGCCCAGGGCGACGCCTCGAGCATGATCTCGTCGAATTCGGGGATCTGCGACGTCCGATGCTGGCTATACCAGTCGCCGACGGGCGAAATCGGTATGGCGGCAGCGAAGCGATCGCTTTGCGACGGCAGCCACGCGGACATGAAGCCGCCATAGCTGGTGCCGGTGACGGCGATCCGCCTGTCGTCAGCCCATCCCTTGGCGACCAGCGCGTCGATGCCGCTGATGATGTCGAGCGCGTCGGCACCACCCATGTCGCCCTTGACCGCGCGGGCGAAGGCATCGCCCCTGCCCGTGCTTCCCCTGGGGTTGGGCAGGAAGATCGTCCATCCCCGGCTGGCCAGCAGCGGAGCTGCGCGCATCCTTGCCATCCAGCGATTGCGGTGCGCCGAGATCGGGCCGCCATGGATGTCGACCAATAGCGGCGTCGGACCTGTCGCGCCGTGGGGCCGTACGACCCACCCCAGGATTTCCAGCCCGTCCGGCGCGCTCCAGCTGACCGGTTCGACCTGCCCACAGTCCGACATCGCCTCTTGCGCCCGGGGTGCCGCCAACGATGCAACCTCGCGAATGGTGCCGGAGACAATTTCGGCCAGGAAAGGCGCGCGCGAATAGGATTCGGCGACGAACAGGCTGCCACTCGCTCCGATCGGATAAGAACTGGGGACCCATTCTCCATTGGTGACATCGCTGGACGACCAGCTTTCGGCGGCGACGGAACGTTCGAGGTCGTAGTCGCCGGTCGCCGTTTGGTGACCGCGCGCACCCGCGAAATGAATGACCGTCGGCGAGCGCCATTCGATCGACGTCACGTCGATGCCCAGAGTATCGGCGGTTTCGACCTTGCCGGTTTTCAGATCGAAGATGGTCAGCCGCCCGGAGACCAGGCCCCGGTCGCTGCAGAATGCCTCGATGAAAGCAATGCTGCCGCCGTCTGCAGCGCCCCTGGCGCAACCTAGCTGGTCGACAGGCGTGTGGAGCGCCGTCACAGCTCCCGACCCCACATCGACAAGCGAAAGGCCGGCCTCGTACCAACTGCCTTCGCTGTGACGATCGCTTGCTATGGCGGCAATCGTGCCGTTGCCGCACCAGCTGGCTTCCCACACATTCAGAGGTGGCTTGGTGAGGCGCTGCGGTTCGCCCTTGCAGTCCCATGTCCAGACGGTACGCCAGAGTTCGTCACCCTGCTCGGAATGTACCTCTGGCAGCCATGCCGGACCGTTGGACATCACCTTCTGGCTATAGCCACCGTGGATGCCGGCAAGGTCTGCAGCCGCGCCGGCAACCACCACAAGCAAGGACGCGCCATCCGGCGACCAGTCGATCTGCTCGATGCGCCCCGGCACTGCCTGCGCCTTTATGTGCGCATCGGCCGACCACAGCTCAATCCGGTCAGCTGCAGGATCGTCGCCGGCGCATGCCACCGCCAGGATCTGGCCGTCGGGAGAGAGCCTGATCTGCCGTGTCTCGCGCTCATTGAGGCATTCGAGGCCGCCGCCATTGCGAACCGTCCGGCAAAGCCTGCTGGTCACGCCCTCTTCCAGGGATTTCGCGAAACTCTGGCCGATGAAATAGAGATGCCTTGCATCCTCGTGGCCGCACAAGGAACGGGCGCCGAAGACGTGCCCACCCGGCGCCAACAGCGCGCCGTAAAATGTCTGTGTCGCCACATACTCAGGCGACGAGCGAAAATCGCGGTCCATCAGGCTTCCCCCACCGACGGCATCATCACCTCGGCAAGGGTCACTTCCCCCTCACCCGCTAAGGCTTCGCCACGTCAGCGAGGCAACATTGCAGCCAATTCGATCGCTGTCTAGACATATGTGTACTTTCGCGCCATGTCTGGGAAGAAAGGTTGCTGCAGCGGCATGGAATGCAGGGCGCAGTCACTCCGAACGAGCCGCGACCTTGCACAAAATAGTCGATGCGAAGAGCCAACAGTTGCTCGTATAACGATGAAAACCAAAGGGGAGCGCCAGTGCCATCATCGCAAAGCAAGGAACCGGAACAGACTGTGTCGCAAGACGTCGATGCCACTGGCGACAGCTCGTCGCGAACCAGCAAGAACGACTGGCTGAACCTGGCTATCAAGACGCTGATCGATGACGGGATCGACGAGGTCAAGATCCAGGTGATGGCCAAGAAACTCGACGTCTCGCGCTCGAGTTTCTACTGGTTTTTCAAGAGCCTGCAGGATCTTCATGACCAACTTCTGCAGAATTGGTTGCAAAACAACACCGCCCCGATCATCGAACACGCGATGCGTCCCGCGCCCACCATCAACAGGGCCATCTTGAATGTCTTCGAGTGCTGGGTGGACGAGCGCCTGTTCGACCCGAAACTCGACATCGCCGTGCGGTTGTGGGCGCGACGCGAACCGGCTGTGCGTGCCGTGGTGCATGAAGCGGACAGGCGGCGCATCGACGCCATCAAGTCGATGTACCTGCGCTACGGTTACGACGACGAAAATGCCTTCATCCGCGCCCGCGTGCTCTACTACATGCAGATCGGCCACTACACACTCGACCCGGACGAAACGCTCGATGCCAGGGTCTCGCACGTTCCGGCCTATCTGCTGGCCTTCAGCGGCCAGGAGCCCGGCCCCCAAGACATCGACATATTCGACGACTTCATCGCCCGTCTGAACAGCTCCCGATCGGGTCCGGAGGACTAACTTTCAGGCTTGCGCGGCTATCAGGTTGCCGCTGACGGTTGCTGCCCAGGTCCAGAAATAGGCCGCAAGGCCGCGATCGACATGGACGCGCAGCCTCTCGCCATGGCGATAGACGACGGCATTCATGCCGGCAAACGAGATCGCCGCCGAGGCGCTTGCCTTGCCCGGGTCAAGAGTGGTGGCGCGCGCGACAAGGTCGGCTGCCGCGGGACCTTCGATGTCGAAAATCATTAGCCCCGCGCTTACGGTGGTTACGGCGAACCCTTGCTCGTGCCAGCCTTGAGCGACAGGGGACGGAACCGCGGAAACGACCAGCAGTCGGTCACGCGCGACCTGAATCGTGCAGGTATCACCCGTTGCCGTGCCGAATGCGCCTACCGGCTGGAGGGGTATGCGCGACGCCTTGCTCCAGGCCACGAGATCGCCGCTGACCAGAAACTGGTGCAAGCCGGTCAGCGAACGGATCGCTAGCCCGGGCGTGTCGATAACCGCAGTCCGCCAATCCGGCATGGCTGTCCATTTTTCGGCAAGATTACGCATTGAGCCGCTCTCCTGAAGGATCGAAGGCGCAAGGGCCGGTGATCGTCGCACGCCTCACCATGCCGAGATGCTGGATGTCGACGGCCTCGCCATGGCGGGCCGCCCCGCGCTCGATCAGGCCAAGCGCTATCGGTCGACCCATCGTCGGGCTGTGATAGCTGGATGTCACGAAACCCTGGCTCCTGAGCTTGCCGCCGTCGCGCGAGATCGCGTGCGCGCCGGTGGCCAGCGGCTCTTCGCCTCGGGCAACGGCAAGGCCGACCAACTGCTGCCGGTTGCCAGGCATGGCCACGTCGGTGAACAACGAACGGCGGCCGACATATTCGCCATTGCGCTTGGCACGCGGCCCATCGACACCGAGGTCATGCGGCAAGGTGGTGCCGTCGGTATCCTTGCCTATGACGATATAGCCCTTTTCGGCGCGCAGGATCATCAAGGCCTCGAGCCCGATGGTCACCGCATCGAACGCCATGCCGGCTTCGTGCATGCGTGCCCACAAGGGCTCCGCCCGGTCGGCGCGGATCGAGACCTCATAGCTGCGGTCGCCGGTGAAGCTGACGCGGGCGACACGGACCGGATCTGTCTCGAACATGCCCTCGCCCATCGCCATATGGGGCAAGTCGGCGTCATCGAGCGACAGGCCAAGATCCAGCGTCGCCAGCAGTTTCTTGGCGTTCGGCCCGGAAACGGTCAGCGTCGCCATCTCCGAGGTGGCGTTGTGGATATAGACGGCATCACGGCCGAAGCGATCCTGCCGCCATTCCTCGAGGCGGGCATGCACTGAAGCGACATGCGAACTCGAGCAGGAAACGACGAAGCGGTGCTCGTCCAGCCGCACAAGAATGCCGTCATCGAAGACGACGCCGTTTTCCGCCAACATGAAGCCGTAGCGGCAGCGGCCCGGCTTCAGTGTCGACATGGTGTTGTAGTAGATGAAATCGACGAATTCCGCCGCCTTCGGTCCCATGACCTCGATCTTGCCGAGCGTCGAGCCGTCGAACAGGGCAACCGACTGCCGGGCACGCCCGGCTTCGTCCTGGATCGCGCAGTCCGGGTCGGCATCCGCGCCGCCGTAATGGGCAGGCCGCAGCCAGCCGCCATATTCCTGGAAGACAGCGCCTCGGGCACGATGGACGTTTTCAAGCGGCAAACGGCGCACCGGCGACATCAGTTCGCCGCCGCGCGCACCGGCAAAACTTGCCAGCGGCACCGGGGTGAAAGGTGGGCGGTAGGTGGTGGTGCCGACCTCGGGCACCGTGCGCCCGGTAACGGCGCCCATCAACGCAAGGCCGGCAAGGTTCGACGTCTTGCCCTGGTCCGTCGCCATGCCAAGCGTGGTGTAGCGCTTGAGATGCTCGACCGAGATGAAGTTTTCGCGCGCAGCGAGTTCGACATCCTTGGCGGTGACATCGTTCTGGTAGTCTATCCAGACGCGGCCCCTGGCATCCGGGATCGGCCAGGCAGCAAGGATACCGCCGGTCGCTTCCACACCCGTGCTGCGCGGCGCCGCGGTCGCGCCGGGCATCGCCTTGGCGGCACTTTCAAAAACACCAGACAGCGAGATCGCGCCTGCCGCCGCACCTGCGACGGCCATGCCCTCGACCGGATCGCCTGGCAGGAAGGCAGCCTGCGCCTCGCTCCAGGCGAGCTTGCCCCTGGCCTGGCAAAACAGATGGATGGTCGGCGTCCAGCCGCCGGAAACCACCAAGCAGTCGGCATCGAGCAACGTGCCTTCATCCAGGACGGCACCCTCGACGCGCATCTTTCCACGTGCTGCAGCGACGCGGCGGCCAGCCACCAGGCTGACGCCCTCGGGCACTGCGGGAGTTCCGTCCTTGCGGCTGTCGACAAGGGTCACATCGGCGCCGGCTTCGGCCAACGCGCCTGCGACCTCGTAGGCGCTGTCGTTGTTGGTGGCAACGACCACGCGCCGGCCAACGAGCACGGCAAAGCGCCTGAGATAGACCAGCGCCGCATCGGCCGACATGATGCCCGGCAAATCGTTGTTGGCGAAAGGCAAAGGCCGCTCGATGGCGCCGGTCGCAAGCACGATCCGGCGCGGCCTGACCCGCCAGAGCGTATCGGGCCTGCCGTCGCCGTGACGCTGGTTCAGCCCGACGAGATTATGGTCGTAGATGCCGAAAGCGGTGGTGGACGGCAGCACAGTGTGCCCAGTCGCAGACAGTGCGCCAATTGTCTCGGCGGCCCAGGCTATGGCGGGCCTGCCGTCGATTTCGCCGGTGCGATGGTTGAGCGATCCGCCAGGCTCATGCTGGTCATCAACCAGAATGACCGACTGGCCGGCACTGGCGGCGAGCTTTGCCGCAGCAAGGCCGGCAGGTCCGGCACCGACTACCAGCACGTCGCAATGACGGTTGATCTGGTCAGCAGCAGCAAGCGATTGCCAGCGTGCGTCGACCTCGCCCAACCCCGCGACCGCCCGGATGCGCGGCTCGAACAGGTGCCAGTCCGGCCACATGAACGTCTTGTAGTAGAAGGCGGCAGGAATGAAGCGCGAAAAGCGGTCGATGAAAGCGTTGCGGTCGGCAGCAGCGTTCGGCGACGCGTTGACGCTGTTGGCGATCATACCTTCGAGGACCAACTCGGTGGTGGCGCGCGTGTTTGGTGTCCTGGCCACACTGCCCCCGACGTCGACCAGCGCGTTGGGCTCTTCGACGCCAGCGCCCCAGATGCCTCGCGGGCGATGGTACTTGAAGCTGCGGCCGACCACGGCGACATCGCTCGCAAGCAGGGCGGAGGCGATGGTGTCGCCTTCAAATCCCTGCAGTTTGCGGCCGTCGAAGCTGAACGAGACCGGGCGGGAGCGGTCGATGGAACTGCCGCCGGAGGACAGGCGCGTGGCGGTCATCGTGCGTGCCCCGCGCCATCAAGCGACGTCGAGGATACGACCTCGTGGCCGACACTGTCGCGCTCCATGACAAAGAACTCGCCGCAGTTCATATGCACCCACACTTCCCGGACCGCACCCTTGGGATTGTCGCGCATGTAGAGATAATTTGCCCAGCGATCAGCCGGCACGTCGGCGCCATCGGGCCGGATGTTTCCGGCTTCACCGCCAAAATGGAACTCGGTCTCGTCGCGGGTGCCGCAGAACGGGCAGTGAAAAAGCTGCATGGTTTACTCCAGGTCGACGACCTAATGGGCGATGCCGGACCCGGCGGCTTCGTCCAGCAGGCGGCCGGTGGCGAAGCGATCCAGATCGAAGGGGCGGCTGATGTCGTGATGCTTGCCGGTTGCCAGGAGATGGGCGAGCAAGACGCCACCGGCGGGAATGGCCTTGAAGCCTCCTGTGCCCCAACCGCAATTGAGGAAGAGGCCGGGCAGCGGCGACTCGCCGATGATCGGCGAAGAGTCCGGCACCACATCGACGATGCCGGCCCATTGCCGCATCAGCTTGAGCTGGCCGAAGGCCGGGAACATTTCGAGCAGACCTGAAATGACGCCCTCCAGCGTCGGCAGGTTGCCGCGCTGGCCATAGGATGGAACGCGGTCGAGCGCGCCGCCGATCACGATCTCGCCCTTGTCCGACTGGCTGACATAGACACCGGTTCCCGGCGACAAGACAACGGTGTCGAGCACCGGCTTGACCGGTTCGGAGACGCAGGCCTGAAGCGCATAGGAGTTGATCGGCAGGCGGAAGCCGGCCTTGGCTGCAAGCACCGAGGAATGGCCTGCGACCGCCATGCCTATTCGGTCGGTGCGGATCGTGCCGCGCGACGTGTGCACGCCGCGACAGCGTCCGCCCTCGACGATGAAGTCGGTGACCTCGCAATTCTGGATGATGTCGACACCCAGCGCGCTGGCAGCACGCGCATAACCCCAGGCCACCGCGTCGTGGCGGGCCGTGCCTGCCCTGCCCTGCCAGACGCCGCCGAACACCGGAAAACGCGCATCGGATGCCAAGTTGAGAAGGGGTGCCACGCGGCGGACATCGTCAACCGAGAACATCTCGGCGTCGACGCCATTGATCTGCATCGCATTGACCGTGCGTGCGCCAATCTCCAATTCGCCGGTGCTGTGGCACAGGGACACCATGCCGCGCTTCGACAGCATGACATTGTAGTTCAGTTCCTTCGAGAGCCCTTCATAGAGCCGGTGCGCAAGGCCGTAGATCGCCACGCTCTCGGGATAGTAGTAGTTGGAGCGCACAACCGTGGTGTTGCGGCCGGTGTTGCCGCCGCCGATCCAGCCCTTTTCAAGCACGGCGATGCTGGCGATGCCGTGGGTCTTGGCGAGATAGTAGGCAGTCGCCAGCCCATGACCGCCGCCACCGATGATCACTGCGTCATAGGTCTTCTTGGGCTCCGGAGAGCGCCAGGCAGGCTGCCAACCCTTCTGGCCGGTCAAACCTTCCTTGATCAGCGAAAATGCGGAGTAGCGGCGGGTCATTGAACCATTCCTGGAAAACTTCCGTGTTGTGCCCGATCCGGATGTAGCGAAGCTTACATCCGCAACCCGAGGCCTTGCGGATCATAGACCGAGGGTTGGACCATGTGGGCTGCACGCTCGGTCAGAACGACATCCGTCCAAACGCAGTTCGCCAGATGAAAAATCACCGAGGCGCCAGCCGCGCCTTCGCCGATCGTCACCGCCCTGGATTTCATCGCAGCGCTCCCCCGTTTCCGGTAGGACTAACGATAATAGACATTTATGTCCAGATGCTGGGCGCAACGGGAGTGGATCGATGTTGTCAGCCCTGCTGGCGCGGTGGCATCCACCGCGTGCCCGCGCAAACATGTCGTCGCCTGCACTGCTGGCAACGTTACCTGTCGGCAAGGATCATCTCCGACGCCTTTTCGGCGATCATGATGACGGGCGAGTTGGTGTTGCCCGAGACAATCGACGGCATGATCGAGGCGTCGACCACGCGCAGGTCGGACAGGCCATGGACTCGAAGCCGCCCGTCGACCACCGATGTGGGGTCCGAGCCCATCTTGCAGGTGCCGACGGGGTGGAAGATCGTGGTGGCGATGTCGCCGATCTTGTTCAGCACGTCAGCGTCGCTGGCGATGGCCGGTCCGGGCAGGATTTCCTCGGGCGCGAAACGCTCGATGGCCTTTGTCGACATCAGCCGGCGCACATGGCGAATGGAGGCCACGGCAACATTGCGGTCGCCTTCGGTCGACAGGTAGTTCGGGCGGATCGCGGCCGGTGAGCGCGGATCGGCGGAAACGGCATGCACCGTGCCGCGGCTTTCGGGCCTGAGGTTGCAGACGGAAACCGTCACCGCCGGGAAGCGGTGCAGCGGTTCCCCCAGTCGATCGGTGCTGAGCGGCTGGACGTGATATTCGAGGTCGGGCGTCTCAAGCCGCGGGTCGCTGCGGGCGAAGATGCCGAGCTGGCTCGGCGCCATCGACAGCGGGCCGGAGCGCTTGAGCGCATATTCGATGCCCATGCCCGCGCGGCTGAAGAGATTGTGGTAACGCTGGTTCAGTGTCGAGGCGTTCCGGACCTTGAAGACGGTGCGGATCTGCAGATGGTCCTGCAGCCCCTCGCCCACGCCATCGAGCCGGTGCGCGACATCAATGCCGAGCTCCGACAGCACATCGGGCCGGCCGATGCCCGACAGCTCCATGATCTTGGGCGAGTTGATGGCGCCGGCCGCCAGGATCGTCTCGCCGGCCTTGGCCTCAAACAGCTTGCCGTCCAGGCGGAAGACGACGCCGCGCACCTGACGCCCGTCGAGCACCAGCCGCTCGGTCTCGGCGCCAGTGACGACGCGCAGGTTTGGCCGGTTGAGGATCGGCCGCAGGAAGGCCTTGGAGGTGTTCCAGCGCACGCCCTTCTTCTGGTTGACCTCGAAATAGCCGGAGCCCTCATTGGTGCCCCGGTTGAAATCGTCGGTGCGCGGAACGCCGATCTCCTCGGCGGCATCGCGGAAGGCGTCGAGGATCGGCCAGGACAGGCGCTGGCGCTCGACTCGCCATTCGCCGCCCTTGCCGTGACCGGCGGACGCTGGACCGTGATAGTCCTCGGACTTCAGGAAATAGGGCAAGACGTCGTCCCAGCCCCAGCCGACATTGCCGGCCTGGCGCCAGCCGTCATAGTCGGCGGCCTGGCCGCGCATGTAGATCATGCCGTTTATCGACGAGCAGCCGCCCAGAACCTTGCCCCTGGGATAGTTGAGGGCACGGCCATTGAGGCCCGGTTCGGCCTCTGTCTTCATCAACCAGTCGGTGCGCGGATTGCCCATGCAGTAGAGATAACCGATCGGGATGTTGACCCAGTGATAGCGATCGCTGCCGCCGGCCTCGAGCAGCAGCACGCGGTTTTTCGGATTGGCAGACAGGCGGTTGGCGAGCACGCAGCCGGCCGAGCCGGCTCCGACCACGACGAAATCATATGTGCCGAAGTCGTTTGCCGCCGTCATACCTCAACCTGTTCGCTCGCCATGCTCTGCCACAGAGGCGTCATCGCCTTGTTGATCTCGCCATAAAGCCGGTAGCGCCGTCCATAGGCCAGCGCCACCCCGCCATTGGGCTGATAGTGGCGCGCCACAGCCGTCATGGCTGCCGCGCCCTCGGCGAAGTCCCTGAACACGCCAACGCCAGTGGCGGCGGCGATGGCAGCACCGAGCGCACCCGTCTCGCGGCTGCGCGCAACGGTCACCGGCAGGCCCAGCACGTCGGCGAAGATCTGCGGCCAGATGGCGCTGCGCGAGCCGCCGCCCGACAGCACCGCCTCGTCGATCACCGCACCTGCGGCGCGTAGCGTTTCGACGTGACGCCGATGCTCGAACACCACGCCTTCGAACAGCGCCCGCAGCAGATGGGCTCGGCTGTGCCAGCCGGCGATGCCGTAGAAGCCGGCGCGGGCCTGGCCATTGACCTGCGCGCCATAGAGATAGGGATGGTAGATCGGCACATCACCGGTGGGATCGACCGAGGCGACCAGCTCACCGCAGAGTTCGAAGGGCGAGCGGCCGGATTCGTGTTCGTGCTCGAAGAATTCGCGCACGATCCATTCGAGATTGGCGGCCGATGTCGCGCTGGACTCGATCACCAGGTACCGCGCGGGATCGTAGGTCGACAGCATGAAGATCGAGGGGTCGCGGATCGGCTCGTCGGTGATCACCTGGTTGATGCTCCAGGTGCCGGCGATGATCGATGCAGCCCCCGTGCGGGTGACGCCCGAGCCGATCGCGCTGGCAACCACGTCGAACAGCCCGGCGATGACGGGCGTGCCGTCCGCCAAACCGGTCAGGCGTGCAACCTCAGGCGAAATGCGACCGGCGATCTCGGCCGATTCCAGCACCGGCGGAAGTATCGGCTCACATTCCCCGAGGCCGTAGGCGGCGAGTAGCCGGCCGTCATAACGACGCCCGGGCATGGCCAGCAGGCCGCAACCCGACATGTCCGTGGCGTCTGTCGAGCGTGCATCGGTCAGCCGGTTGACGACGAAATCCTTGCACAGGAACACGGTGCCGATGCGCCCGTAGAGCATGGGATCGTGGCGCTTCAGCCAGGCCAGCAGGGTCGGCGTCTGCGCCGCCCAGGGCTTCTGCAGGCAATAGGGATAGGTGCGCTCGCCGACACCCTGCCTTTGCCATTCCGAGACGAGCGTTGCGGCGCGGGTGTCGAGGGACTGAATGCCGACAAGCGGTTCGCCGTCGCTGTCCAACGCATAGAGCCCGTTGCCGTGGCCGGCGCAGCCGACGGCCAGGATCTTGCGCGCATCGACACCGGCACGCGTGATGCACTGACCGATGACCTCGACGGCATTGCGCCACAACTCGCCCAGATCGCGCTCGACGTGACCGGGCTTGGACATGCACGACTTGCCGTCCTTGGCGGCCAGTGCCAGTTCGCGGCCTTCGAGGTCGAACAGCACGGCCTTGATGACGGTGTTACCGGCATCGAGGCCGAGAATGTATCCTGCCATGAGTCCCTCCCAAGGCCTTCGAGCCGATCCGCCTCCATCGATGGGGACCAGGCTCCGTTTGTCTCTCGAATGCGCGCAAGCCCTTTCCCGGCTCGCGAGTCCTCGGCCTAGCTTACGCTGCTGTAGCGATCCCATGCGGTAGCGCCATCGGCACCCTGATGGATAATCGCCATCAGGCCGGCGACAACCGCACGCGGATTGGCGTGCTGGTAGATGTTGCGGCCATAGACCATGCCGTGGGCGCCCTGCGCCATCAGCGCCGCCGACTTGTCGAACACGACCCGCAGATCCTCCTTGCCGCCGCCGCGCACAAGAACCGGACAGCGCGCGGCCTCGACGACGCGGTGGAATTCGGCTGCCTCGGTGGTCGGATCGGCCTTGACGATGTCGGCGCCCATCTCGCGCGCAAGCCGCGTCAGCGTCACGATCTTCTCGGCATCGCCATCGACCATGTAGCCTCCGCGTTCGGAGTTGGGCAGCATCGCCAGTGGTTCGATCATCAGCGGCATGCAGTATTTGTCGCAGTCGGCGCGGACGCGCGCAATGTTCTGCACGCACTGGCGGAACAGGTCCGGCTCGTCGGGCAGCATGAACAGGTTGACCACCACGCAGGCCGCATCCATCGCCAGCGCGCCGATCAGCGGCTCGTGCTCGTTCTGCAGCAGCGCCCACATGTGGCGATGACGGGTCTTGTTGTAGGGATTGCCCATGTCAATGCGCATGACCAGCGCCGGCTTGTCCTTGCCGGGACGCTCCTGCAACAGGTCGGCCTGACCGAAATTCATCTGGATCGCATCGGGGCGGGCCGCGACCAGCTGGTCGACTACGCCGGCGACATCTTCCAATCCGTCGAGGAAGGACGGTTCGTTGCAGACGCCATGGTCGATGGCGACGTCGAGGCAACGCCCGTTGGCGAACAGGCGGTTCATGCGGACTTTAGGGCTGATGCGCATTCTGCGCTCCTTTCGGATCTTGCTGAGAGCTTGGTGGCGTCGAGCCCGTGCCGGCTTTCCAGCAGGGCGAGGAAATCGTCGCGCTCACGGGCGCGGCGGGCGGCATCCCAGCCCTTGGCCGCCGCGAGGATGTCGATGGCCTCGGCGATGAGGTCTGACGTGAGCTTGCCGGTCACGCCGATGGTGGTGCGCCGAAGAAGCAGATCGTCGAGTTTTTCGACATGCTCGCGCGCAATCAGCTGCCGGAGCTCGCCAACCGAATAGCTGCAGCCTGAAAGCATCTCGTCATCGCCGAGACCGCCGGCGACTGTCGCAGCGTCGGTGCCATAGCGCTCGAACAGCTCGCGCATACGCGGCATTGCCAGTCCCGAAAGTGCCGCTTTCTTGGCGATCCAGCGTTCAGCATCGGCAGGAAAATCACGGCCGCCGCCGATCGCCATATCCTCGGTGTTGCTGACCCGCTTCATGCCAAGCCGTTGCAGCGCCATGTCGGCCGCCAACGCGCCGAAGGAGCGGAAGGTGGTCCACTTGCCGCCGATCATGCACAACATTTCGGGCAACGCGCCGTTGCCCGGCACCGCCTCGCAGAAATGGTCGCGCGGGATGCGGCCGGTGAAGCTGTCGTCGCTGGCCGGAAGCGGACGCACGCCGGCGAACTGGAAGACGATTTCCTCGGGCGCGATGCGAATATGTGGAAAAACGAAGGCCAGCGACTGCAGGATGTAGTCGCGCTCGTCGGTCTCGCAGCGCACCTGGTCGGGATCGTCGACACGGATGTCGGTCGAACCCACCAGCACGTTGCCGAGATAGGGAAACAGGATACAGATGCGCCCGTCCTCGTTCTCGTAATAGATCATGTGGCCTGAGAGCGCGTCGTGCAGTTCGCTGTTGGCGACGATCAGATGCGAGCCCTTGGTGCCGCCCATCATTTTGGGCATCGAAGCGCCTAGGCCCGCATTGGTCAGGTCGATCCAACCGCCTGTCGCGTTGACGATCAGCTTCGGATGGAGCCGGACCGTCTCGCCGGTCAGCGTATCGGTCAGCACCACGCCGTCGGCGTCGCCGCTGACTTGCGCATGGTTCAGCGCCCGCGCCGCGGGATTGGCCGCCAGCGCGTCGTTCAGCATCTCGACACCCAGCCGTTCGGGCCGGCTGACCCAGGCGTCGTAGTAGGTCGCCGAATTGCGGATATCGGAATTGATTGCGGGCCAGGTCTTCAGTGTCTCGGCCCGGCTGCGGAAAATGTGCTTGGGCATCAGCCTACGGCTGGCGGTCAGCATGTCATAGACGGCAAGGCCGGCCTTGATGACCACCGCACCCCGCCGGCCCGGCCGGCGGGTCAGGCCGAGGAAGCGGAAGGCACTGTTGGTGATGCCGGACAATACGTCGAAGATCGGCACTGTCGTTGGCAGAGGTGCCACGAAATGCGGGGCATTTTTCAGCAGCCTGTCGCGCTCCAGCAACGACTCCCGCACCAGCTTGAACTCGCCGTTCTCGAGATAGCGCAGGCCGCCATGCACCATGCGCGACAGGGCCGCACTCGCCCCCGAGCAATAGTCGCCCTTTTCGGCCAGGAGCACATCGACGCCCTGCAGCGCCAGCTCGCGGAAGACGCTGATGCCGTTGATGCCGCCCCCGATCACGAGCACGGCGGGGCCGTTCCGGCCCTTGAGGCCGGCTATGGTTTCGCTGCGATTCATGGTGAGGATGGCTTCCTTCGGTCAGGCGTCCATGGCGACGAGATGCCTGGAAATGGCGTTGTCGAGGGCTGCCAGATCGTCGGCATCGAGCCTGATCTGGCCGGCCCGCGCATTGTCGAGCGCCTGCGCCGGGTTGCGGGCGCCGCACAGGGCGAAGGTGATGCCGGGCTGGGCCAGCGTCCAGGCGATCACCACCTGCGCCATGCTCGCCTTGTGGCGGTCGATGACAGGCATGATCGCAGCCTTGAGTTCCGCCACCTTCTGCCTGTTGGCTTCCGAGAAGCGCGGATTGTCCTTGCGCTGATCGTCGCCCTCGAACCGCCTAGACGGGTCGATGGCGCCTGAGAGCAGGCCGAGCGCCAGCGACGAATAGCTGAGAGTGGCGACATCGTTGGCCCGCGTGATCGGCAAAAGCGTGCCCTCGATCTCGCGATCGATCATCGAGTAACGCTCCTGGATCGCGTCGAGCTGGCCAGCGGCGATATAAGCCTTCATCTCATCTGGATCGACATTGCTCGCGCCGATGGCGCCGATCTTGCCTTGCTGCTTGAGCCGCAGGAGCGTGTCCATCGTCTCGGCGACCGGCGTCGTCGGGTCCTGCCAATGGGTGATGTAGAGGTCGATGCGGTCGGTGCCGAGACGGCGCAGGCTCTGCTCCACTTCATGGGCGATGCCGTCGGCGCCGAGATAGCGATGAACAGACAGCCCGTCCTGATCGAAAAAATGGTTGCCCTTGCCGGAATGCCAGTTGAGCCCGCATTTGGTGGCGATCACCACCTTGTCGCGCCGGCCGCGGATGGCCTTGCCGACAATCTCCTCGCTGCGCCCAAGGCCGTAGGCGGGCGCGGTGTCGATCAGCGACACGCCGGCGTCGATGGAGGCCTGGATCGCGGCAATCGAGGCCTCCTCGTCGGTCCCGCCCCACATCCAGCCACCGATGGCCCAGGTGCCGAGACCGACGCCAGATGCGGCGATGCCCGAGCGACCGATGTTGCGAACAAGCTGGCTCATGGTCTTTTTCCTTCGGCGAGTTCCAGGACCTGCAAGGCCGTGGCTTCGTCGGTAACGATGGTTTCGAGGTGGTGGCCGCGCATGGCGCTGAGGATGGGGGCGACCTTGCTTGTGCCGCTGGCGATGCCGATGGTGCGCGGGATGGTGGCAAATTCTTCGAGCGTCAGCGACACCAGGCAACGGTTGAGGCTGTAGTCGCAGACCTTGCCGTCGGCATCGACGAGATGGGCGAGAAGCTCGCCCGCCGCGCCTGAGCGTTCGATGGCCTGCCGGTCCGTGCTCGACATGGGATGCAGGTCGTAATAGCTGGAATCGTCGGTCAGGATCGAGCCTATGCCGACCACCGCGACATTGGCCTCGCGCGCCTTGCGGAACACGTCGGAGACGGAGCTGACCCCCATCAGCATGTTGCGCTGCTCGGGGCTGTCGGCAAACAGCGGCGCGTGCACCTGATAGGCGCGGCCGCCGAGCTTGTCGGCCAGCAGCGACGCCACGTGGTTGACGTCGGTATAGTGCTTGCCCTGTACCAACCCGGTCGCCGGGATGACCTCGACCTTGACCTGGCGGCCACCGTTCAACCCGGCGACCACGGCCGAAACGCCCTTGCCGCCGGTGATGGAGATGGTGTCGCCATCCTTGATCGTATCCTGCAGCAGTGTTGCCGCCGCTTCGCCGACACGTTGCAGCGCGGTCTGCGGATTGTCGCCGAGCGAAGGAACGACCACAGCGCGCTTGAGCCCGCCCAGCGCCACCAGCCTTGCCTCGATGTCGACCAGATGCTCGATCGGCGATTTGATCCTGATCTCGACCAGACCCATCTGGTGGCCGCGCTTGATCAGGCGGTTGACGGTGGCGTGCGAGATGCCGAGTTCGTGGGCGATCTCCGCCTGGGTCTTGCCCTCCATGTAGTGGAGCACGAGCGCCTGGTGCATCTGGCGGGCGCTGGAGATTTCGTCGCGTGAGCTGCCGTTGGCCATTGTCCGTCTCCCCTTCACGCCTTCCTGCGGTGAAGCAGGTGGTCGATGGAGACGGCGGCGAGCAGGATGCAGCCCTTGATCATGTCCTGCCAGTAGACCGAGATGTCGAGCAGGATCAGCGAGCTGGTGACCACCGACAGCAGCGCCATGCCGAGGATGGCGCCGAAGATGGTACCCGAGCCGCCATTGAGCGATGCCCCGCCGATGACGGCCGCGGCGATGATGTTGAGTTCCATTCCGGCGCCGAAGGTAGGCGTGGCAGCACCAAAGCGGGACATGTAGATGACGCCGGCAAAGCCTGCGAGCGTGGAGCTCAGCACCGTCACCCAGAACTTCACCTGCTTGGTGCGGATGCCGGAATACTGGGCCGCCTTCTCGTTGGAGCCGGTGTAGAACACCTTGCGGAACGCGGTCGCGCGGCGCAGCAAGAAGTCGAAGACGGCGACCACCACCACGAAGATGATGATGACATAAGGGACGCCCTGGAAGCTGCCCTGGCCGATCGCCTTGAAGGCCGGCGGCAGGGTGAACAGCGACAGCGGCGTGCCCTTGGTGACGATCAGGCACAGGCCGCGCACGATCACCATCGCCGCCAGTGAGGTGATGAAGTGGTTGAGCCCGACCACGGTGACGAAGAAGCCCATGACCGCACCGATCAGCGCACTGACGGCGATGCCGATGAGGCTCGCCGTCCATGGATCGAGCCCGGCCAGGAACAGCGCGCCGGACACGACCATCGAAAAGGCGACGACCGAGCCGACCGACAGGTCTATGCCGCCGACGATCAACAGGATGGTCATGCCGACGACGACGATGCCCTCGATGGAGAAACTCATCAGCATGGCGCGGAAGTTGCCCCATGTCAGGAAGTGCGGCGAGGCGAACGACATGGCTATGCACAGCGCCAGGATGATGACGATCAGCCCCGCCTCGCGCATCGAGCCCAGCCGCGCCAGGTTCCAGCGCGCGCCCTGCCCTTCGGTCTTGATCTGAGCCGTCATGATCGGTGCTTCCGCTTCCCTAGGCGACATTTTGAGCCTGCTGCTTGGTGTTCTGTGAGTTTGAAACGCCGGAGGCGAGCATGATGATGGCTTCCTCGCTGAGTTCGTCGGCCGCGAGTTCGCCCGCTACCCTGCCCTCGCGGACCACCAGCACGCGGTCGCACAGGCCGATGAGTTCAGGCATTTCGGAGGAGATGACGACGATGCCGACGCCGCGCCTGGCAAGGTCGCGCAGCAGGCGATGGATCTCGGCCTTGGCGCCGACATCGATGCCGCGCGTCGGCTCGTCCATGATCATCACCCTGGGGCCGACCGACAGCTGCTTGGCGATAGCCACTTTCTGCTGGTTGCCGCCGCTGAGCGTCGAGACGGCCGCACCCACGCCCGCCATGCGCACGCCAAGCCGCTTCGCCAGTTCCGTTGCCTGGGCGGTTTCGGCACGACGGTCGAGCAGGCCGAGCTTTCCCGTGAGCTTGCCAAGGTCGAGTGCCGAAACGTTGGCCGCGATCGACATGTCGAGGAAGACACCCGAGCCCTTGCGGTCCTCGGAGAGATAGACCAGGCCGGCCTTCACCGCGTCGGCATATGCAGAAATCCGAACAGGCTTGCCGTCGATTTCGACGGCGGCTGAAGCCGATGGCCTGAGGCCGCACAGCGTCTGCGCCATTTCGCTGCGGCCCGAGCCGATCAGGCCGCCGATGCCGAGGATCTCGCCAGCACGGAGCTCCAGGCCGACGTCGAAGCAGCGGCTGCCGTCCGACAGGTTGGAAACCTTCAGCAGTGGCTGGCCAGGCGCTTCGTCCGCTGCGAGCTTGTCGGGATAAAGCTGGGCGATCTCGCGGCCGACCATCTTGCGCACGATCTCGTCGGGCGACGTCGCCGCAATCTCGTCGGTGGCGACGTAGCGGCCGTCGCGGAACACCGTCACCCGATCGCACAGCGAGAATATCTCGGCCATGCGGTGGCTGATGTAGATGATGGAGATGCCTCGCGACCTGAGTTCGCGGACGATAGCGAACAGGCGCTGCGCTTCCGGCTCGGTCAGTGCCGCCGTCGGCTCGTCGAGGATCAGCACACGGCAGTCGAGCGTCAGCGCCTTGGCGATCTCGACGAGTTGCTGGTTGGAAATGGAGAGGTCACCGACCTTGGTGCGCACCGGGATGGGCGCCAGAAGATCCATCACCTTCTGCGCCTCGGCCTGCAGGGTGCGGAAATTCATCAGAGGCGCGCGGCGGGTGTTGATCGCCGGCATGAAGATGTTCTCGGCCACCGTCGCATCGGGGCAGAGCGCGATCTCCTGGTGCACCAGTGCGATGCCAAGCCGCTGGGCTGCGGCTGGATTGGCAATCACGGCGCGCTCGCCTGATATGCGGATATCGCCCTCGTCGGGCTGGAGCACGCCGGCAATGATGTTCATCAGCGTCGACTTGCCGGCGCCGTTCTCGCCGCAGAGCGCGTGCACCTCGCCGGGGGCGAGCGAGAAATCGATGCCGGTCAGCGCCTTGATGGCGCCGAACGACTTCGAAACTCCTGATATCTCGAGAATGGGCGTCGACATCGGTCAACCTTTGCGGGTCTGCGATGCCGGGGCAGGACGCCCCGGCGGTCTGTCAGCAAGGCATGAAAGGACGGGGAAATCTATTCCTCGATGCCCTTGGTGCCGCGGCGCTTGAGATACTTGTCCCAGTAGAAGTCGTCGGCGTTTTCGGCTGTCACGATGGAGAAGCCGTTGTCGACGAAGGGCACGCTCATGCCGTTGGCACCCGAACGCTTGGTGTCGTTCATCGGATCGATCAGTTCGGGATGCTTGGCCAGCCACAGCAGCATGAAGCCCATGTAGCCCTGCATGCCCTGGTTGGGGTTGACCGAGCCGTAGATCTCGCCGGCCTTGATCATATCGAGGATCTTGGCGTTGACGTCGGCCAGCATGACCTTGATCTTGCCGCCGCCTTCCTTGGCCGCCTGGGCCGCGCCGATGGCCGAATTGGCTTCCGGCATGAACACGGCGCCGAGGTCGGGGTGCGCCTGTGCGAGGCTGAGAACGGCCTGATAGGCCTTGGTCGGATCCTGGTTCGAGGCAGCGCGGCCGACCAGCTTCATATCCGGCCACTTGGCTTCCATGCGGGCGACGAAGGCGTTGACGCGCTTGTCGTGATTGTCCTGACCGGGGTTTTCGAGCACGGCGTATTCACCCTTGCCGTCCATCGCCTTGGCAACCGCATCGGCGGCATAGGTGCCTTCGGCCAGGTTGTCCGAGGTGATGAAGGAGACGCGCTTGGAATTGGGCGAGTCGGCGGCGAAGGTGACGACGGCCGTGCCCTGCTCGATGGCACGATTGATAGGCTCGATGAAAGGATCGGAGTTCATCGGGTGCACCAGGATGCCGGCCGGCTTCTGGGCCAGCGCCTGGTCGAAGGTGGCGATCTGCTTGTTGACGTCATATTCCGGCGTGCCGGTATAGGCCGTCTCGCAGCCGAACTGCTGGCCGGCCTGCTTGAACATCTCATAGACCGGGAACCAGTATTCGACGCCCGACACCATGACGTTCATGACGTATTTTTCACCGGGCGCGCATTTGAACGGGTTTTCGGCCGCCTGGGCATGGCCCGCGCCGAGAATGGTCGAGAGTGCGGCCGCGGCCGCGAAAGTGCTCAGAAATCTACGCAAGTTCCCTCCCTTGGCCGAAGCCAGATCAATGACCTTCGCCAGCACCTGAAGTGCTGTGCCATATGGATTGATTGTCCGAACTTCCTCCCGAAGCCCGGTGACAGTGAGAATTGCAGCCTTGCGGCGTGATGTCAATAAAATTCACTATATGAAATATATTTCATGCATTAACCGAGCTCAAGACTGTTTCAGCCATCACCACACGCCAGGGAGCTTGGCCACTGCCCCGTTCCAGCGTTAGGCTGCTCCAACAGAGTGGAGCATCATGGCTTGAGCGACGCCCGCACATCCCACTGGGACAACATCTACCGCATCAAGGCGGAAACCGACGTCAGTTGGTTTCAACAGACTCCCGAACCGTCGCTGACGTTGCTCGGGCTCGCCGGCGCCAAGCCGTCGTCGGCGATCATCGACATCGGCGGCGGCGCTTCGCATCTGGTCGACGCGTTGCTCGGCCAGGGGTTCGGCGACATCTCGGTGCTGGATATCTCACAGGCCGCGCTCGATGCGGACAAGGAGCGGCTTGGTGCTGCGGCGCAAAACGTCCACTGGATATGCTCGGACGTGACTGCGTGGCGGCCGGAGCGACGTTACGACGTCTGGCACGACCGCGCCGCTTTCCACTTCCTGACCGATCCGGCCGACCAGGCGGCCTATGTGTCAGCCCTCAATGGTGCGCTCGTGGCCGGCGGCCATGCGATCATCGGCACCTTTGCCCCGGACGGGCCCGAGAAATGCAGCGGCCTGCCGATCGTCCGGCACGATGCCGACAGCATCGGCAAGCTTCTGGGCGACGACTTCGTATTGCTCGACAGCCGTCGCCACGAGCACAGGACGCCATGGGGGAGCGTGCAGCAATTCCAGTTCAGCACCTTCCGCAAGCGGACCTGACAGGCGCTGGCCGGAAACGAAATCAGGCGGACGCCGCAACCCTGCGTGCCGCCGTCATTCGTGCCAGCCACATGCCGAGAAACATCATCGGCACGAAGGCATAGGTGCCGACAGCGCCCATGCTCACGGCAGTCAGCGCCGGACCTGGACAGAACCCGCCAAGACCCCAACCGATGCCGAAGATTGCCGCCCCTACAAGCAGCTTGCTGTCGATGGATGTGTTCGTCGGCACATGAAACGACGCGCTCGCCAGCGGCTTGGGCTGCCTCAAGACAAGGCGATAGCCAAGGAAGGCGGTGACGACGGCGCCGCCCATGACGAAGGCCAACGATGGATCCCAGGTGCCGGACAGGTCGAGGAAGTTCAGCACCTTGGCCGGATCCGACATTCCCGAAACCACAAGGCCAATACCGAAGAGCAGGCCGAGCGCGAGATTGACTGCGAAGGACATGATCAGACCCCCAGCACGTGCCGAACGGCAAAGACGGTGGCGAAGGCCGTGGCCATGAAGGTGAGCGTCGCCACGAGCGAGCGCAGCGAAAGACGCGACAGACCACAAACGCCGTGGCCGCTGGTGCAGCCATTGCCGTAGACCGAGCCGAAGCCGACTAGCAGACCGGCAAGCGCCATCAGCGGCAGGTTCGAGGAGACGGTCTGGACCACGTCCGTGCCTCTCACTGCGGCATAGGCCAGCGGTGCGGCGACCAGGCCGATAACAAAGCCGAGTCGAGAACGGAAGGCGCCATCGAGATAGGGCGGCAGCAGGCGCGCGGCAATGCCGCTGATGCCGGCAATGCGCCCTTCCCAGGCCATCAGCAGGACAGCCGAAAGCCCGATCAGGACGCCGCCGACGGTGGAGGCGATGGGGGTAAACTCAGTCATGTCTTTGCCTTGTCGTCGGGCCTGTGCCGCCTAGCGTAGCTTGCCGTCGCCGTTCGGATCGCAAAACAACGTGTAGAGCAGCGAGACGACAGCCCTCACCCGCTCGTCTGCGAGGCGGTAGAAAACGGATTTCGATTGCTTGCGGCCGACGATCAGGCCGGCATCGCGCAACTCGGCGAGTTGTTGCGACAGGCCGGGCTGCCTGATGCCGAGCCCATCTTCCAGCTCACGCACCGAGCGCTCGCCTTCGACGAGCGCGCAGGCGATCATCAGCCGGTTCGGATTGGCGAGCTTCTTCAGGAATTCCGATGCCTCTCCTGCCCGATCGAGCAAATCGGAAACCGGCTGCGGTCCCTCGGCCATGTCGCTACCCCCAGTTTGCGCCCTGCAGGGCGTCGAGCGGGAACTTCAGGTAACGCTTGCCGTCGGCTTCGGGCTCCGGCAAGCGTCCGCCATTGATGTTGATCTGCAGCGCATGCAGGATGAGCTTCGGCATCGGCAGCGTCCTGTCGCGCGCCTCCCGTACAGCGACGAAATCCGCCTCGGTCAAAAGCTTCGAGATGTGCGTATTGCGCGCCTTCTGCTCAGCGACAGTGCTTTCCCATTGCGGCTGGCGCCCGCCCGGCTGGTAGTCGTGCCCGGTGAACAGGCGCGTGTCGTCGGGCAACATCAGGATTTCCTGGATCGATTGCCAGAGCCGCTTGGCGCTGCCACCGGGGAAATCGGCACGTGCGGTGCCGCTGTCGGGCATGAACAGCGTGTCGTGGATGAAAGCGGCATCGCCGACCACATAGGTGATCGAGGCCAAGGTGTGCCCCGGCGAAAACAGCACACGCCCTTTCAGTTCGCCAATGGAGAAAGTCTCGCCCTCAGCGAAAAGCCTGTCCCATTGCGAGCCGTCCTCGCTCAACTCGGGCCAGTTGTAGATGGCCTTCCAGAGCTTCTGGACGTCGACGATGCGCGCGCCAATGGCCGTCGGCGCACCAGTCTTCGACTTGAGATAGCGAGCCGCGGAGAAATGGTCGGCATGCGGGTGGGTGTCGAGGATCCACTCGACGGTCAGCCCCTGTTCCTCGATGAAGTCGAGGATGCGGTCGGCATTCGTTGTCGCCGTCGAGCCCGATTTCTCGTCGAAATCAAGCACCGGATCGATGATCGCGCACCTCTTCGAGGCCGGATCGGCGACGACATACTGCACCGAGAAAGTCTGAGGATCGTAAAATGCGGTCACTTCGGGTTTCAGAGTCATGGCAAGCCCCACCGTGATCCGGTTCGAAAGTCAGGAATTGCTGCGCAGCCAATCCTTGGCGCCGGCAAAATTGATGCCGAGCCGCTGGCCGACCGCGTCGAGTTCGTCAACCGACATCCTGTTGTCGAGCACTTCGCCGATCGCCCACAGGGTGGCCGAGCGCGTGCCGCCCTTGCAATGAGCGAGAACTGGTCCCTGCGCCTCGGCCACGGCCTTCTGGAAGGCGCGCACAGCCTCCAGCGTGTAGCGCCCCGGCGCGACCGGGATGTTGACGAAGTCCATGCCCGCCCGCGCTGCGCGCTCGGCAGCTTCGGCCATGCTCGGCTGGGTCGGATCCTCATGCTCGGGACGGTTGTTGATGACCTTGCGGATGCCGGCCTCACCGGCCGCGATCACGTCGGCGTCGGTTGGCTGGCCCGAGACCCAGAGTTTGTCGGTTACCTTGATCATCGCACATCCTCTCGAAATCGCCACGGACTGCCGCCTGCCCAATGGGGTCTCGCGCGGCCTTCTACGACCAGATATGCATAATTGCATTTTTTTGCAATAATAACTCCGTAACCATCAGGCAGACGAATGCCGGCCTAATCCTCGCGGTCGTGGCGCCGCTTGTTCCAGTAGTCGAGGCGCTTCTTGATATCGCGCTCGAAGCCACGTTCGTTCGGCGTGTAGAAATCCGGCCGGTTGGCACCGGCGAGCTGGTCGGGCATGAACTCCTGGCCCGAGAAGGCGTCGGGATAGTCGTGGTCGTACCGGTAGCCTTCGTGGTAGCCGAGCTCCTTCATCAGCTTGGTCGGCGCATTCAGGATGTGCTTCGGCGGCGCCAGCGACCCGGTCTGCTGGGCCAGGGCGATGGCCTGGTTGAAGCCCATGTAGGAAGCGTTCGACTTGGGTGCGGTGGCGACATAGGTGATCGCCTGCGCCATGAACAGCCGGCCTTCCGGCCAGCCTACCCGCTCGAAAGCGGTCCAGGCAGCCACGACCTGCGGCATCGCCTGCGGGTCTGCCATGCCGACGTCTTCCGAAGCGGCACAGGCCAGCCGGCGAAAAATCGTTCCGGGGTCCTCACCGCCGACGACCATGCGCGCAGCCCAATAAAGGGCTGCCTGCACGTCGCTGCCGCGCAGACTCTTATGGAAGCAGCTCAGCAGGTTGTAGTGCTCCTCCTGCCCCTTGTCGTAGACCGGTGCCCGCTTCTGGACGGCTTCGGCAAGGGCGGCCACGTCCAGCATCGTGCCGTCGGGCAGCGCCAGCAACTCCTCGCAGAGGCCGATCAGGTAACGCCCGTCGCCGTCCGCCATCGTCAGCAGCGTGTCGCGTGCGGACGGATCGAGCGGCAGCTTCTTGCCGGAATGCGCTTCGGCACGCTCGGCCAGAATGGCGAGGTCTTCCTTTTCGAAGCGCTTGAGCGTGTAGACCTTGGCGCGTGACAACAGGGCCGCCACCAGGCTGAAGCTCGGGTTTTCGGTCGTGGCGCCAATCAACACGATCGTGCCGTCCTCGACATGCGGCAGCAGGGCATCCTGGGTCGTGCGGTTGAAGCGATGCAACTCGTCGACGAAGACCACGGTCTGCCGCCCTGCTCCGCTCCGCAGCTGCTTGGCGGCATCGATGACTTTGCGCAGGTCGGCAACACCGGACAGCACCGCCGAGAGCTGTACGAAGTCGAGGCCGACTTCCTTGGCGACCAGCCGGGCGATGGTCGTCTTGCCGACGCCGGGCGGTCCCCAAAGGATGAAGGAGGATACCTTTCGCGACTTGATCATGCGACCGATGGGGCCGTCGGGACCAAGCAGATGGTCCTGGCCGATGACCTCGCCGATGCGTTGCGGACGCAGCGTTTCGGCCAGCGGCCGGGGCACGGCCTCGTCGAAAAGGGAACTCAATACGTCAGCCTCCCGGCGATCCGGCTGCCGCGCAAGCGGCAGCCCCTAGTCCACGCACGATCCTGCAACAATCAGTAGCGCAGCATCTGCCGCATGATGCGGCCATCGCGCTCGACAGTGAAGCGCCACCAGCGCGTGTCTTCTTCGGCAAGCTGTTTCAGCTTGGCCGCCGTATCGACGGTCTCGCCGTTGACCTCGCGGACGATGTCGCCCGGCTGGAAGCCGAAACCGGCTGCCGGCGAGCCGCCGTCAATACCGACGATCGCCACGCCCTTGGTGTCGGTGGCAACACGCAGGCGCTGAGCCAGGCGCGGCGACAATTCGGCCACCTTGGCGCCGGCAAACGGGCTGCGGCCACGCAGCAGAACCTCATTCGAACTGGTGCCTTCAGGCGCGCGCTCGAGCGCAACTTCGACGGATTTCTCCTCGCCCTTGGTCAGCACAGACAGGGTGGCCTTGCCGCCGACCGGCTGCGTCGCCAGGCGGTAATCGAGCCCTTCCATATGTTCGATGGCAGCGCCGTTGAACGCCAGAACGACATCTCCTGGCTTCAAGCCGGCGCGCGCCGCCGGGCCATTGGCATCGACCGAGGAGATCAGTGCGCCTGCCGGATGATCCATGCCGAGCGACTCCGCGATCTGGGGCGTCACCGGCTCAAAGGAAGCGCCAATGAAAGGCCGCTCGAAGAACTCGGCCCCACCCTTGGCCGCCTCGGTGAAGGCGCGCACCATGTTGGAGGGGATGGCGAAACCAATGCCGATCGAGCCGCCGCTGCGGCTGAAGATCGCCGTGTTGATGCCGACGAGCTGGCCGCCCATGTTGATCAGCGCGCCGCCCGAATTGCCCGGGTTGATGGCAGCATCGGTCTGGATGAAGAAGCCGGAGTCCGACACGCCGATATGCGTGCGCGCGAGCGCCGAGACGATGCCGCTGGTCGTGGTCTGACCGACGCCGAACGGATTGCCGATGGCGAGCACGAGGTCGCCGACCTGCAGCGCGTCGGAATCGCCGATGGCGATGGTCGGGAACGGCTTGTCGGAATCGATCTTGAGCACCGCCAGGTCGAGCGTCTCGTCCTTGAGCAGCACCTTGCTGGTGAATTCGCGGCCGTCGGAAAGCGCAACCTTCACCTGGTCGGCGTCCTGGACGACATGGTTGTTGGTGACGACGATGCCGCTGGGGTCGACCAGAACGCCCGAGCCCAGCGACGACCGGTTGCGCGGCCCGGAGCGGCCGAAAAACTGCTCGAAGAACGGGTCACCCTCGAAGGGCGAGCGGACCTTCACCTGCTTCGAGGCGTAGACATTGACCACCGCGGCCGCCGTATCCTTGACCAAGGGCGCAAAGGAAAGCTGCATCTCCTCGCGGCCAAATGGCACACGGCGATCGGGACCGGGGGTCGCGGCCCCGCCGCCCTTGCCGCCATTCAGCAGATCCGTCAGCACATCCGACAGGCCGGGATCCTCGGTGGTCGTCGCCTCCTGGGCCACGGCGCCGCCGGCCAGCGCCATCCAGGCGCACAGCGCAAGCGACAAATATCGTTTCGCACGCATGGCGAATCCTCCAACGCATAGTTGGCGCCATTGTCGCGACGATTGTGCAAATTGAAAGGCTGGACCGGCGCGAAAAGCGGTTATTTCCGCTTGGTTGGCCCCAGTTGCGGAAGAAGAGCTGAAACTCCGCCCTGGCCGGGAAAGCAGGCCGGACCACCCGCCCAAAACAAAAGGGGCCACGAGGGCCCCTTCGGTTCATAAAACGATGCGGAACGCTTATGCAGCTTCAGCTTCGTTGACAGATTCGGCTTCCAGGCGGGCGCGGTCGCCGGCGCCCTTGGCCGAGGTGTCGCGATCGACGAACTCGATGACAGCCATCGCGGCGTTGTCGCCGCGGCGGAAGCCGGCCTTCATGATGCGCAGGTAGCCGCCGTTGCGGGTGGCATAACGCGGCGCGACGACGTCGAACAGACGCTTCACGACGTTCTCGTTGCCGATCTGGGCGATCACCTGGCGGCGGGCATGCAGGTCGCCACGCTTGCCGAGCGTCACCAGCTTCTCGACGATCGGACGCAGGTCCTTCGCCTTTTCGAGCGTGGTCACGATCTGCTCGTGCTCGATCAGCGAGACCGAGAGGTTGGCGAACATGGACTTGCGGTGGCTTACGCTGCGGGCGAAGCGACGGCCTTTGAAACCGTGACGCATGGCTCTTTTCCTTCTTCAGTTGTTCAAGAGGCCACGGCCTCTGATGGTTTTCCGCAAGGCCGTCGGACCGGAATATCCGGTCCTCGGAACCATGCTCGACTAGGTCGTCTCAGTACTGATCTTCGTATCGCTTGGCGAGGTCTTCGATGTTTTCCGGCGGCCAGTCCTGCACTTCCATACCGAGGTGCAGGCCCATTGCGGCCAGAACTTCCTTGATCTCGTTGAGCGACTTGCGGCCAAAGTTCGGCGTACGCAGCATTTCTGCTTCCGTCTTCTGGATCAGGTCGCCGATGTAAACGATGTTGTCGTTCTTGAGGCAGTTGGCCGAACGGACCGAAAGCTCCAACTCGTCGACCTTCTTGAGCAGCGCCGGGTTGAAGGCGAGCTCGGTGACGGCCTCGGCTGCAACTTCCTTCTGCGGCTCGTCGAAGTTGACGAACAGGGCGAGCTGGTCCTGCAGGATGCGAGCAGCGAAAGCGACTGCGTCCTCGCCGGTGATCGAACCGTCGGTCTCGATAGTCATGGTCAGCTTGTCGTAGTCCAGAACCTGGCCCTCGCGGGTGTTCTCGACCTTGTAAGAAACCTTCTTGACCGGCGAGTAGAGGCTGTCGACCGGGATAAGACCGATCGGAGCGTCTTCTGCGCGGTTGCGCTCAGCCGGGACGTAGCCCTTGCCGGTGTCGACGGTGAACTCCATACGGATCTCCGCGCCCTCGTCGAGCGTGCAGATGACGTGATCGGGGTTCAGGATCTCGACGTCGCCGACCGTCTGGATGTCGCCGGCGAGCACGGCACCGGGGCCCTGCTTGCGAACGACCATGCGCTTCGGGCCGTCGCCTTCCATGCGGATGGCGATTTCCTTGATGTTGAGCACGATGTCGGTGACGTCTTCACGAACGCCGCCGATCGAAGAGAACTCATGCAGCACGCCGTCGATCTGCACCGCGGTCACGGCAGCGCCGCGAAGCGACGACAGCAGCACGCGACGGAGCGCATTGCCGAGCGTCAGGCCGAAGCCACGCTCAAGCGGCTCGGCGACGAGCGTGGTCAGCGTCTTCTTCTTGGACGAGAACTCGATCTTGTTCGGCTTGATCAGTTCCTGCCAGTTTTTCTGGATCATATTCGCTTCCTTCCGTAGCCCCGCCACCATCCAATCGTGACGGGCGACCTGGAAACCGCAAACGAGCGCACCAGGCGCTCGCGCGGAGTGAAATATTAGACGCGGCGCTTCTTGCGCGGGCGGCAGCCATTGTGCGGGATCGGCGTCACATCGCGGATCGATGTGATGGTGAAACCCGCAGCCTGGAGCGCGCGCAGAGCCGATTCACGACCCGAACCCGGACCGCAGACCTCGACCTCGAGCATGCGCATGCCGTGTTCCTGGGCCTTCTTGGCGCAATCTTCAGCAGCCATCTGGGCAGCGAACGGGGTCGACTTGCGCGAGCCCTTGAAGCCCTGGGCACCAGCCGACGACCAGGCAATCGTGTTGCCCTGTGCATCGGAGATGGTGATCATGGTGTTGTTGAAGGTCGAATTCACGTGGGCAACGCCCGACGAGATGTTCTTGCGTTCGCGACGGCGAACGCGAGCGGCTTCCTTAGCCATGGTAGTCCTTTCAGTTGATCTCTTCACCGCCGTAATACCAGCGGCTACACCAGCCTGCATTTAAAGTGTCAGGCCGAACACCCGCCCAAAAAAGGCGAAACCGGCGGGCCGAAACCCGCCGGGAACGAAATTACTTCTTCTTGCCGGCGATTGCCTTGGCAGGACCCTTGCGGGTGCGGGCATTGGTGTGCGTGCGCTGACCGCGGACCGGCAGCGAACGACGATGGCGCAGGCCGCGGTAGCAGCCGAGATCCATCAGACGCTTGATGTTGATCGAAACTTCGCGGCGCAGATCGCCTTCGACCTGGTAGTCGCGGTCGATCGTTTCGCGGATCGACAGCACTTCGGCGTCGGTCAGCTGGTTGACGCGGCGCTCAGCCGGGATGCCGACCTTCTCGACGATCTCCTGGGCGAACTTCTTGCCAATGCCATGAATGTACTGAAGCGCGATCACAACGCGCTTGTTGGTCGGAATATTAACGCCGGCTATACGAGCCATCTTTTCACTCCATTTGGGCCGGACCATGCCGGCGCTTCAAGTTGCCCCGCGTCCGGTGGAGGCCGGCCCTTGCGGGTTTTCCGTTTCAATATGACCTTGCGCCCTTACGGGCAAACATCATCATGCCTGAATGGA
Source organism: Aminobacter sp. DSM 101952 (assembly GCF_001424795.1). Classification (NCBI taxonomy): domain Bacteria; kingdom Pseudomonadati; phylum Pseudomonadota; class Alphaproteobacteria; order Hyphomicrobiales; family Phyllobacteriaceae; genus Aminobacter; species Aminobacter sp. DSM 101952. The sequence goes on along the minus strand of NZ_LMCL01000023.1, from coordinate 12,140 downwards.
AGACGGGCCGCCATACTCCGGATCGGCCCGTCCGTCAAGTCCACGTGCAGCGATTAGCTGGCGACAGTCGCCAGAACCGCTTCGATCTGTGCCGTCACTTCGTCCATCGGCGCCATGCCGTCGACCTGCTGAAGCAGATCGTTGGCGTAGTAATAGCCGATCAGCGGAGCGGTCTTCTTGTAGTACTCGCGAAGCCGCTCATCGAAGATCTCGGCATTGTCGTCCTTGCGCACCGGCTGGCCGGCCGCCTTGGCTTCCTCGGCGCGCTTCAGGATGCGGCCGACAAGCGCCTTGTCGTCGACGACGAGCTCGATCACCGTATCGAGGTGCATGCCACGCTCGGCGAGCATGTCGGCAACGGCATCGGCCTGTGCCAGCGTGCGCGGATAACCGTCGAGGATGAACCCTCCGGCGCAGTCGTCCTGGTCGATACGTTCGGCAACGATGGCGTTGACGATCTCGTCGGAGACCAGTTCGCCGGCGTCCATCACGGCCTTGGCGCGCTTGCCGACTTCCGTTTCCGCCTTGACCGCTGCACGCAGCATGTCGCCGGTGGACAGTTGAGGAATGCCGTGCTTCTCGACCAGCCTCTGAGCTTGCGTCCCCTTGCCCGCTCCCGGCGGTCCAAGCAATATCAGCCTCATCTTCCCCTCTTACCTCCACGGAGCTTCGACTTCTTGATCAGCCCTTCATATTGATGGGCGATCAGGTGACCCTGAATCTGCGCCACCGTATCAAGGGTTACATTGACCACGATCAGAAGCGAAGTACCACCAAGGTAGAATGGAACGCCGGTCGCCGAGATCAGGAACTCCGGCAGCAAGCAGATAGCGACGAGATAGGCTGCACCGATGACCGTGACGCGGGTCAGCACGTAATCGATGTATTCCGCGGTGCGCTCGCCGGGGCGATAGCCGGGAATGAAGCCCGAATGCTTCTTCAACTGATCGGCGGTGTCCTTCGGATTGAAGACGATAGCCGTATAGAAGAAGGCGAAGAAGATGATCATCGCCGCGTAGAGCGCCATGTAGAGCGGTTGGCCGTGGCCAAGCGCGGCCATGATCGTGCTCACCCAGCCTGGCAGCGTGGCGGTGTTCGAGAAGCCCGCGACGGTCGCCGGCAGGAGCAGCAGCGACGACGCGAAGATCGGAGGAATGACGCCGGCGGTGTTGAGCTTCAGCGGCAGGTGCGACGTATCGCCCTGGAACATGCGGTTGCCGACCTGACGCTTCGGATACTGGATCAGAAGGCGGCGCTGGGCACGCTCGAAGAACACGATCAGGGCGATGACGACGATCGCCAGCACGATGATCGCGAGAATCAGACCCGTGGAAAGCGCACCAGTGCGGCCGAGTTCCAGCGTGCCGCTGATGGCGCTGGGCAGACCGGCGACGATGCCGGCGAAGATGATAAGCGAAATGCCGTTGCCGATGCCGCGCGCGGTGATCTGCTCGCCGAGCCACATCAGGAACATCGTGCCGCCGACGAGCGTGATGACCGTCGAGGCGCGGAAGAACATGCCCGGATCCGTGACGATGCCGTTGCCGCTCTCCAGCCCGACCGAAATGCCGTAGGCCTGAACGAGCGCCAGGAGCACGGTGCCATAGCGGGTGTACTGGTTGATGACCTTACGGCCCTGCTCGCCTTCCTTCTTCAGCGCTTCGAGCGACGGAATGACCGACGTCATGAGCTGCATGATGATGGAGGCGGAGATGTAGGGCATGATGCCAAGTGCAAACAGCGCCATGCGCTCGACTGCACCACCGGCAAACATGTTGAAAATACCGAGAACGCCGCGGCTCTGCTGGGTGAAAGCCTGCGCGAATGCATCGGGGTTGATGCCGGGCAGCGGAATATAGGTACCGAGGCGGTAAACCAGCAGCGCGCCGAGGGTGAACCAGATTCGTTTCTTGAGATCTTCGGCCTTGGCGAAGGCTGCGAAATTCAGATTGGATGCCAGTTGTTCAGCAGCCGATGCCATTCAGGGTACTCCGCTTGGTCACGCCGCAATGCCGCAGATGGGCGCGGCGCGTGTCACCGAAGCCACGAGATAGGCTCCGGACGGCAAACATGCAAGCGGCGGTATCTCTACCGCCGCTTACTTTGCAAAGCCTTTTACTCGGCTGCTGCCACTTCCGGCAGCTTCACCGATCCTCCGGCCTTTTCGATCTTCTCGATCGCCGGCTTGGAAGCGCCGGCAACGTCAAAGGCCACCTTGGCCTTGAGTTCGCCGTCGCTGAGGATGCGGACGCCGTCCTTGACGCGGCGAATCACGCCGGCCTTGACGAGGACCTCCGCCGTCACAGTCTCCTTGGCATCGAGCTTCTTGGCGTCGATCGCAGCCTGGATACGGGCCAGCGAAACGGTGACGAAGCTCTTGGCGAAGATGTTGGTGAAGCCGCGCTTCGGCAGGCGACGATAGAGCGGCATCTGGCCACCCTCGAAGCCGTTGATCGCGACGCCCGAACGGGCCTTCTGACCCTTGACACCGCGGCCGCCGGTCTTGCCGGAGCCGGAGCCGATGCCACGGCCAAGGCGCTTCTTGGAGTGCGTCGCGCCGGTGTTGTCACGCAGATCGTTGAGTTTCATGTTCTATCTCCTGCGATCGGCCTACGCCTCGTCCACGACGCGGACGAGGTGCTGGACAGCTGCGATCATGCCGCGCACCGAAGGAGTATCCTCCAGGGTGCTCTTGCGATGCATCTTGTTGAGGCCGAGGCCGATCAGCGTGGCACGCTGCTCCTTCGGCCGGCGGATCGGGCTACCGATCTGCTCGACGGTGACGGTCTTGGTTGCTTTCTTGGCCATGGTCATTGTCCCTGGTCAGCTCGAGCGACTATTCTTCAGCCGCAACGGCGGTGCCGCGGCGGGCCTGAAGCGTCGAGTACTTGATGCCGCGCTGTGCAGCCACATCCTTCGGATGCATCTGGTTCTTCAGCGCATCGAAGGTCGCACGAACCATGTTGTAGGGGTTCGACGACCCCATCGACTTGGCGACGACGTCGTGCATGCCGAGCGTCTCGAAGACAGCGCGCATCGGGCCGCCTGCGATGATACCGGTACCCTGCTTGGCAGAGCGGAGCAGAACACGACCAGCGCCCCAACGACCTTCAACGTCGTGGTGCAGCGTGCGGCCCGAGCGGAGCGGCACGAAGATCATGTCGCGCTTGGCCGATTCGGTTGCCTTGCGGATCGCTTCCGGCACTTCGCGCGCCTTGCCGTGACCAAAGCCGACGCGGCCCTTCTGGTCGCCGACGACGACGAGTGCTGCAAAACCGAAACGCCGGCCGCCCTTGACGACCTTGGCAACGCGGTTGATGTGTACGAGCTTGTCGACGAATTCGCTGTCGCGCTCTTCACGGTCACGGCTACGCTCGCGACCGCCTTCCCTACGTTCTTGTGCCATATTCCTATCCTTGTTTTTTTCCGGAAGCACGGGGGTTAAAAACCAAATCCGGCGTCTATAGCGTCGCCGGATTTATTTCAACTGGTCAGTGATGCGGCGCAGCGCCACGCGCTACGCCGGTACCTGCATCAGAAGTTCAGGCCACCTTCGCGGGCAGCTTCGGCAAGCGCCTTGATGCGGCCGTGATAGATGTAGGCGCCACGGTCGAAAACGACGTCCTTGACGCCAGCCTTCGAGGCGCGCTCGGCGATCAGCTTGCCGACCGCAGTCGCGGCGGCCGTGTCGGCGCCGGTCTTCAGCGAGCCCTTGAGATCCTTCTCGAGGGTCGAAGCGGCAGCGAGCGTACGGCCATTGGCATCGTCGATGACCTGGACGTAGATGTTCTTCGACGTGCGGTGAACCGACAGGCGCGGACGGCCGTTGGCGACCTTCTTGATCTGGCGGCGGATGCGCGCCGAACGACGCAGAGTGGTTTCTTTCGAAGCCATAGTACTGGTTCCTTGCCTTCTGAAACGGGCGCGGCCATCTGCGGTAAGCCGAAATGCTTCCCGCGACCGCGCACCGCGGCGTTGTTATTACTTCTTCTTGCCTTCTTTGCGGACGATCTTCTCGCCTGCATAGCGGACGCCCTTGCCCTTGTAGGGCTCCGGACCGCGGTATTCGCGGATCTCGGCGGCGACCTGGCCAACCTGCTGCTTGTCGATACCGGTCACGACGATCTCAGTAGGCTTCGGCACCGAAATGGTGATGCCTTCCGGCGTCTGATAAACGACGTCATGGCTGAAGCCAAGGGCCAGCTGCAGGTTCTTTCCCTGGAGCGCGGCACGATAGCCGACGCCGGTGATCTCAAGCCTCTTTTCGAAGCCGTCCTTCACACCGGTCAGGATGTTGACGATCTGGGTCCGCGACATGCCCCACTTGGAGCGGGCGTCCTTGGACTGGTCGCGCGGCTGAACGGCGATCTCGCCTTCTTCCATCTTGACCAGAACTTCGTCGTTGACCACGAACTTCAGCTCGCCCTTGGGGCCCTTCGCCGTCACGGTCTGGCCGTTGACGGTCGCGGATACGCCCTGCGGAAGCTGAACGGGTTTCTTGCCAATACGAGACATTGTCTTGTCCTCGCCTTTCTTGTTTCAGCCTACGCAGATCAGAAGATCTGGCAGAGGATTTCCCCGCCGACGTTCTGTTCGCGCGCTTCGTGGTCGGCCATCACGCCCTTCGGGGTCGAAAGGATCGAGATGCCCAGGCCGTTGGCGACCGGCGGAATCGACTTGGACGAGACGTAGACACGGCGGCCCGGCTTGGAGACACGCGCGATTTCGCGGATCACCGGCTGGCCGTCGAAGTACTTCAACTCGATTTCGATCTCGGACTTGCCGTTTTCGAAATCGGTCTGGCTGTAGTCGCGGATGTAGCCTTCCGACTTCAGCACGTCGAGAACACGGGCGCGCAGCCTGGACGCAGGCGTCGACACCGTCGACTTCTTGCGGCCATAGGCATTGCGGATGCGGGTCAGCATATCGCCGAGAGGATCACTCAAAGACATGTCAAATGCTCCTTACCAGCTCGACTTGACCAGGCCCGGGATTGCTCCCGTCGAGCCCAGATCACGAAGCGCGATACGCGACATCTTAAGCTTGCGATAGTAGGCACGGGGACGACCGGTGACTTCGCAGCGATTGCGGATACGGATCTTGGCCGAGTTGCGCGGCAGCGCGGCGAGCTTGAGCTGCGCGCGGAAGCGTTCCTCGATCGGCTTGGACTGATCCATGATGACGTCCTTGAGGGCCTTACGCTTGGCAGCGTACTGGTCCACAAGCTTGCGGCGCCGGTTGTTCTTCTCGACTGAGCTGGTCTTTGCCATTTCAGATTTTTCCTTTGCTCGCTGCCGTTACTGCCGGAAGGGGAAGTTGAAAGCCTTGAGCAGTGCCCGGGCTTCGTCGTCCGTCTTGGCGGTCGTGCAAACGATGATGTCCATACCCCAGATCTGATCGACCTTGTCGTAATTGATCTCGGGGAACACGATGTGTTCCTTGATGCCCATAGCGTAATTGCCACGGCCGTCAAAGCTTTTCGGGTTCAGGCCGCGGAAGTCGCGAACGCGCGGGAGAGCGATGTTCACGAGGCGGTCAAGGAACTCGTACATGCGCTCCTGGCGGAGCGTGACCTTGGCGCCGATCGGCATCTGCTCACGCACCTTGAAGCCGGCGATCGACTTGCGGGCGCGGGTCACAACCGGCTTCTGGCCGGCGATCATCGCCAGGTCCTCGGCAGCAACGGTCGGCTTCTTCGAATCCGCGGTTGCTTCGCCGACACCCATGTTGAGCACGATCTTGTCGATGCGCGGGATCTGCATGACGTTGTCGTACTTGAACTGTTCCTGCATCGCCGAACGGATGGTCTCTTTGTAGACCGTCTTCAGGCGTGGCTCGTTGGTTGCGTTAGCCATTGATGACTTCTCCCGAGCGCTTGGCGACGCGCACCTTCGTGCCGTCCTTCTGGACCTGGAAACCGACGCGGGTCGGCTTGCCGTCCTTGGGGTCGGTGAGCGCGAGGTTCGACAGGTGGATCGGCGCTTCCTTGGTGATGATCCCGCCCTCTTGGGTCTGGGACTGCTTCTGGTGGCGGCGGATCATGTTCACGCCGCGGACAATGGCCTTGTCTTCCTTCGGCTGGACAGACAGCACCTCGCCGGTGCGGCCCTTGTCCTTGCCGGCCAGAACGACAACCTTGTCGCCTTTACGGATCTTCTGCATTGTTCCGGCTCCTTACAGCACTTCGGGCGCGAGCGAGATGATCTTCATGTGGTTCTTGGCGCGGAGTTCGCGCGGAACCGGCCCGAAGATACGCGTGCCGATCGGTTCTTTCTTGTTGTCGACAAGAACGGCCGCGTTCTTGTCGAAACGGATCACGCTGCCGTCCGGACGACGGATGTCCTTGGCCGTGCGAACCACGACCGCCTTCATCACGTCACCCTTCTTAACGCGGCCGCGCGGAATGGCTTCCTTGATCGACACCACGATGATGTCGCCAACGGAGGCGTACTTCCGCTTCGAGCCGCCCAGCACCTTGATGCACATGACACGACGAGCGCCGGAATTGTCCGCGACGTCGAGGTTTGTTTGCATCTGAATCATGACTGGCCGCCTTCTTCTTTTCTAACGGGACGGGCTACCGCCCTCCCCGGCTTGTCCAAAATTCGTTGTTACGCCTGGTCCGGGGTAATGACGACCCAGCGCTTATCCTTGGAGATCGGCTTCGATTCCTGGATAGAGACCTGATCGCCTACCTTGTGGGCGTTGTTTTCGTCGTGCGCCTTGTAGTTCTTCGACATACGCACGGTCTTCTTCATCACCGGGTGCGTGAAGCGACGCTCGACCTTGACGACGACCGTCTTCTCGTTCTTGTCGCTGACGACCGTACCCTGCAGGATGCGCTTTGGCATGGTTTTCGTCCTTAAGCCTTCTTGCCGGCCGACTTTTCGGCGGCGATGGTCTTGATACGCGCGATATCCTTACGGACCTGTTTCACGCGCGCCGTCTTTTCCAGCTGACCGGTCGCCTTCTGGAAGCGCAGGTTGAACTGCTCCTTCTTGAGGCTGGCGAGCTCGTCGGTGAGCTGGTCCTGGGTCTTCGTCCTGATGTCCGAGGCTTTCATGATTCAGCCCTTCCTTATTCTGCGATGCGCTGAACGAAACGCGTCCTGACCGAGAGCTTGGCGGCGCCGAGACGCAGCGCTTCACGCGCAACTTCCTCGGAAACACCATCGATCTCGAACATCACGCGGCCCGGCTTGATGCGGCATGCCCAGTAGTCGACGGCGCCCTTGCCCTTACCCATGCGGACTTCGGTCGGCTTCGACGTCACGGGAACGTCCGGGAAAATACGGATCCAGACGCGGCCCTGACGTTTCATTTCGCGGGTGATCGCGCGGCGGGCCGCCTCGATCTCACGCGCGGTGACGCGGTTTGGCTCAAGCGCCTTCAGTCCGAAGCCGCCGAAATCCAGGTTGGTGCCACCCTTCGCGGTACCGTGGATGCGGCCCTTGAACTGCTTACGGAACTTTGTGCGCTTTGGCTGCAGCATCGTTCTAACTCCAAATTCCTATGCGTGTCAGGCGTTTTCGCGACGGCGGCGCTCAGGGCGCTCGCCAGCATGCGAATGATCGCCTTCGGTTGCGCGACGCTCGGAAGCCATCGGATCGTGCTCGAGGATCTCGCCCTTGAACACCCACACCTTGACGCCGCAGATGCCATAGGCGGTCTGGGCTTCGGCCGTGCCGTAGTCGACGTCGGCGCGCAGGGTGTGCAGCGGAACGCGACCTTCGCGGTACCACTCCATACGAGCGATTTCAGCGCCGCCGAGACGGCCCGAGCAGTTGATGCGGATGCCTTCGGCACCGAGGCGCATGGCCGACTGCACGGCGCGCTTCATGGCGCGGCGGAAGGCGATACGGCGCTCGAGCTGCTGAGCGATCGACTGGGCGACCAGGGTCGCGTCGGTCTCGGGCTTGCGAACCTCGACGATGTTGAGGTGCGTCTCGGACTTCGTCATCTCGGTCAGCTTCTTGCGGAGCTTCTCGATGTCGGCGCCCTTCTTGCCGATGATCAGGCCCGGACGGGCGGCGTGAATGGTCACGCGGCACTTCTTGTGCGGACGCTCGATCACGACCTTGGAGATCGCAGCCTGTTTCAGCTCTGCCTCAAGATACTTGCGGATCTTGATGTCTTCATGAAGCAGCTGGCCGTATTCGCCGGTGTTTGCGTACCAGCGCGAGTCCCAGGTGCGGTTGATGCCGAGGCGGAGACCGATCGGATTGATTTTCTGGCCCATTATGCGGCCTCCCCTTTCTCTTCGACTTCACGAACGACGATCGTGAGGTGCGAAAACGGCTTCTCGATGCGGCTGGCGCGGCCGCGGCCACGAGCGTGGAAACGCTTCATGACGATCGACTTGCCGACAAAGGCTTCCGCCACCACCAGCGCGTCGACATCGAGGTCGTGATTGTTTTCCGCGTTGGCGATAGCCGATTCGAGGGTCTTCTTGACCGTACCGGCGATGCGCTTGCGCGAAAATTCCAGATCCGAAAGCGCGGTCGCTACCTTCTTGCCGCGGATCAGCGCGGCAACGAGGTTGAGCTTCTGCGGGCTGACCCGGATCGTGCGGAGGACCGCACGTGCCTCGTTGTCAGCAAGCCTGCGCGGAGCTTTGGCCTTGCCCATGTTACTTCCTCTTTGCCTTCTTGTCCGCGCCGTGACCGTAGTAGGTCCTGGTGGGAGCGAACTCACCGAACTTGTGGCCGACCATGTCCTCGTTGACCGAGACCGGGACGTGCTTCTGGCCGTTGTAGACACCGAAGGTGAGGCCGACGAACTGCGGCAGGACGGTGGAGCGACGGCTCCACATCTTGATCACCTCATTGCGACCGCCTTCACGAACCTTCTCTGCCTTCTTGAGCAGATAGCCGTCAATGAACGGGCCTTTCCAGACTGAACGAGTCACTGGCGTTACCTCTTCTTAGCTCTTGCGCTGATGGCGCGAGCGCAGGATGAACTTGTCGGTCGCCTTGTTGGACCGCGTCTTCTTGCCCTTGGTGGGCTTGCCCCACGGGGTCACCGGATGGCGTCCGCCCGAGGTGCGGCCTTCACCACCGCCGTGCGGGTGGTCGACCGGGTTCATGGTCACGCCGCGGTTGTGCGGACGCTTGCCACGCCAGACCGTGCGACCAGCCTTGCCGTCGTTGATGTTGCCGTGGTCCGGGTTGGACACGGCACCGACGGTGGCGATGCAGAGACCGCTGACGACGCGCTGTTCACCCGAGTTGAGGCGAAGGATCGCCATGCCCTGGTCGCGGCCGACGAGCTGGGCGTAAGCACCAGCCGAACGGGCGACCTGGCCGCCCTTGCCGGGCTTCAGCTCGATGTTGTGGACGATCGTGCCGACCGGCATCGATGCGAGCGGCATCGCGTTGCCCGGCTTCACGTCGACCTGCTCGCCGGCGATGATCTTGTCGCCAGCCTGCAGACGCTGCGGCGCAATGATGTAGCTCAGCTCGCCGTCGTCGTACTTGATCAGCGCGATAAAGGCGGTGCGGTTCGGATCGTACTCGAGACGCTCGACCGTGCCGACGACGTCGAACTTGCGACGCTTGAAGTCGATGATGCGGTACGAACGCTTGTGACCGCCGCCGATGAAGCGAGCCGTGATGCGACCGTAGTTGTTGCGGCCGCCCGACTTGGTCAGGCCTTCGGTCAGACCCTTGACGGGCTTGCCCTTGTGCAGGCCCGAGCGGTCGACGATGACCAGCTGGCGCGTGCTCGGCGTTACTGGCTTGAATTTCTTAAGTGCCATTGTCCTGTCCTCTCAGCCTAGCTCAGAGACCGGTCGCGACGTCGATCGACTGACCATCGGCCAGCGTCACTACCGCCTTCTTGACGTCACTCTGGCGGCCGATCGTGCCGCGGAAGCGCTTCACCTTGCCCTTGCGGACCAGGGTGTTCACAGCAGTCACCTTCACGCCGAACAGCGCTTCGACGGCAGCCTTGATCTCAGGCTTGCTCGCCTTCTTGGCGACGTTGAAGACGACCTGGTTCTGCTCAGATGCCATGGTCGACTTTTCGGTGATCGCCGGGCTGACGATCACGTCGTAGTGGCGGAGATCCGTCATTTGAAGCGCTCCTCGAGAGCCTCGACGGCGGCCTTCGAGAGGACCAGCGTGCCGCGGCGCAGAATGTCGTAAACGTTGATGCCCTGGATCGGCAGGACATCGATGTTCGGGATGTTGGTCGCTGCGCGCTTGAAGTTGAGGTCAAGCTCGGCGCCGCCGATCACCAGGGCGTTGGTCAGGCCCAGCGTCGCGAAGTTCGCGATCAGTGCCTTGGTCTTGCCTTCGGCGAGGGTCAGCTCGTCGACGATGATCAGGTTCGATGCCTTGGCCTTGGCCGACAGAGCGTGCTTCAGGCCGAGAGCGCGGACCTTCTTGGGAAGGTCGTGCTCGTGGCTGCGGACAACCGGGCCGTGGGCCTTGCCGCCGCCGCGGAACTGCGGAGCGCGTGCCGAATGGTGACGAGCGCGGCCCGTACCCTTCTGCTTGTACATCTTGGCGCCGGTGCGCGCGATTTCCGCGCGGCCCTTGGCCTTGTGCGTGCCCTGCTGCTTCTTGGCGAGCTGCCAGCGCACGACGCGCTGGAGCACGTCTTCGCGCGGGTCGAGGCCGAAGATCTCTTCCGAGAGCTCAACCTTGCCGGCATCCTTGCCTGCGAGGGTTGTAATCTTGAGGTCCATTATTCCGCTCCCTCGTTGGCCGGAGCCTGTTTGCTGACGGCGCGGATCGCGGCCGGCTTCGGCGCATTCTCAGGCAGCGCAATCTTGGCGGCGTCGCGAACCAGGATCCATGCACCCTTCGTGCCCGGAACCGCACCGCGGATCAGGATCAGGCCGCGGTCGGCGTCGGTCGAGACGACTTCGACGTTCTGGGTCGTGACGCGGACGTCGCCCATGTGGCCGGCCATCTTCTTGCCCTTGAACACCTTGCCCGGATCCTGGCGCTGGCCAGTCGAGCCGTGGGTACGGTGCGACACCGAGTTACCGTGGGTCGCACGGCCACCACCGAAGTTGTGCCGCTTGATGACGCCCTGGAAACCCTTACCGGTCGAGGTGCCCGTCACGTCGACCTTCTGGCCGGGGACGAAGTGCTCGACGGTGATCTCGGAGCCGACATCGAGCATGTTGTCGGCGGAGACGCGGAATTCGGCGACCTTCGACTTAGGCTCGACGGAGGCGGCAGCGAAATGACCGCGCATCGCCTTCGACGTATTCTTCACCTTGGCGAGGCCGACGCCGAGCTGAACGGCGGTGTAGCCATTCTTCTCCTGCGTGCGCTGCGCCACGACCTGGCAGTTCTCCATGCGGAGAACGGTGACGGGAACGTGCTCGCCAGCGTCATTATAGACGCGGGTCATTCCCACCTTCTGTGCAATTACACCTGAACGCATCGGTTCGTTTTCCTTCAGAGGAGCCGTTTGGATCTGCTCGCGCGGCTCATGTTAGCTCTTAGAGCTTGATTTCGACGTCGACACCTGCGGCGAGGTCGAGCTTCATCAGAGCATCGACGGTCTGCGGGGTCGGATCGACGATGTCCAGCAGACGCTTATGCGTGCGCATCTCGAACTGCTCGCGGCTCTTCTTGTCGACGTGCGGCGAGCGGTTCACCGTGAACTTCTCGATCCGCGTCGGCAGCGGGATCGGGCCGCGAACGTTGGCGCCGGTGCGCTTTGCGGTCGACACGATCTCGCGGGTCGAAGCGTCGAGAACCCGGTGGTCAAACGCCTTGAGGCGGATGCGGATATTCTGTCCGTTCATGGTCACTTCCTTGTTCTGGCGCGGCGCGGGCGTATTCCCGCCCGCGACAGATCGTTATTCGGATTATTCTTTGATCGAAGCGACGATGCCGGCACCGACGGTGCGGCCGCCTTCACGGATGGCGAAGCGCAGCTTCTCTTCCATGGCGATCGGAACGATCAGCTCGACGTCGACGGTGATGTTGTCGCCGGGCATGACCATCTCGGTGCCTTCCGGCAGCGACACGATGCCCGTCACGTCCGTCGTGCGGAAGTAGAACTGCGGACGGTAGTTGGTGAAGAACGGCGTGTGACGGCCACCCTCTTCCTTGGTCAGGATGTAGGCTTCAGCCACGAACTTCTTGTGCGGCTTGCCACGAACTTCTTGTGCGGCTT
>NZ_LMCL01000022.1:0-11293 GCF_001424795.1 Aminobacter sp. DSM 101952 | reverse complement strand
GGTCTTCGATATCGCGCAGGCTCAGCGGGAACCGGTAATAGAGCCATACCGCATGCGCGATGATCTCGGCTGGAAAGCGGTGGCGTTTGTATCGGGCGGACGCATCGTCAGTCATGCCGATAGACTATTGCCTCGATCCGCACCAGCCGGTTAAGGCGACGCCTCCGTCATTGTTCCAGCGAGGTGTACTCTCTCCGCGCCAAAATGCGAGGCCGCCTCAATTCATCCTATCCTAACACCGGTTGGGGGAGCATGACGGCACGCAGATCCTTGAGCTGTGCGCCTGCAGAATGACTGAGATTGCCACCTATGCCACAGGCGGAAGTCATGCTTCCATTTACCCCATGCACCTCATTCGACAGTAGCGGTCCAAACAGCTTACACCGCCTCATGCATAGGATTTTTAGAGCGTAGCCGCTTTGAATCCGCCGAGCCAGATCCAGAACCCTTCGTGCAGCTCCGGCTCAGAGTCGCCAGGCATTTCTAAAGGTGCGAACCAGCATTGCTGCGTCGTAGAGACTAGCCGCATGCAGGGCTGGGAATTCGGCCCCCACCCGCTCCGGGGGCGATGCTCGTAAGCTGATAATACACTTGCTCCCCTCAATGACGCTCATTCTTCGCAGCTACGCATCGATTGGGCTTTTATCATTTACGTTCAGCGTCAACGATATTTCTAACCTCCGTCGATAATATAATATTTGATTATAGATAGCGCAATAATTGGCATTTGACTAAGCGTTATCATGTTGAAATATTATGCATATAGGCGGCATGAAGGCAGCCAGGGCTGAGGTGTGGAGCCGGACGTAGCTGCAGTGCCTAACACCGAATCCTGCCTACAGCGCGACCTGTAGTTGGCACGATTCCATGAATGCAGGAGCAAGACGATGATCACACGTCGAGACAGAACACCAATCATGCATCGGTCAGTTGAATATGCTGATGTGATTTACTTCGGTGGCGTGCTGGCCGATGAACTCAAGGGCGCCTCGATGCGGGCCCAAACGACGCAAGTTTGTGCCAAGCTCGACAAATTCCTCGCAGAAGCGGGAACCGACAAGACGAAACTAATTTCCGCGACCTTGTTCATCACTGACATGAACCTGAAGCAAGAGATGAACGACGTCTGGACTTCTTGGCTCGACGCACAGGATTTGCCCGCGCGTGCGACGATAGGGGTTTCAGATCTTGGCCAGGACGTCCTGATCGAAATCGTCGTTACCGCAGCAAGGTAAGGCACGCCGAATTTTATCACCTACCGCGAAACGGTGGCTAGGCAGCGAGAGACTGTCGGCTCCGCGGGAGCATCCTATGTCTGAGAACCACAAAAAAGTAGGCATCGCTGGAGCCGGAATCGTCGGCGTATGCACGGCGCTGATGCTTCAGCGCCGCGGATTCAAAGTCACCTTGATTGACCCGAACCCTCCTGGCGAAGGTGCATCGTTTGGGAATGCCGGATGCTTCAACGGCTCATCCGTCGTCCCTATGTCCATGCCGGGAAACTTGACGAGCGTGCCGAAGTGGCTCCTTGACCCGATGGGGCCGTTGTCAATCCGGTTCAGCTATTTTCCAACCATCATGCCCTGGTTGATTCGCTTTCTGTTAGCCGGAAGACCAAACAAGGTGAAGGAGCAGGCGAAAGCACTCCGCAATCTCATCAAGTCCACGGTGCCTCTGATCAAGTCATTGGCGGAGGAGGCTGATGCGAGCCATCTGATCCGCCATGAAGGTCATCTGACCGTATATCGTGGAGAAGCAGACTTCGCCAAGGACCGCGGAGGTTGGGAACTGCGGCGTCTCAACGGTGTTCGCACGCAGATCCTCAGCGCCGATGCGTTGCGGGATTTCGATCCGAACTTGTCGCATGCGTTTACCAAGGGCATTCTTATAGAAGAGAACGGTCACACGATTAATCCGCAAGGGCTCGTGACCCTCTTGTTTCGGCGTTTTATCGCGAACGGTGGCGAATTCGTATCTGCGCGTGTCATCGGCTTTGAGACTGAAGGTAGGGCGCTTAAAGGCATTACAACCACGAACGGCGTTCTGGCCGTTGATGCAGCGGTTGTCGCAGCCGGCGCACACTCGAAATCACTTGCTAATTCGCTAGGCGATGACATCCCGCTCGATACCGAACGTGGATATCATATCGTCATCGCGAATCCGGAAGCCGCTCCACGCATTCCGACGACCGATGCGTCAGGAAAATTCATCGCGACACCTATGGAAATGGGGCTTCGCGTGGCGGGTACGGTTGAGTTCGCTGGGCTCACAGCCGCTCCTAACTGGAAACGTGCGCATGTGCTCTATACGCACGCTCGAAAACTTCTTCCAGCCCTCGCGCCTGCGAGTTCTGAAGAACGATATTCCAAATGGATGGGGTTCCGGCCGAGCATCCCGGATTCGCTCCCCGTGATTGGCCGGGCAACCCGGACACCCGACGTAATCTATGCTTTCGGCCATGGTCATCTCGGCATGACAGGGGCGCCGATGACCGCAACGCTCGTCTCAGAGCTCCTCGCAGGCGAAAAGACCTCAATCGACATTTCGCCCTTCGCACCAAACCGCTTTGGTATTGGCAAATCCAAGCAAACGGGTCCGGCAAGTTAAGTACTTACGCGGTCGTGAGTACAGCGCAGAGCCGGTGTCAAGATCAATCTGCACCTCGCAATCACCTCGGAGACGCGAAATGGCGCAAATAGAACACATATTAACGAGTCACGCCCCGAAGCCTTTGGGTCACTACAGTCAGGCGGCCCGAGCGGGTGGATTCATTCATGTTTCCGGTCAGCTTCCGATCAAACCAGAAGGCCAGTCGGAGCAATCTGACGATCTCTTCGATAACCAGGCCAGTCTCGTTCTCCGGAATTTGCTGGCCGTACTCGAGGCGGCTGGTGCGACGCCTTCTCATGTCGTGAAAGTCACAGCTTACATCGTCGGCGTCGAGCATTGGAGCAGCTTCAACGCAGCATATGCCAAGGCGTTCGGTGAAGCGCGTCCTGCCCGGTCGGTCGTTCCAGTGCCGGCGCTTCATCATGGATACCTCATCGAACTTGATGCTGTTGCTCTCGATCCGAGCGATACCGATCGAGGCGCCGCAGCGATTACAGCGTAAGGAGCGCGCTTGGATATGTACATTCCGAATCTTACCGACGTGCTTGCAGCACGAGCCTTAATCGAACCCCATATTCATCGCACACCCGTTCTCACATCGACATTCATCAATGGACTTGCTGGCGCCGAACTCTTCTTCAAGTGCGAGAACCTTCAGAAGGCTGGGGCCTTCAAAGCGCGCGGCGCGTCGAACGCGGTGTTTGGCCTGAACGACGAGCAGGCGAAGAAGGGTGTTGCAACGCACTCGTCCGGCAATCACGGAACCTGCCTTTCCTATGCAGCTGGTCGGCGCGGCATTCCCTGCACCGTAGTGATGCCGCGCACCGCGCCGCAGGCTAAGAAGGATGCGGTCCGGGGCTACGGCGGTCGTGTCGTCGAATGCGAGCCGTCAACCTCGTCGCGTGAGGCCGTCTTTGCCGAGGTTGTTGCCGAGACCGGCGCGGAATTCGTGCATCCCTATAACGACCATCGTGTCATCGCCGGGCAGGCGACCTGCTCTGCCGAGTTGATCGAGCAGGTCGACGGTCTCGACGCCGTGCTCGCGCCGATTGGCGGCGGCGGCATGGTGTCGGGAAGCTGCCTGACGCTCTCCAATCTCGCGCCCGGCGTAAAGATCTACGCCGCCGAGCCCGAGCAGGCCGACGACGCCTACCGTAGCTTCAAGGCCGGCCGCATCATCGCCGACGACGCGCCAGAAACGGTCGCCGACGGCCTGAAAGTGCCGCTGAAGGAACTGACCTGGCATTTCGTGAAGAACAACGTCACCGACATCCTGACGGCTTCCGAGCAGGAGATCGTCGACGCGATGAAGCTGATCTGGAAGCGCATGAAGATCGTGATGGAGCCGTCCAGCGCCGTGCCGCTGGCGACCATCCTGAAGAACCCTGATGTCTTTGCCGGCAAGCGCGTCGGCGTGATCGTGACGGGCGGCAATGTGGATCTCGACAAATTACCGTGGAACTGAGGAGAAGAGCATGAACGCGACGACTCAAACTGAACAACTCGACGTCGGTTTCGACGTGCCGGCGGTCCCCGGCATGGACGAATCCCAGATCCAGACGCCCTGCCTGATCCTCGACCTCGACGCGCTGGAGCGCAATATCCGCAAGATGGGCGATTACGCCAAGGCGAACGGTATGCGCCATCGCAGCCACGGCAAGATGCATAAGTCGGTTGACGTGCAGAAACTGCAGGAGAGGCTCGGCGGCTCGGTCGGCGTCTGCTGCCAGAAGGTCAGCGAGGCGGAAGTCTTCGTGCGCGGCGGCATCAAGGACGTGCTGGTGTCGAACCAGGTGCGCGACCCGGCCAAGATCGACCGGCTGGCCCGCCTGCCCAAGCTCGGCTCGCGCATCATCGTCTGCGTCGATGACGTTGCCAACATCGCTGACCTGTCTGCTGCCGCCGAAAAGCACGGCACGCAGCTCGAAATCTTCGTGGAGATCGACTGCGGCGCCGGCCGCTGCGGCGTCACCTCGACCGACGCCGTCGTGAAGATCGCCCAGGCCGCCGACGCGGCGCCGGGCCTCAAGTTCACCGGCATCCAGGCCTACCAGGGCGCGATGCAGCACATCGACAGCTATGAGGCGCGTAAGGAGAAGCTCGACGCGGCGATCGCCATGGTCAAGGACGCCGTCGAGGGCCTGAAGGCTGTCGGGCTGGAGCCGGAACTGGTTTCCGGCGGCGGCACCGGCTCCTATTATTTCGAGACGGGCTCGGGCGTCTATAACGAGCTGCAATGCGGCTCCTACGCCTTCATGGACGCTGACTACGGCCGCATCCTCGATAAGGATGGCCACCGCATCGACAAGGGCGAATGGGAGAACGCGCTGTTCATCCTGACCAGCGTGATGAGCCACGCCAAGCCCGACCGCGCCATCTGCGACGCCGGCCTCAAGGCGCAATCGGTCGACAGCGGCCTGCCCTTCATCTACGGCCGCGACGACGTGAAATACATCAAGTGCAGCGACGAGCACGGTGTGATCGATGACCCCAAGGGCGTGCTGAAGGTCAACGACAAGCTCAGGCTGGTGCCCGGCCATTGCGATCCGACCTGCAACGTCCATGACTGGTATGTCGGGGTGCGCAACGGTAAGGTCGAGACGGTCTGGCCGGTGTCGGCACGCGGCAAGGCGTATTGAGAACGTACCTGCGAAGCGCAACTGGGCGCTCCGGTGTTATTCTTGGAGGAGTCAATCCATGATCATCGTACCGGAGCGTCTGATCTCCGACCTCATGAGCGAGGCCGCTGTCTTTGAAGCCATCGAAAGCGTCTTCGCTGCCATGGCGCGAGACGAGGCCCGTAACTTCCCCGTCATCCGAGAGGCGATCGGCTATGCCGACGCGCTCTACGGCTTCAAGGCTGGCTTCGACAGTGCGGGGCTCGTCCTTGGGGTCAAGGCGGGCGGCTACTGGCCGGGCAACATGGCGAAGGGCTTGACCAACCACCAGTCCACGGTGCTGCTGTTCGACCCGGACACCGGCCGGATCAAGGCGGCGGTCGGCGGTAACCTGCTGACCGCGCTGCGCACGGCCGCCGCCTCGGCGGTGTCGATCAAGCATCTGGCCCGCCCCGACGCCCGCGTGCTCGGCATGGTCGGGGCCGGTCACCAGTCCGCCTTCCAGATGCGCGCCGCAGTGCGGGCGCGCAAATTCGACAAGGTGGTTGGTTGGAACTTGCACCCCGAAATGCTGTCGCGGCTGGCCGACACGGCGGTCGAACTCGGCCTGCCTTTCGAGGTGGTCGACCTGCCACAACTCGGGGCACAGGCCGATGTCATCATCACGATCACATCCAGCTTCGCACCGATTCTTCTTTCCGGGCATATTCGCCCAGGAACCCATCTCGCTTGCATGGGGACCGACACTAAAGGGAAGCAGGAAGTAGAGGCGGCTCTTTTCCCACGCGCTCGGCTCTTTGCCGATGAGGTTGAACAGTCCGTCACCATCGGTGAGGCGCAGCACGCGGTGGCGCAGGGATTGATCGCGACCGGCGACATCACGCCGCTCGGCGCGGTGATCGCCGGCCTGGCGCCGGGGCGGACCTCGCCGGAGGAGATCACGTTGTTCGACGGCACGGGCGTTGGCCTCCAGGATCTCGCGGTGGCGTCAGTTGCGGTGGATATTGCTCGGGCGCGAGGGCTCGCCCTGGAAGTGGAGCTTTAGTTCTGCGCGCGATTGACATTGAGGGAGATGGCTTGACGTCGGACTTGGATTGCCAGATCAGCCCGCACTCTGTAGTGACCGCGCTGAAGAATGTGCCCCCAAACCCATTTTCGCGATATCAGTCGTTCATGACGATGAGGATAACATACGGCTAGGCAAGCTTTGCTGAAGTCGATCGCTCCGAAAGAAAATTTCGAAAGCTTTTTCGAAACTCGACTATAAACTCGTTCGTAATCGAAGACGCTTTTATGTGCGTCGGTAGCACGATTGTCCAATTGATAGAGATTGGCGGATCGATTGGCCGAACTACCAAAGATGAAGAATATCTATCGGCAGTAAACGGATCGACGATCGAAACGCCGAATCCTGCTGAAACCATACCACAAACAATCATGGAGAGTGGAGTTTCAGCCTTAATACGTCTGATTATTCCTCGCTCGCGCATTATGGCATCGACCATGACATGCATTACCGACGGCTGTATGAGTGAGATGAAATCCTCATTGTCAAAGTCCTCGGGAACGATTCGCTCGCGTTCCACGAGCCGGTGTTGGAGAGGGAGCACCGCTACCATATCGCAGGGTGGCAGTTCTTCGATGGTGACGTTGGTGAGTTGCGTGTTCTCGACGATTCCGAGATCACAATGGCCGGTGCTGATCCATTCGAGGACGAGATGAGAATTCATGCCGTGAAGCGACATATTTAACGATGGCCTTTTGGCAAGAAAACCTGCGGCAAAGGCCGGCAGGAACCCGTTTGCTAGTCCCGGCAGTGCCGCGATGCGCAGAGAACCTCCTCGTCTTTCTCTCAAATCGCGCGCCAAGCCGGCGATACGCTCAAGTCCAACAAATGAGCGGTCGATCTCGCGATAGAGTGCCATCGCGTCGCCGGTTGCAACAAGTCGACCTCCAGAGCGTTCGAACAAATTCAAGCGCGTCTCGTATTCCAAATCTTTCACGAGCCGACTGACCGCAGGTTGAGTGATTCCGAGAATGTCCGCCGCAGTCGACACTGAACCGCTGATGATGACCGCGCGGAACGCCTCCACCTGCCTATGCTTCAGCATAATCTTCTCCATCATATAATATTTGCACATAGATCGGCCGCTATAATGCATTTGACCGGCAGTCACCTATCGCATTTATTATACCCTCTAGGAAGAGGCAGCGACGGTCAAAATGGTTTGCGTGAACGTCACATGCGACTGACCGTGTTGTGAGGCGGTGTGTCGTGGCCGGTGCCTTTTCTGTTTGGGAGCAGTCGCAAGGCAACGTACCAATTGGATATTGAACATCCGCCACATGGGTCTGCAACGCGACCAAGAAACCAGCAGCCAGCTATCTCTTTCTAATTGCAACCTCTGGAGGAATACGATGTTGAAGAAACTTTGTGCTTTTGCAGTCGTCATGACAGCAATGTGTGGTGGTGCGTCGGCAGATGATCTCACCGGAACGCTGAAAAAGATCAAGGACACAGGAGTGATCACGGTCGGCAACCGCGACTCGTCCGTGCCCTTCTCATATCTCGACGACAAGCAGCAGCCGGTCGGTTATGCTGTTGATATCTGCCTGAAGGTCGTCGACGCCGTCAAAGAGCGGCTCAAGCTTGATAAGCTTGAGGTGCGATTTAACCCCGTTACTTCGGCAACGCGCATCCCGTTGATCGCAAACGGGACCGTTGATCTCGAGTGCGGCTCAACCTTCAATACTGCAGAGCGCCAGAAGCAGGTGGCGTTCAGCAATACATACTTTCTGACTGCAAACAGGTTCGTTGCCAAGAAATCGAGCAATCTCAACTCGATTGCCGACCTCAAAGGCCAGTCAGTCGTGTCGACATCCGGAACGGTCAATATCCAAGAGCTGAACGAAGTGAATACGGCGCAGCAACTCGGCATGAACATCATTGCCGCAAACGACCATGCGGAAGCGTTCCTTATGGTCGAAACGGGTCGTGCGGCAGCATTCGTGATGGACGACATTCTGCTGGCCTCGCTCGTTGCCGGGTCGCGCGATCCGTCCGGCTATGCAATCTCGCAGGATGCATTTTCCAATCCCCAACCCTATGCAATCATGCTCCGTCGCGACGACGCGGAGTTCAAGGAACTCGTAGATGACGCGACCGCCGCGCTCTACAAGAGCCCGGAGATGCTGGATATCTACAACAAGTGGTTCAACCAGGCCATCCCGCCCCGCGGGCTTAACCTGAACGTCCCGCTTGACCCGGCATTGAAGCGCGCGTTCGAGAACCCTTCCGACTCCGCCGACACGGCCTCCTACCTGCAATAATTCCAACAACTGCCTCATGGCGAAAGAACGTCGCCATGAGGCTTGGAGCGTACGGAGGGCTCTATGAACTATAACTGGAACTGGGGAATTCTCTTCCAGCAATCGCTGGATGGGTCGGGTAGTTACTTGGAAATGCTGTTGCGGGGTCTGCAAGTAACGCTAGTCACCGCAGTAGGTGCATGGCTTCTTGCGCTGGCACTGGGTCTTGTCGTCGGGGTGATGCGGACGATGCCGTCCGGGCCTGCCCAAAGGATTGCGAGCGCATATGTGGAATTGTTTCGCAACATTCCTTTCCTTGTACAGCTTTTCCTTTGGTATTTCGTGTTGCCTGAACTGCTACCGCAAAGCATGGGCAACTGGTTGAAAGCGTTGCCAAATTCGGCGTTCTGGACGACGGTCTTGGGGCTCGGCTTTTATATGTCGGCACGAGTCGCGGAACAGCTCCGTGCGGGCATCAGCTCACTGCCCCGTGGTCAGAAGCTGGCGGGTGCCGCAATCGGGCTTACGACACCGCAAACCTATCGATATGTTCTGCTGCCAATGGCATTTCGGATCATCCTGCCTCCACTGACGTCTGAGTTCCTGAACACGATCAAGAATACGTCGGTGGCACTCACGATCGGACTGGTAGAACTCACTGCCCGCGCCCGAGCCATGCAGGAATTCACCTTTCAGATATTCGAGGCGTTCACCGTCGCGACTGTCCTTTATCTCACTGTCAACATCCTGGTAACGATCGGGATGCGCTACCTTGAACACCGGGTTGCTGTACCTGGCTATACTGCGGGGCGTTAACGATGTTCTATAGTTTTGACTTCGACGTCATCGCCCGTTCTCTTCCCTATCTATTCTGGGATGGCATGCGTTTCACGCTGCTACTGACCGCGCTCGCCACCATCGGGGGGATCGTGCTTGGAACCCTCCTAGCACTCATGCGGCTTAGCTCGATCAAAGCCTTGTCGACACTCGCCGGCGGGTACGTGAACCTGATGCGGTCTCTTCCGCTCGTACTTGTAATTTTCTGGTTCTACTTCCTCGTCCCCTATATTGGGGCCTGGCTCATCGGAGCGAGCCAGCCGATCGCCGTGGGCGCATTTGCGTCGGCACTCATCACGTTCACCCTTTTCGAGGCAGCATACTTCTCAGAAATCATGCGAGCCGGAATCCAGTCGATCCCTCGCGGACAGACCGGCGCCGGGTATGCAATAGGGTTAAACTACTCACAGGTGATGGGCTATATCGTTCTGCCGCAGGCATTCCGCAATATGCTGCCGGTCATGTTGACGCAAACGATCATCCTCTTTCAAGATACATCTCTCGTATATGTCATTTCGCTGACAGACTTCCTCGGTGCTGCTTCTAAAGTCGCACAGCGCGATGGTCGCCTTGTGGAAATGTATCTCTTCGCGGCGATCATATACTTCGTGATCTCATTCGCCGCCTCCTTCCTGGTCAAGCGCCTCGAAGCGCGCACAGCAATCATACGGTGATCAAATGTCTGCTACGATCCAATCCCAAGTGTCCCCCAACACCTCGCGTCCGCTCGAAGGAGCAGCCATGATCGAACTCAGCCATGTTAGCAAATGGTACGGGCAGTCTTTTCGCGTGCTGACGGATTGTTCGACAAACGTCAACAAGGGCGAAGTTGTCGTGATTTGCGGTCCATCCGGGTCCGGGAAATCAACGCTCATTAAATGCGTTAATGCCTTGGAGCCCATCCAAGAGGGGAGAATTGTTCTCGACGGGGTTGAAGTTACTGACAAGAAGACGAATCTTACGAAGCTTCGCTCCCGGGTGGGTATGGTTTTCCAACATTTCGAACTTTTTCCCCACCTCCGAATTTATGAGAATCTCTGCCTGGGTCAGATGAAGGTACTTGGCCGGCGCCGCGATGAGGCGATGGCAAAGGCTATGAAACTCCTTGATCGAGTTGGGCTGAAGGCGCACGCGGAAAAATTCCCTGGCCAGCTTTCGGGAGGCCAGCAGCAGCGCGTGGCGATTGCGCGTGCGCTTGTCATGGACCCGATTTGCATGCTTTTCGATGAACCCACCTCAGCACTCGATCCTGAGATGATCAACGAAGTGCTCGACGTTATGGTCGAACTCGCGCAGGAAGGGATGACCATGATGGTTGTCACGCACGAAATGGGGTTTGCGAAGAAGGTAGCAGACCGCGTAATTTTTATGGACAAGGGCGAAATTGTCGAAGATGCGACGAAGAGTGACTTTTTCGGCACTCCTCGAAGTGAGCGAGCGCAAATGTTTCTTTCGAAAATACTATCGCACTAATGCATCCGACCGCCCAAACCCTCAATTACCTACATCGTTCATAGTCTTTGTGCCCCGTGAATCGACTGTGATTCCTTCTTTCACGTCGATCGCGGAGGCGTCAGAGATACGAGGGGAAGCCGACACCAGAGTGCCTGGTAAACGTCCGGTGAGGGTGCTGGGCGATGTACTACGGCAATAGCCGTTGAGCTTCGCGGTTTCGATGAGCGACGAGAGCGACGCCCTTGTCCGCTTCAGCAAACAACCGGTCCTTAGAGCCGAATGCGATTGGCCGGATCGCCTGTTCGGTGGCGCTATTGCCGATCTCGACAGTACTGTAGTTGAAGAAGCGGCACGGGGACGCCCAGCGGTAGCGTCGCCTTAACATGTGCGGCGGTATTTAGCGGCATGAGCCCGAACCCGCCGCCCGATGTTACGACGCCCCGCTATAAGCGTCATCGTTTTCC
>NZ_LMCL01000021.1:0-13189 GCF_001424795.1 Aminobacter sp. DSM 101952 | reverse complement strand
GCTTGAGTTGGTGGGCGAATTTCAGGCCAAACTTAGTCGTCCATTCTGAGACGGTCTGAAACGAGACGGCAATGCCGCGCTCGGCAAGCAGGTCTTCGAAATCGCGCAGGCTCAGCGGGAACCGGTAATAGAGCCATACCGCATGCGCGATGATCTCGGCTGGAAAGCGGTGGCGTTTGTATCGGGCGGACGCATCGTCAGTCATGCCGATAGACTATTGCCTCGATCCGCACCAGCCGGTTAAGGCGACGCCTCCTACCAGGCGACCGCCTGCAGGATCAGCCACGACTCGAAATGTCGCCCTTTGAAATCATCCTTCGACTGGCGCTTCAGCTTCTCGGCAATGGCATTCAGAATCATTTGTTCGCTCCACGACAATGGGAGCGGCAATTTCCTCGCCGATGGTCAACAGCTAGTTAACTACGAAAATTTGCGACAGGTCCCTCGCAGATCCCATAACAACCTCGGGTATGGACAGCGATCTAGGACGGGCTCCAGACTAATTTAGGTCTTCGACTTCAGGCGTGAATCGTAGAGCCACCTGCGAACCTTCGTCGCTGAGATTTTGCCAGCGTCTGGGTGCAGCGGGTTGACGAGCACATTCGACTCGTCGGGTACGATGACCGAAGGAACGAACAGGCAGGCCGACCGCCGTTCAGCCAGCCACGTCGAGCCAAAAGCCAAACTGGCCCGCCCCGCCGGTAGCGCATCCCATCCTATCGGCGCTGTTTTGGCATCCAGCCGCTCGCTCGCGTCCCATAGGTCTTGAGGGATGTCGATTCTGACGAGGTAGCGGTTTAAAGGTAAGCTAGACGCAGCAATGTGCACGAGCGTTTCCATCGCCGCGAGTGAGACGTTTTCCGCGCAGTAGACCACGGCGAAGCCCGGCGCATTCCACCTCCCCCCCGTAACTTTCGCACCTGTTCCTGTGAGGTCGTCCGCTTCATAATCCGGAGTGTCGGTCGCGATCCGCCAAACTGCGGCCATCAGGAATAGGCCCCACTCTGCATCCGGGCGAGTAATTGCGACACCATTGCCTGCCCTTCAAGTGTATCGATGAAATCGATTGGACGGGCACTCCCAAGAGCGGGCACGGATTGCTGTAGCCAGGTGGCCAGCCAGCTTGCTGCGTCAAAGCCTTGCGCATCGCCAGACTGCCGTACTATCTCAGCAACTTGACCAACGAGCTTGGAAACTCCCAACACGCGCTCGCTGTCTTCAGGCGATAGGTTTTCCTGCTTACTCACCTTACGGTTCAACGTGGCGGTTGACATCCTGAGGCTTTCCAGAAGCACACTCTGAGGTATCCCAAGCCGCTCCTGCAGATGCTTCACGTCTCGTGCGCTGATCCCTTCGCGTATCATCTCAATACGCTGCCAAGGTGGTGCTCGAAAGATTTCCTCGAAGTCGGAAACAGAGACAGTCCTCTTCCGCTTACCGCGATGCCCCGATTCCGATTTCTCGCCGAAAATCGCTCGCAGGAGCTTTTCTTCCGGGTTCATCTGATCGAAATCGGATTTGCGTTCGCGCGTCGACGTA
Source organism: Aminobacter sp. DSM 101952 (assembly GCF_001424795.1). Taxonomy (NCBI): domain Bacteria; kingdom Pseudomonadati; phylum Pseudomonadota; class Alphaproteobacteria; order Hyphomicrobiales; family Phyllobacteriaceae; genus Aminobacter; species Aminobacter sp. DSM 101952. The sequence continues at coordinate 11,650 of NZ_LMCL01000021.1, read as the reverse complement.
TCTCTTGCTGTTGCCGGGTCCATATGAATATCACGACATCGCTCGTCGTGCTCCTTTGAGCACTAACATAACTCAAATGATTAGATATTCAAGCACCATTGCGCTGGTCGCCAGTGCGATCTGGCAAATGGCTGCATTTGGAAGGGAACCGACTACGGATAGCCCAACTGCGTCATTGCCTGAGAAGCATGGCTTGGGCATAAGCGTTGAATAGCCCCGAGTTTCGTAGACACCCTCGGGTTAGACTTTCTGCTGCTTCTCGAACTCGACGGGCGACAGCATCCCGTTCCTGACGTGTTTGCGTTTAGGGTTGTAGAACATCTCGATGTAGTCGAACACGTCCTGGCGTGCTTCATCGCGTGAACGGTAGACCCTGCGACGTATCCGTTCTCGCTTCAGAAGATTGAAGAAGCTCTCGGCCACCGCATTGTCATGGCAGTTGCCGCGACGGCTCATCGAGTGAACCAGATTGTGATGCTTGAGGAACGAGGCCCAGTCCATGCTGGTGAACTGCGAGCCCTGGTCCGAGTGTATCAGCACCTTTTCCTTCGGCTTGCGTCGCCACACGGCCATAAGCAGAGCCTGGAGAACGACATCGGTGGTTTGGCGGCTCTGCATCGCCCATGCCATGACCCAGCATCTGAGCGAAATCTCCCGCCATGTCGAAGGGAACGCGCATGCCATCCTCATCATGGATCAGGCGGGCTGGCACATGTCCAACAACCTCGTTGTGCCCGGCAACATCAGCATTCTGCCGTTGCCGCCGAAATCCCCGGAACTGAACCCGGTTGAAAAGGGCGTGTCGCAAATTTTTCTGGTTAACTAGCTGTTGACCACGACGGTGGAAATTCCGCTCCCGATGTAGCGGAGCGTAGCCATGGTTCTGAATGCAATTGCCGAGAAGCTGAAGCGCCAGTCGAAGGATGATTTCAAGGGTCGGCATTTCGAGGCATGGCTGATCGTGTAGGCGGTGACATGGTATCTGCGGTACCCGCTCAGCTTTAGAGATCTCGAGGAGATGTTCCGCGAGCGCGGCTTCGAAGTAGACCACAGCACGATCAACCGCTGGGTCCTTGCCTATGCACCTGTCATCGAAAAGCGACTGCGCCAGTTCCGGCGCCCACATTGTGGTTCGGTCCGGATCGACGAAACCTATGTCAAGATCCGCGGCAAGTGGCGATACCTGTACCGCGCCATCGACAAACACGGAAACCCGATCGACTTCTTGCTCACCGCAAAACGCGATCTCGACGCCGCCAAGCGCTTCTTTCGCAAGATGCTCAAAGACGAGCCGCTGCTATCGCCGGGGAAGATCGGTACCGATGGCGCCAACACGTTTCCGTCAACGATCAAGAGGGTTGTCGATGATAGGCTCTTGCATCCGAACCCGGTTCATTATGTCACCAAGCATCTGCAGCAAGGCATCGAGAGCGATCACTTCCGAGTGAAGAAGAACATGCCCAAGAACGGCTGCCTCCAGTCCTTCAAAACGGCGCGCCGGACGATCGCCGGGTTCGAAGCGATGTTGTGGCTGCGCAAAGGCTTCGGATTTTCCGGCGAGTGGACCGTGAACGATCAGAATGATCTGCTCGCGCGCCTCTTCGGACTTCAAAATGTTAACAAAGCGTGAGAATGCCATCATGTGCTGGGTAGTCTCAGCCTTCTGAGAGGTTTGCGACAAGCCCGCGGATCGAACCCTGTTTCCCGTTGGCGCATGGTGTGCCGCGTGTCGATGATCGCAGGGTGATCAGCGGCATTGTCTACGTGATCAAGCATGGCCTGCAGTGGAAGGATGCACCGAAGGATTACGGGCCGCATAAGACGCTCTACAACCGGTTCATCCGCTGGAGCCGGCTCGGCTTTTTGACCGCATCTTCGCAGCGCTGGCGGTCGAAGGCGCGAAACCCGAGCGCATCATGATCGACGCGACGCATCTGAAGGCACACCGGACGGCGGCGAGCCTGCTCAAAAAGGGGATGTTCCCCGTCGTATCAGGCGAACCAAAGGTGGACTGAACTCCAAGCCGCATACCGTTTGTGACGGTGAAGGCCGTCTGATCATCATGGTGCTTAGCGAAGGACAGATGAGCGATCACCACGGACCGAAGCATGAACCCGGGGTGACCTCAAACGAAGGGCAAAGCAAGCCAGGCATCGGCAAAAGGGAATCTGTCGGATTATTTGCCGCACTGGCAGCATGACGGCGCTGCTGCGGTCTTTGCTTTTTGCTTGACTGAAACGGCCCCGTTACCGAAGTCCTGAGCCTAGATGACGCCATTGGTCTGCAATGTCCTCGCCGGGACGGCGATTGCAGTGACTTCGTTCATTGGCTGAAAATGCCAGCGCCGAATTCCGTTCAACACGTTGACGCACTCGACCCGAACATCATCACGAGGCAATGGCCATGACCCGGCAAGAAGATAGCAGATGCTTGATAGCGATCCCTTGTTAAAAGCTCCGGTCCTAGCTGGGATTGCCGTTGGCGGCCGTGACGATGATCTCGACCAGCACATCCGGCGCGCCCAGGTCGGCCTGGGCGGTCGCGCGGGTCGGTGCCGCGTTCGGTGCCGTCCATGCGTTCCACACGGCATTCATCGCTTCGAAATCCCGCTCCAGGTTCTTGATCCAGATTTGCGCGGTGAGAAGGCGGCTCTTGTCGGTTCCGGCCTTTGCGAGAAACGCCTCGATCTTCTGCAACGTCTGCTGTGTCTGGCCGGTAATGTCCTGGCTGCGATCGTCTGCCGTCATACCGCCGACGAAGACCATGCCGTTGTAGACAACGGCGCGGCTGCGGCGGGGATCGGTTTCCAGGCGGGTGATGTCGTTCATTGTCGGTTCCTTCCTTGAACGGGTCGTTTGCGCTTCAGTCGGCAAAATCGCCGAGCAGAACTGGCTTGATCGGCGGGCGGATGCGGTAGTAGCCGACGTCGCACGGCTCGACGCCGCGCGCCTGTGCGATCACTTCGGTCACCGTGAGGCCGCAAAGACGTCCCTGGCACGGCCCCATGCCACAGCGGCCGAATGCCTTGGTCTGGTTCGGCCCCCGGCACCCCAGATCCACATATTTGCGGATCTGACCGGCGGTCACCTCCTCGCAGCGGCAAACGAGAACTTCATCCGGAGGCACGCGGTTTTCGTCCTGAGGGCGGTACAAGGTGTCCAGAAACGGCCGGGCACAGGTGTAGCGTAGATGGTCGCGCCGCAGCGCCAGGATACGCTCGGGCGCACTGGCGAAGCCGAGCCGCTGGGCGATGTCCAGCGCGGCAATCCGGCCCTGAACCGCCGAAGCGCCGGCGCCGACGATGCCCCGGCTGTCGCCGGCCACGTAGACGGCGGTATCGCCCAAGCGGCCGGCATCGCTGGTGACGGGTTTCCAGCAAAGCTGCCCGGCGTCCCATCGATGCTGCGCGCCCGTCGACCAGCTCAGCTGCGTGTTCGGAACGACGCCCTGATGCAGGAGAACCAGCGGTGCGGCGACATGGCAGGGCTTGCCGTTGCGGGTAAAGTTGATCCCCTCGGCCCTGACGGTTCCGGCCACGGACAGGTCGCGGGCTCCGGAATGGACACGGATCCCGTGCCGGCGGATGGTCGAGAGCAGCCTGAGCCCCTTGAGAAGGTCGCGCCAGCCCTTCAGCGCTCCACGCATGTGCCGGAGGGCCTTGACATAGGCCGATCGCGGCGTCGTATCGACGATCGCGGCGATCTCGACGCCCGCGCGGATATACTGCCACGCCAGAAGGTAAAGGAGCGGCCCGCAGCCCGCCAGCACCACCGGATCGCTCGGCAGCGCTCCCGATCCCTTCAGCATGATCTGACCCGCGCCGGCGCCCATCACGCCCGGCAGCGTCCAGCCTGCAATGGGAAACGGGCGCTCCATGGCGCCGCTGGCCAGGAGAACGAACTTGCCGGAGATCTCGCTGGCATGACCATCGGCGACATAGCTGACGACGCCTTCCGGCGTCACGTTCCAGACGGTTGCGCCGCCGACATGGCGAACCCCGCTGTTGCGGAAGTCGTCGGCGAGCCTTTGGCCGGCGGCGTAATCCTTGCCGAGAATGCCGAGCAGGGCTTTCGGCGCCGATTCGATGCGGCGATAGATCTGGCCGCCGACCGCCGCCTGCTCATCGAGCACGGCAACCGACAGGCCAAGCCCGCGCGCCTCGCATGCCGCGGCCATCCCGGCGGGGCCTGCACCGATGACGACCAGATCGACGACGTCATTCTTCATGGTCATCTCCCGTATTGAAGTCTTCCAGTTCCGGAGCCCCGTTCTGGCGCCTGATCCGCATTCCGTCGCGAACCGGCACAAGGCAGCTTTGCCGGGCCGGTATCCCGTCGATTTCCACGAGACATTCAAAGCACACGCCCATCATGCAATAGGGCGCGCGCGCCACCGCGCCGACGATGCTGGAACGGAACTCGCGCACGCCGCCGGCAAGAAGGGCGGCCGCAACGCTCGTTCCCTGCGGAACCCTTATCGGCCGGCCTTCGAAGGTGATCGTCACGGTCGGGTCGCCGGGCGTCCCGGCTATGGTGAAAAGCGGCTTAGTGGTCATTGGTGAAGCTCGCATTGGGGTCGAGAAAACGTGCGCTCCGGAATGTGTCGAAATCTTCCGGCGCGTCCGTGAGGCCGCTCATCCAGGGGCCGATCAGGTAGGCATGAACGGATGCCAGGGTCACGCCGCTGTGGCAGATCACGACATGGGCGCCCGGACATGTGGGGGAGCTCTGATAGATCGGGTAGCCATCCGGCGTCAGCGGGCGCAGCGCCCCCCAGGCCCGCACCAGCCGCGCATTGGCGAGCGCCGGAAAGCTGGCAACCGCGCGCTTGGCCAGCCACTCGATCTTGTCCGTCGTCGTGCGGTCGTCGATGCCGACGTCCTCGGATGTGGAGCCGATCTGGACGGAGCCTTCCCGCGTCTGGCGGGCCTTGTTGGTGGGATAGTGCAGGAAAGGCTTCAGGCGCTCGGTGATCAGAACCTGCCCGCGTGTCGTGGTGACGGGCGCATGGAGGTCGAGCTGATCGGCAAGTTTCGCGATCCCCAGGCCGGCCGCCAGAACGAGCCGGTCGCTCGTCCAGCTCTGGCCGTCGCGCGCGGTGATCCCGAACTTGCCCTTGCCGGCATCGTGCCGCAGCTTGACGACATCGACGCCGGTGATCACGTCGGCGCCCTTGGCTTTCAGCCCGGCATGAAGCGCGCGCAGCAGCATCAGCGGATTGGCATGGCCGTCATGCGCCCCGAAACTGCCGCCGACGACCGCGGGGCCGATGCCGGGCAGGTATTGCTTCAGTTCGGCGGGGTCCATCATCTGAAACGGGATGCCGCCGACCTCGCGGTCGATCCGGGCAAGCAGGGCGGCGCGCTTTTCGACTTCCTGTTCGCTGAAGCCCAGCCAGAAGCCGCCATTTTGCTGCAGGCCGGAATCCACCCCGGTCACGGCGAGAAGCTCGTCGTGCAGATCGGGCCAGAGCCGGACGGCTTCGCGTGTCCAGCGGGCATAACGCGGCATGCCGCCGCCTTTGCTCGATAACCAGACGAGGCCGAAATTGCCGCGGGACGCCCGCAATGCCGCATCCCCCTGATCGAGGACGCGGACGTTGACGCCGCGTCTTGCGGCACCGTAGGCTATCGCGGCTCCGACAAGCCCGCCGCCGACCACTGTCAATTGTTCTTTGCTCATTGAACACCACCCTCAAGGGTCGTTATTTCCGGAATTTTGGCACAGCGTTCCCGTTCCCCGCCCGAAAGCGGGGGTAAAGCGGAAGCCGAGGCCGGGTTACTTCTTGCCGATCAGAACCTTGTCGAGCCCGACCACGCGGTCGAGAATGAACATCAGGGCCATCGTGCCGACGATCATGACCGTCGATACCGAGGTGGTGAGGGGATCCGTCATCAGCGCGACGCGATGATAGAGCGCCACGGGCAATGTCGTCGTCCCCGGTGTTGCGATAAACACCGTCATCGTCACTTCATCGAAGCTCTGGATGAAGGCGAGAACCCAGCCGCCGACGACACCGGGCAGGATCAGCGGAAACAGGATGCGACGGAAAGACGTCCACCGCGTCGCCCCCAGCGAGCGGGCCGCAAGCTCCGCATCCCGGTCGAGGCCGATGATCGCGCCGAGGGTCAGGCGCAGCGAATAGGGCACGACGATCAACGCATGCACCAGAAGCAGCGCGATGAAAGACCCCGTCCAGCCCATGACGGAGAAAAACCGCAGGAAGGCGACGCCGAGCACGACATGCGGCACCATCAGCGGAGACAGGAGCAGCGCCGTCATGCCGTCACGGCCGATGAACCGGTAGCGGGCGATGGCGATGGCCGCCGGAATGGCGACGGCGCTGGCCAGCGTCGCCGATCCCAGCCCCAGCCACACGGACAGCCAGAAGGCGCCCATCAGTTCCGGTGCGTCGAGCATCGCCCGATACCAGCGCAACGATGCTCCGTCGAACGGCATGGACATGTAGCCCTTGTCGGAGAAGGACACGAGGACGATGACCACCAGCGGCGCGAGGATGAACGCGGTGAAGAGCGTGTGGAAAACCAGGGCGGCGGGGCCGTTTTGCCCGATGCTTCGATGGCTCATGCGAACACCTGCTTGAATTTACGCTCGATCAACCGGTTGCTGCCGAGGACGACAAGCACGATGCCGATGAGGAGGAGGACGGCGACGGCCGCGCCGAGCGGCCAGTTCAACGAACTCAGGAATTCGTCGTAGATCGCGGTCGTCACCACCTTGGCGCGGCGGCCGCCGATCAGGGCCGGCGTGGCGAAGGCCGAAGCCGACAGGGTGAACACGATGATCGCGCCGGACAGGATCCCCGGCAGCAGCTGCGGAAGCACGATCCGGCGAAAGGTCGTGAAGGGGCCGGCCCCGAGGGAGCGGGCCGCATGCGCGACCTGCGCGTCGAGCTTCTGGAGCGTGCTCCAGACGGAGATTACCATGAACGGCAGCATCACATGCGTCAGCACGATGATGACGCCCGTCATGCTGAACATGAGCTGGACGGGCCGTTCCGCCAGCCCGCTGGAAACCAGCACGGTGTTGATGAAGCCTTCGCGTCCGAGAAGGATGGACCAGCCGAGAGTGCGCACGACGACGGAAATCAGCAGCGGGCCGAGGATCACCACGAAGAAGGCGCCCTGCCAGGCCGGCCGCATGCGCGACAGGATGATCGTTTCCGGCACGCCGAGCAGGATGCAGATGGCGGTGACGGCCAGCGACATCAGCGCGGTGCGCAGGAACAGTTCATAATAATAGCTGTCGGAAAAGATCTCGATATAGTTCGACAGCGTATATTCGTCGAGCGTCCCGCGCGTCGAGTCGAAGACATTGAAGGACAGGATCGCGGTCAGCGCCAGAGGCACGACCAGAAGCCCGAGGAACAGGGCCAGTGCCGGGAAGGACAGGACCCATTGCCGGCCGTTTGCGCGTGTTATCGTCTCAGCCATCGGCATTCTCCGGGGAGACATGTTGCAGGTCGCCGGCGTTCCAGGCGATGCCGACCACCTCGCCTTCCTGCGGCTGCGGGGTGCCCGCATTGACCGCGGTCAGCCGCAGGCTGCCGAGATCGCTGTCGATTTCGTAAAACCAGATACCTCCCAGGAAAAGCCGCGTTGCGACCTTGCCCCTGACCATGCCCTGTTCGGCCGGACAGAGGCGCAGCCGTTCCGGGCGCACGAACAGACTGGCCTTCCGGCCGGCCTGCGCGCCGTCGATATCGGCCGAAACGGTCGCGGAGCCGATGCGCACCGAGGCGGCGCCGTTTCCGGCATCGACGATATCGCCGGCGATGACATTCGCCTGACCGAGAAATCTCAAGGCGAATTCGGATGTGGGATGGTCGTAGATCTGCTGGGGGCTGCCGAGTTCGGCGATCACGCCATTGGCCATGACGGCGATCCGGTCGCTCATCGTCATCGCTTCCACCTGATCGTGGGTGACGAGGATGGTGGTGATCCCCAGCCGGCGCTGAAGGGCGCGCAGCTCGACATGCATCTCGCCACGCAGCTTCGCGTCGAGGTTCGACATAGGCTCGTCCAGCAGCAGCACCCTGGGCCGGATCGCCAGGACGCGGGCAATGGCCACGCGCTGGCGCTGGCCGCCGGACAACTCGCTCGGATAGCGGTTTTCGAGGCCGGAAAGTCGGACCATGGAAAGCGCTTCAGACACGCGCTCCTCCCGTTGCGGGCTCCCGATCTTGCGCATCTCCAGGCCGAAGCCGACGTTCTGGGCAACCGTCATATGCGGGAAGAGCGCGTAGCTCTGGAAGACAATGCCCATGTCGCGCTTTTCGGGCGCGGCATAGGTGATGTCTTCGCCATCGACCAGGACATTGCCCGCGCTCGGAGAGACGAAGCCGGCCACCATCTGCAAGGTGGTGGTCTTGCCGCATCCGGACGCGCCGAGAAGGGACAGGAACTCGCCGCTCTCGACCTCAAGATCGACCCGGCGAACCGCCTGCACGCCGCCCGCATAGGTCTTGGACAGTCCGCGAATGGATAGTTTACTCATGGGATAGGCTCGTGTTCAGAAGACTTCGGAAAGGGGGAAGCGCACGGAGCGCGCGCTTCCTTATTCGACCGTGCGGGTCCACTCCTTGGTCCAGTCGGCGCGCTGCTGGTTGACGGTATCCCAGTCCACATTGATCAGCTTCGACAGCTTTTCCTCGCCGTATGGGACTTCCTCCGCGAGCGGCCCGTCAAGCCTGGCCTTCTTGTTGGTCGGGCCGAAGCCCTGGGTCGCGAGCTTCGCCTGAACCTCGGGCGAGACCAGATATTGAAGGAAAGCCTGCGCCTTTTCCGGCAGCGTGTTGCCTGAAACCGCGCATGCGGAAGCGACGATGGCCGGCGCGCCCTCGGCCGGATAGACGAACTCGACCGGGAAGCCGGTCTTCTTGAGGGCCACGGCACGGCTGCTTCCCCACACACCCAGATCGATATCGCCGTTCTGGAACATCTGCGCCAGCTGGGCATTCGACGACGACCAGCTCAGGACATTGGGGGCGAGCTTGTCGCGGATGGCGTCGAAACCCGGCTCGATGTTCTTTTCGCTGCCGCCGTTCATGCGCGCGAACATCACCAGCGTATTCAGGCCGTAGGTTCCCGAGATCGGATTGGACGTCACGCGCTGTGCGAACTTTCCATCGGTCAGATCGTTCCATGAAGTCGGCGCCGGCCAGCCGTTCTTGTCGAACAGCTCCTTGTTGTAGGTGATGCCGGTGGCGATGAGACCCACGCCAACCGCCTTGCCGCCGAAAACCGAGACTTTGGCGACATCGTAAACATCATCATAGACAGGGGCGTCCGCAACCGGATCGCAAAGACCGAACTGCACCGCCTGATGCATCGGGCCGTCGTCGACAAGCGCGACGTTGATTTCCTGGCTGCCCTTCTGGGCCTGCAGCTTGGCAATCGTCTCGCTCGAATTTCCCGCGACGTAAACCACCTTTACGTCGTTCTTCGCTTCAAAACCGGGAACGATCTCCTTTTCGAACATGGTCTGGAAGTCACCGGAATATCCGGCAAAATAGAGGGTGTCCTGTGCAGCGGCGGGCGAGCTCAGAATGGTCGTTGCCAGCAGAATGAGCGCGGGCGTGCATTTCATCTTGTTCCCCTTTTTTTGAGTTGGATTGTCGTCGCCTCAGCATCTGGGTTTGCCACCGACGACCTTACAGAATGCAGGCTATGAGCGCCCTGCCCTGGAAGCAAATAGAAATCAAAGGGTGGCCTATGCGAAAAAGATATAGCGCTTGCCGCCATATCAAGGCGATTTCCTGCGAAAATTCGGAGCGAATGAGGACTTGAGGGAAGGCAGATCGCGAATGTGTATGTCGTTTTCCTATGGGGGGCGAAAAATGAATAGCGCAACTGCGGAGTAGGTGCCGTGCTAACCCAGCGTTGCAAGGACGGCGCTATCGTCGCACATTGTTGCCTTCAGTGTTGCAACAAAGCTCGCGACCAGCCGATCGACGGGCCTGGCCTTTGGGAAGATCAGATAGCCGTTGTGCTTGATTGCCGGCAGAAACGGGCGGGTGACGATCTCGGCGTGACGAAAATCGAGTACCGCGAAGGGATTGACGATCGCGATGCCGAGCCCTTGGGCAACCAGCGAGCAGGTGATCGAACTGTATGAGGTTTCAAGGTTGATGTGGCGGCTGATGCCAGCCTGCTCGAAAATGGCGTCAATAGCCGAGTGACCGAATTCGTTACGCGGGAAGGATATGTAAGGCTCATGGGCCAAGTCCTCTGGACCAATGCAGGCTTTGCCTTCGAGACGGTGACCACGGGGCATCACGCATACGGCGTCGACCTCGTAGAGCTGCTCGTAATCAAGCCCGAAGGTTTCGCTCAGTTGTGAGACGATGCCGACGTCACAGGTCTGGTCGTCGACCCATTGGGTCACCGCCGAAGAATGTCCAGTATGGATCGATATGCTCGTCTCAGGATATTCCTGCGCGAAACGCTTGATCGTGCGCGGGACAAGGCCCAAGGCGAGGATCTGAATTGCCGCGACAGTAAGGGAGCCACCACTGAACCGGCGGATGCGCTTGGCAGCTTCATCCAGTTGCCGAAGGCCGGAAAAGCTGCGCTGCACGTCCTTGAAGAACAACATGCCGTCATTCGTGGGTACCAGTTTGCCCGGCAGCCGATCGAAAAGCCGCAAGCCGGTGGCTTTTTCCAGTTGAGAGATCGAACGACTTACATTCGGCTGCGAGGTATGGAGTATCTCCGCAGCGGCAGTCATGGAGCCTGAGACCATGACGGCACGAAACGCCTCAACCTGAGAAAATCTGACCGACATCTTCAATCCTGAACTGAACCGCCCCGAGTTTAGCGGAGACCGTTTGGGTTAAGTTATGCGGCCATGGCTGGTGCGTCCAGCATGGCATAGTATCGTTCTTCGGCCTCGGCTGGCGGTACGTTGCCGATGGGCTGCAGAAGGCGGCGGTTGTTGAACTAATCTACCCATTCCAGCGTGGCGAACTCTACGGCCTCGACGTTGCGCCACGGCCCACGTCGATGGATGACCTCGGCCTTGTAAAGACCGTTGATCGTTTCGGCGAGAGCGTTGTCATAACTGTCGCCGACACTTCCGACAGATGGCTCGATGCCTGCCTCCGCCAGCCGCTCGGAATAGCGAATGGACACGTATTGGGAGCCGCGGTCGGAATGGTGAACCAGTCCGCTATGATGGACGGGCCGCCGATCATGAAGTGCCTGGTCGAGGGCATCGAGCACAAAGCCCGCATGAGCAGTCCGGCTTACCCGCCAACCGACGATGCGGCGAGCAAAGGCATCGATCACAAAAGCCACGTAGACGAAGCCCTGCCAGGTCGCCACATAGATGAAATCAGAAAGCCAGAGCATGTTCGGCGCGGGTGCGAAGAAGTGTCGGTTCACCCGGTCGAGCGGACACGGCGCGGTCTTGTCGCTGATCGTCGTGCGGATCGGTTTGCCGCGAATGACGCCCTGCAGTCCCATTGCCCTCATAAGCCGAGCGACTGTGCAGCGGGCGATGTCGTAACCCTCCCGTAGCAACTGTCGCCAGGGTGGCGTCGCCTTAACCTGACGTAGGACGCAATCATTTCTTTGTCCTGAATTTCAGGCTTGGATCGGCAACGCGATCTCACGCCAGGTGGCGCTGGC
>NZ_LMCL01000020.1:0-13303 GCF_001424795.1 Aminobacter sp. DSM 101952 | reverse complement strand
TCGGCATGTCCACGGCCTTGCGCAACACATCCGGGATGTTTGTCGGGCCGGGAATGAAAATCGGGTTCTGGCTGCTCATTCGCGAGGTCTCCTTGCTGGCTAAGGCTACCGTCAGCTGCGCCCTTTATGCAATTTTTTTGAAAATATTTTTTATTCTCTTCTATATCGCAATTATCCTCGTTAAAACAGAAGCTTAGGATTTTTCATCGCTTAACCTGACTTCCGCCCCCAACTCAATCCAAGCGAATGATCGGGGTGGGGTCGACGTGTTGGTAGCTCGATGCGCCCGTCATCGAGGAAGCAGGCGAGCCCCTCCCAGCGTGACAGCGTATAGCAGATTGCCTCGGCAAGTTTGGTCTTCTGGCTAAGGCCCAGTTTCTGGCGCAACTACGCTTGAGTTCGGTTGAGGTCGGCCGGCCCCCTTTCTGACACACGGCACGACGTGCGACTGACGGCGGGCCGCGGATGTCGACCTCAACGTGATAGGTAATGCGCCGGAGCACTTGCGCCGGCGCTGGGCCGGTGCGGCGAAGCGCCGGCGCAAGTGCTCCGCAGAAGGCGAGCATTGCGGCGCCCTTGCCGCCGGGTACCCGATAGCCGCTCCATCGACTTACAGGACTCCGGCAAAACCTGCGAATTGAGCGATCGGTCGCTCCATGGTTCGGTCGGCGGGTCGCTCCCGTCTCCCCGGACGTACTGGGCGCATTAGTGCGGATTCCGCAGGCGGCGCCATCACCGCCTGCGCGAGACCGGGATTCCCGCTTCACCGCAGCTGCCTGTTTGCGCGCTTCGCGCAGCCAGGCAGGCACTGCTGGGGTGAGAATATTCGACCGGTGACGCCCGGCCACCCACACCATTGATCACCTCGAGTCGCCGAGGCTGCCGTTCCGATCAGGCGTAAGGTCAAAACAAAACACAAGCCTCCGGTTCCACACTCCCGAAGTTGGATCGGAAACACAGCTTACGACCACGCCGTCTTGGCGGACAATGGTGTGTTCGACAACAATGTATCTGGACCGGTCGCCCGCCACGAGAATTGTCGGTCGCGGCGATTGGTGCCGCGTCCGGATCGCTACTTCCGTCGCAGACGACCAACCGCCACCGGTGCTGAGATAAATCGGGTCGGACGCCCACCAACGCTTCGAGGCTAAGAGCGTCGACTTCGCCTCGGTGACACAAGACGCACCGCGTGACCCAGAATTGATACTGGTCTCCCGCGAGAGCTTATCAATTCGAAACGGGTAGCGAACCGTCGTTCACAACCTTCAACTCGCCGCCTAGAATCTGAGCCTTCGCCTTGGCAACTGCATTTTTTGCCTCTTCCGAGACATAGCTGCTGGGCTCAGTGATATCACTTCCACCTGCCGACATATCATACTGAATTTTGCGCAGAGGTGCATCAAAGGGCGTGCCGTTCTCGCGGTGATCGACGATTAGGTCGATGAAATAGTTCAGGTGCGGTTCCCACTTGGCCAACGTGCTGATTGCCACGAAGCCCGGCGCTTGGTCCGACATATCAAGATAGCTACCAACGCATTGGATCTTGCGCTCCTTACAGATCTGGTAGGTTTCGCCGAGTTGATAAATGACATCGGCACTTGCGGCGATCTGTGCGCTGGCAGCTTCGGCAGCTTTGAGCGGATCATACCAACTCTCAATGAACGTGACCTTCAGTGATGCATTCTCATTGACCGATCTTGCCCCGGCCCGGAAAGCATTGACCTGATCGTTTACGTTGTCTGCCGGGAATAGTCCGATGGCTCCAAGAACGTTCGACTTGGTTGCAGCCCCCGCGTAGACACCAGCCAAATACGAGGCTTCATGAAGCAATATGTCGGCTTGGAAACCGTTTCCACCAACTGGTCGATTACCGCCTCCAGTCGAGACATACAGAATGTCCGGAAACTCATCTTTCAATTCCTCGACTTGGTCGGAAGACGTAGTGTGCGTCCAGATCATGTCGTACTTGCCGGATTCCGAATAGGCCTCCAAAACTTCCATAATTTTATTGCCGAACACATTCTCGGTGTAGTCCAACTTAATTTCCAGACCGTGAGGAGATCGAGCCTTAATTCTTTCGAGCGAGTCCAGCCATGCTTTGGTCCAGGCATTCTCAACACCGTCAGGGAAAACGGCCGCGATTTTCAGTTCATCGGCTAACGAGGGGGATACCAACGTCATGGCCAAAAGAGCCGAGCCGGCAATACGCACGATTGTGTTCATAATGCTCTCCAATGAAAGAACTCAGGGATGAAAGCGCTCGTTTTGCGCGGCCTTTTCCTGAGCTGGGCTGTGTTTCGACCGGCCTTTCGGCTGATCGGCTAAATCTCTCCCGTCGTAGGGCAAGTTTTCCCGTCCTCCGCTCCTGAACCAGCCCCCATCCGTGACTTGCTGTCGTTCTCATCAGCTTTCGAGCTCGCTAAACCAGCATCAGGATCGCGAGATGATACGCCTTCCCTCTCCATGGTTGTGGCGTTCGAACGGGGCTGGTCTAGCAGGACCTGGAAGGCGACCGTCAAAAGCTTGCCAGCGATCACGATGCGCGCCCTTTTGCCAAGTTGACCCGAGGAAGCCGCGCCAACAAGAATTTCGTAGCAGAAGTTCGTCCGGCCAGTCGTAGAGCGCCATCCAACTGCCAGTCACTTCCATGAACTCTGGCCCTTTCAGTGGGTGCCGTTTCCATGAACCATGCCACCCTCCTTCTTGGTCTTTCTGTCAGGCATTAGCATAAAGATTGCATTCTAAGCGTTCTGAACCTGCGTTCCTTGCCTGGCGAAATCGCGTATTACTGCGCCGGCTTCTACCGAGTGCCTCGAAAATATGGAATGCCTAGCCGGGCTGGTTGCTCAGACTTACCGCGCCTGCTTTTCAGGATCATCAGGATCACGGCCACGCCGTAGGGCAGAGCTAGGAATAGCTGATATGGTAGATTTACCCCGACGCCTTGGATGTGCAGTTGTAGCGCATCGAGGAACGCGAATACCAATGCGGCTACCAATATTCCCGATGGTCGCCAATTGCCGGCGATCACAATCACCAGTGCCAGCCAGCCACGACCCGCAGTAATGTCCGGCACGAAGCGCACGACTGATCCGATTGTTACGAAAGCGCCGCCCAGCCCGATAAGCACACCCCCGATCATAACGGCAGCATACTGACGTAAAGTAACACTCATACCTTTTGTGTCGATCACCTTCGGATTTTCGCCGAGGGCGCGGATCTCTAGACCCCACTTAGTTCGATAGAGGAAGAACCAGACGATGGGCACCAGCAAGAACGCCAAGTAAGTCAAGCCCTTTTGCATGAAAAAGACCTGACCAATATAGGGCAGTTCTGAAAGAAACGGGACCGAAATGAAGGGCATCACTTCTGTCATAGGCATCGATAGCGTCTCGAAATAGACCTTGAAAAAATACAGCGACATACCCGCCGCTAGCATATTTAGAGCTAGGCCGGTCACGACCTGTTCGACCTTCAGCGTGGCTGCCATGAAAACCATTAGAAATGACATCATCGCCCCAGCCAGCATCGCACAAAGCAAACCTGCCATGGTGCTGCCCATCGCGAAGGAACCGGCAAATCCGGCGAATGCTGCCATCAGCATCGTTCCTTCAACGCCCAAGTTCAGAATCCCTGCCCTTTCAGTGATCAGTTCGCCAAGGGCGGCAAGTAGCAACGGCGTGGCGATCCTGATCGTGGCCGCAAAAATACTGATCAGCATTGTTTCTTGAAATAATTCACTCATTGTGAGATCCAAATTTGAATTCATAACGGGCTAGAACGGCGGCTGTAAGGAAGAACAATAGAATGATGGCCTGGATAGCATCGGTTAATGTGCTGGGCACACCGGTCGCAACCTGTAGCCTAATGCCGCCATTGACGAAGCCACCAAAAATAACGGCGATGAACATCACAGCAATTGGGTTAAGTGAAGCGAGAATAGCTATCACGATCCCCGTAAAGCCGAATCCTACCGAGATGTCCGGTTTTATCCGACCGTGAACACCAAACACCTCTGTCACGCCAGCCAGCCCGGCGATCGCGCCGCTGATTAGCATCACCATCACCACCGTCCGCTCTACATTGATACCTTTGAAGCGCGAGGCCTTTTCGTTCATCCCGACCGCTCGGATCTCGTATCCTAAACTGGTACGGGTGATTATGATGTGGACAACAACAGCAGCCGCCAATGCGACCAGGAAGCCGAAGTGCAGTTTCGTGCCAGCCAGAAGATTTGGCAGAAAGGTGACGTCAACAACCTTAGGGGACTGTTGAGAAAAGGACTGCGGATCGCGCCAGGGCCCAGTCAAGAAAAAGGATAGCAGGTAAATGATGACATAGTTCAACATCACGGTCGTCAATACCTCGTTGACGTTGAAGCGCGCGCGAATGTATCCGGCCAGGCCCCCGTAAAGCGCTCCGCCGGCCGCCCCCGCGACAAACATCAGCGTCACCGCTATTAAGCTGGGGAAATGGCCTATCCAAAGTGACGCTCCATAAGCCACAATCGCGCCCGCAAACAATTGCCCCTCAGCGCCGATGTTCCAAATACGCGCCCGGAATGCGACCGCCGCCGCAACTCCTGTCAGTATCAGAGGGGTTGCCTTTACGAGAGTTTTCCAGACTGCTCGCCAGTCACCAAAGGCGCCATCCCACAACGCACCGAAGGACGTTGCCAGATCGGCTTTCGCCGAAATGAGCAAAAGGGCACTTACGAAAACGGATACTAATAGTGCCAAGAGGATAGAAGTCACCTGCCACAGAAGGCTCGGTGTCAATCGTTTTTCTATAGTGATACGCACTGCTCTACACCCCAGGCGAGTTTACCGGCAATTCATCAATATGGCCGGCCATAAGCAGGCCTATTCTCTCCATATCAACCATTTCGTGCGAAAATTCGCCTACGATTCTTCCCTTAAAGATCACTACGATCCGGTCAGACAGCGCCAGAAGTTCTTCTAGTTCTTCAGAAGCGATGAGAACCGCGTATCGTTGTTCGCGCTTTTCAAGAAGACGCTTGTGCATATAGTCGATTACGCCGATATCGAGGCCCCGCGACGGTTGGTTCGCTAAGATTACTTTTGTCGACTGGGCGAATTCCCTTGCGACGATCACCTTCTGTGCGTTGCCGCCAGAAAGCGTCCGACAAATTGTCTGGACTGATGGTGCCTTTATCGAGAACTCGTTGATCGCGTTCTTGGCGAACTTCCGAATGTAATCGGCCTGCAGAAAGCCTCGCCTGGCGAACGGTTTATCCCGTTGCGCTCCAAGTATCAGATTGGACTGGAGATCAAAATCGGGCACAAGCCCTTCTGCGAATCTATCATCGGGAACATGTCCCATACCGGCCTGCTGTACCTCGCGGGGCGTATGGTTCGTGATATCTTCGCCGTCTAGTGCAATTTTGCCTGATATTGCCCTGCGCACGCCGATCAAGGTTTCGAACAATTCTTTCTGGCCGTTTCCGGCCACACCCGCAATACCTACAATTTCGCCGCTGTGCACGGTCAGATCGATTCCCTTGAGAGTTTCCGTGCCGAAATCATTACGAGCACACAGACCCGAGACCACAAGCATTGGCAAACCAACACCACCGCGCTTCCGCGATACATTGCGATCAACGTCACGGCCGATCATCAAGTTCGTCAGTTCTGATTTAGAGGTTTCCTTTGTAACAACGGTTCCGACTTTTTTTCCTTTTCGCAGTACCGTGACACGGTCGGATTGCATGACCTCGTCCAGCTTGTGGCTGATGAGCACAATTGCCATGCCATCGTCGGTCATTTCACGGAAAACTTTGAAAAGCCTACGTGACTCCTGCGGCGTCAGGACCGCGGTCGGTTCGTCCATGATCAATATCCTGGCGCCTAGAAAAAGCGCCTTCAAGATCTCGACCCACTGCTGCTGACCTACCGTGAGTTGCCAGACCTTACTATTTAGATCGATGTCAACGTTATATCTGACGCAAATAGATCGGATCCGTACGGCTGCAGATTGCACATTCAGTATAGTGCCGGCGGCATCCGTGCCGATCATTATGTTTTCCAGCACCGTCATGTTGCGAACTAACACGAAATGCTGATGGACCATTCCGATGCCATTGCGGATAGCATCTGCCGGAGACTGAAGGTCGAGAATCTTGCCCCCAACCGAAATCGTTCCCATCTCCGGTGTGTAAAAACCATAGATGCATTCAGCAATCGTGGACTTCCCGGCACCATTCTCGCCTAATAGGCAGTGAACCTCGCCGGGCATCACTTCAAAGCTGACCTCATCGTTGGCGACGACCTGATGAAATCGCTTTGTGACTTTTTCAACCTTGAGCAGCGGCTCCATCGTCCCTCCCAGACGTGTAGATATCGCCACGCATGAACCCGTGCGGATCGTCGGGCACTGCGCCTATATCCTTCCAACTCTGCGCTTGGCTAGCGCCCGAAATCGACACCAACTATCGAAATCTCCGCAAAGGCCTATTAGGTAACAATAATGAACAATGTCCATCCGGTAAAGTACCTTATTGCAGAATCAGTTGCTTAACTGCAATTATACTTGTTGTAGACTTGTCATTATAATTACCTTGTCTGCTTACCACTGTGAACAGAATTGTGAACTCCATTCCTTTAAAGCTGCCTTTTCACAATCTAAGGAACTTTACGTTCCCATGTAACTTTGATAGCCCCACGGCGATACAAGCAGCGGGACGTGGTAGTGCACTTTCAGGCTTTCAATCTTAAACCGGACAGGTACACGATCGAAAAAAGTCGCATTTGCCCCGTTGCGGCTGAAGTAGTCTCGCACGTGAAATACAAGCTCGAAGCATCCGAGGGACATTTCCACTGCGGACATGACAGGCTCATCTGTACGCCCCTCCGCATTGGTAAAGAGCGTTTGCATGGCGCGCCTTTCCCCACCATCTACCCGAGCAAGATCAATGCGCATGCCACCGCCGGGTACGCCGTTCATTAGATCGAGAACGTGAAGTGTTAGGCCGGCCATCAACGAACATCCTCTGTGGTTGGGCCTGAAGCCATGGCAGGGATCCCGCCACGATAAACAGAATACGCGTAGCGGCCGATGATTACTGGGATGTGATAATGGCGATCAGGATCGTCAATTTCGAAGAGCACCGGAATTTCGGAGAGAAACGTACTAGGATTGCCTCGCCTTGCCAGATAGGCGCCTGCTTGCAATACCATTTGGTACTGGCCGACCTGGATTTGGGAAGAATCAAGAAGTTCGGCTCGACCAACTGAATCGGTGGTCACGCTAGCAACGGTCTTGAGACCTCCGTCTGCAAACCGTTGCAACTCTACTTTCAAACCAACTGCACCACCTGGATTGCCACTGTCGAGAATATGTGTGGAAAGTGCTCGTCGAGCTTTTGAGCTTTCCCGAACTCGTTCACGCAAGCGCCGCTCCGTGATTTGCCCTACTTGATCGAGGCAATTTGCAAGTTCCACGGTAGGGTCGTTGTTCAATCGCCGCTTATGCTCGGCAAACACGGTTTCCCGGGTCGTATGCAATCGCAGGCAAATCATGCAGGGAAATCCAAATTTCTCCCAATATTTGCGATTGAGTTCTGTTAGGTCTGCGAGCTCAGGTGCGGAAAGACGGTCCAGCTCGAGACGTCCTTGCTCCGAGCTAGAGTCAGGCGTCATCTCGCCAGCGAGTGCCTCTTTGCCAGCAAGTTCGGGGTGGCCACGCAGCAGCCCAATCTGTTCATTGCGATCCCGCCCTAAGACAACACTCATCATCGAGTGATGCATGTCAGCAACGGTAGCGAATGGCCTCATAACATATGCGGCTTGGGCTACCCAGGCCGCATGCTCGAAGATCCCACCAAATGTTTGGACGAATTCATCCTCACTCATTCGGTTCACTTGGTCGATATCCATCTAGCCACTCCACACAATATTCAAATGAATTTAAGGGCGGTTATCTGAAATATTGCCGCTCTCGACCGCATGTTAGGCGCTTCATCCCCCATCCGGTCAGGCGAGGGCGAGCGGCCCGGTCTGATGGATTTCAACGAGTTGGTCTAAGAAGTCTTGGTTGTTGTTCGTGACCAGCCGCTCCTGCCAAGCTTGAGCCGATGAACCGTCAAGGCCTAGGGTCGCCGCCGTACGGGCCCTGGAGGCTAACACCACCTTGCGTGTCCGAGACAACCGCTCGGCATCATAGCGGGCCAGCGCGAGGTCTTGGTCAGGGCATTCAGCCAGACAGCGGGCGAGAACGAGCGAATCTTCCATCGCCAACGCGCCACCTTGTCCCAGCGTCGGCGTTGTGGCGTGCGCAGCATCGCCAAGCAGGACTATTCGGTTGCGCACGAACGACCCTAGCGTATCCAGGTCGTGCACAGGTAGTTTCCTTATGGAATTGTCGTCGATTGCCCCCGCCAGAATTCTTACTACAGGCCAGCCAACGAAATGACGTTGTAGCTCTGCCAGTGGGCTTTCACCAATATCCTCGCTGTCAGAGACGGCGTCACAAAAGAAGTAGGTCCTACCGTCTCCCACAGGCAGGAGACCAACGCGCTTGGAATCCTGAACATGGATGGTGAAAGTATCATTCGGTGTAGTGTTCAGTTCAGACTGCACCAGGCCAACCCAACTTGTGAAGTGATAAGGCATCCTGGGCGAGCCACCAGTGACATACTGTCGAACTACGGAGCGGATACCGTCCGCGCCCACCAGCACATCGGATTCGATGGTGTTGCCGTCGTCAAGAGTGACACGCACACTGCTATCGTCCTGCTGGACATCAACGCAGATTCTTCCGAGCCGCACCGTGTTCGGTTCAAGCCGCGATAGCAAGGCTGCGTGCAAATCCGATCGAGCGAGTGGAAAGGGACGTTGACCAACGCGCTTGGTAAGATCATCGACCGAAAGTTCGCGTAGGATCCTCCCGTTCTGGTCACGATAGCAGATTTGACGTAAAATAGGGCTTGTAGCCTCAAGTTTTTCAGCAATTCCTAAAGCGTGCAACGCACGCGCTCCATTCGGCCACATGCAAATGCCGGCCCCGACGACGCGGAACTCCGGCGTCCGCTCGATGACGGTGACATCCGCTCCAATATCACGCAATGCGACCGCGGCACTAAGTCCGCCGATACCCGCGCCGATAATGGTAATCCGCATAGAATTGCTCATGACTTGAATTCCTTATATGCCATTGACCAACGCGATTAACTAGGCGAGATCACCTATGATCTTCGCGAAGACGTTTGACATACTAGATTTAATACCCCACATAATGATATTTATTAGGGAATTACAGTTATCTTAATCCATCACTCAATGACGGCGGCCTCGATAATTCTGTGATCGAGATGAGAACCGAAGGCTGATCAAATTGAATGAAAGTTCAGAAAGCGACGTACAACGGTTCGCCAATGAGCCGCGAGAACAACGTCATCGACATTGATACGATCAATACTATTGTCGAGTGCGTTAGAAAATTGTCTTTTTTCTCGTATCAAATGTGAAAGAATTAACGGATGGACTGGGAGCATCTCCAGCATTTCGCAGCGCTAGCAAATAGCGGCAGCCTATCTGGGGCGGCTCGGCTGCTCGGAGTGGAGCATGCCACCGTCGCTCGTCGTGTGGCCGCGCTTGAGAAAAGCCTGGGACTCAAACTTGTCGATCGGCGCGGTCGGCGCATTACACTCACTTCAGAAGGTCATCGTATCTTTAACATTGTTGCCAGAATGGAAGTGGGGGCGCTGGAGATTCAGCGCGTGGCCGGCGGTGTGCAATCGGAGCCAAAAGGACAAGTGACGATAAGCGTTCCTCCGGCTTTCGCCGCCGCAGTTCTAATGCCTCATCTAGTTGCACTTCAACAACGGCATTCTGGCTTGAAACTCAACATTATTGGGGAGATACGCAACGCTTCTCTGGAAAGACGAGAAGCGGATATCGCGCTTCGTCTGAGCCGTCCGGAGCAGGGAGATCTTACCATCGTGAGGCTCGGACAGATCGAGTTCGAACCCTATGCCAGCGCCACGTATCTTCAGGAAACAGCCGAATCCGATTGGTGCTTCATTGGTTATGGTCATCTGATCGATCAGGCAGTTCAACAACATGCACTTGAAAGTCTGGCGGCGGGACGCCGTTTCACACTCCTCGCCAGTACTATAGAATTGCAGCTTGCCGCAGTTCGAGCGGGGGCCGGAATCGCCATGTTGCCGAGTTTTCTGACGGGAAATGAAGGCGGGATAATTAGGATATACCCAGATATAAACCCTGTACTCCGTGACGTCTGGCTAGTTGTTCACACCGATCTGAAGGATGCAGCGCCAATACGCGCAGTTATCGACGCACTTCGGTCTGCCTTTCCATCGTCTCGGCCGCTCATTGACGGGACCGAGTCGGAAATCTGAGCGACCGAAAGCCTTCACCCATCCCGCGAGCCAAGTGTAGGTGCCGGTCTGTCGGCATCAAGGGCGATACTTTCGGACAGTCAGCGGCGATTTTCGGTTTCCATGACCGGCGCGAGGCCTTGAGGGGTTGTGTTGCATTTCGCCGCTGACGAAGCGAATGGGCCTCGCATTTCGTACGGCGGCACTCCCCTCAACCAGTTACGAAAAGCCGGCAAAGATCATTGACCACTTTTGGACGCGTCGATATATCCTAATTTTGTCGACATGTTATTCGGACGTGTCGATGCCAACGACATAAACGAGCGACGTGTAGATTGAAGCGGAGTTGATCGACATGGCGTTTCGGCCAGATGTTCCCTACAATGATCTCCCGCTCCTACCCCCACTTGCAGATATTGAGACTAAGGCTGTTCTAAAAGCCTGCATTGACGCACGCGCAGCCCTAGCTGAGCTCAAGATATCAGGACGGCTCATTCCAAACCAGGCCGTCCTGATTAACTCCATTCCCCTTCTGGAAGCCCAGGCCAGTTCGGAAATCGAGAACATTGTCACGACGACTGACAAACTGTTCCGCTTCGCAAACGAAACTGGCGCGCAGGCCGATCCGGCGACCAAAGAAGCGCTGCGCTATCGCACCGCGCTGAGCGAAGGCTTTGATATGCTGCGGCGCTGCCCCGTGTCGACGTCGACGGCGATCGCCGTCTGCAGCACGATCAAGGGTGTCGATTTGGATATTCGGGCGACGCCGGGAACGGCTCTGATGAACGACGCCACCGGCGCCGTCATTTATACTCCGCCGGAGGGGCAAATTCTGCTGCAGGACAAACTAGCCAACTGGGAGCGCTTCATCCACGAAGCCGAAGACATCGATCCGCTCATCCGACTGGCCATTATGCACTACCAATTCGAGGCTATTCATCCATTTGTCGACGGCAACGGTCGAACCGGTCGCATCCTCAACCTCCTCTATCTCGTCGACAAGGGATTATTGGACATCCCGGTACTCTATCTGAGCCGGTACATCATTGCCAACAAGCGTGCCTATTATGAAGGACTTCTCGCCGTCACGACCGATGGAGCCTGGGAGCGATGGATCTTGTATATGCTCGAAGCGATGCGCGAGACGGCTATCTGGTCCACCGCGCGCATTGGCGCGATCCGCAATCTGCTTGATCAGACCGCCGAACGCATCCGCAACGAATTGCCCAAGATCTATTCGCGCGAACTCGCCGAGGTGATCTTTGTGAACCCCTATTGTCGGATCAGCGATTTGGTCACGGCCGGCATTGCAAAGCGACAAGCGGCGTCGACCTATCTCCAAGCCTTATCCGAGCATGGGCTGCTTGAGCAGATGAAGGTCGGCCGGGAAAGTCTATATATCAATCCGGCGCTGCTGACCCTGCTTAGGGACCGATCGGCTGTTTGACCTAGTGAACGCAACTCCCAAAGACCAGAGATGTGTGCGCCGGTACCAGGCCTGCAATTTTTTGCCTGCGCAATCTGGAAGAGATAATGGCTGGGCCTGGCATTCGCGTCGACCATTCCACGATCCACCGCTGGATGTTCGCTTCCCCCCTGTTGTAGGAGCGGTTCAATTGCCGCAAGCGTTCCGTGACAGGCAAGTGGCATGCCGAGGCACCTATGTGAAAGTTCGCGATCGATGGATGTATCAGTACCGCGCCATCGACAGATTGGACGATACCGTCGAGTTCCACTTCAGCGAACTTCGTGACCTTGTGGCGGCCAGGCGCTTCATCGTTCGCGACGGAAGCGAACAGGATCATAGGCGCATCAAGCGCCAGATCCGCTCCATGCTATGGATCCAACACCATCGCTCGCCGAGCAGTTTGAGATCCTCGCTGCATGAGCATAGCCGCGGAGGATTTCACTGGCTTTGATCAGAATTTGCGACAGATCCCAGACATCTGCCGCATGACGGGAAAGGTCGCGGATATGACCGTCAATATTTTGCCAGTACCCGTTCGTGGCTGGTTTGGATCGACCGGTGCCGCGTTCCGAGCTTCAGTCCGTCAGGAATAAAATCAGTCCTCACTATCCCCAAGGTGATAGGAGATGATGGAGAGGAACCTTATCGGCAGCTTTGTCAGCTGCTCGGGGCCGTGCGGCGTGTCGGCCTCGAAGAAAAGGCTATCGCCAGGGCCCATGTGATAAAGCGTGGAGCCATGGCGATAGGTGATCTCGCCCTCAAGCAGGTAGAGGAATTCTATGCCCGCGTGCTGGAACAGCGGGAAGGTGTCGGTGTGGCTGGTCAGGGTGATGAGATAAGGTTCGACCGACACCGGGCTGGAGCCGGAGCCGATATAGCCGAGGAGATTGTACTGATGGCCAGCCCGCGTACCGCGCCGTTCCACCTCGACCCCCGTCCCCGCCCTGACGAAGAGCGCGCCCCGCTCTTCCTCGAAGCTTTTGAACAGGGCGGTCATCGGCACGCCGAGCTCCCGCGACAAAGCCTGCAGTGTCGAAAGCGAAGCGGAGATGACGCCGTTTTCGATCTTCGACATCATGCCGACCGAGATGTTTGCGGCAGAGGCAAGCTCGGTTGCCGTCATACCGTTACGTTTGCGACGGGCCCGCACTTCCCGGCCGATCGCGGCCTGCAGTTCGTTCCCCCCGGGCACACGAACGACATGTGGCTCCTGTTGCAAAGGAACCGAGGCGGCCTTCCTGCCAGCGCCAGGCATACTGTTTGGCGGGAAGCCCACTGGTCGGGCCTGATATAGTGGAACTGTCACCGTCATCTCGGTACCTCCGTTGCTTATTGTGCGCCGCTAGTTCAAGCTGCGGCAAAAGGCCTCTTAGCCAAGGCCGGTCACCACGCCGACACCCACGATCGCCGCCAGCGCACCGATTGAGCGAACCAGGAGTGCCCCTCGTGCGCCCGCCTTGCCGTCGAGCAGCAGGCCG